>NZ_JAUSUN010000004.1:0-232224 GCF_030814065.1 Mesobacillus stamsii
AAACAAAAACTCTTGGAACAAGAGGGTTAGCTCGGTCAGTTTTCGTTGGCTAGCAAAAGCAACGATAAGTCGAGAAGCCCCCACTTCAAGCGACCCGAAGGGTGGTAAGTGGTGGGAGTAGTTCACACAGTTCAACAAAAATTATAAAAAGAATAATAAACGTAAAGGGAAATGCACATTTTCTGCAATCTATTCGGGTATTTTGATTATTATAAAGAATTCTGGAGGAATCGTCATGAAAACAAAAAAACTAGCTCTATTTGTTCTGGGATTCATCACAGCACTTGTTTTAGCTGCTTGTTCAGATACCGGTAACGAAAAGGGAAAGGAAAATACCAGCTACGAGAACAACGAAGGGGACCATGCGGGAATGAACCATTCAGGTTCTGGCGAAGTTCCGGAAGGATTGAAAGAAGCAGAAAATCCCGCCTTTGAAGTGGGGAGGGAGATAGTGGTAAACTCCGATCACATGCAGGGGATGAATGGCGCAGCCGGAACTATTGTTGGAGCATACGACACGACAGTTTATGCTGTTTCCTATACCCCGACAACAGGCGGCGAGAAAATATCGAACCACAAATGGGTGATCCACGAAGAGCTGGAAAATGCAGCAGATCAACCTTATAAACCTGGTGATGAAGTTGTTCTGATGGCTGATCATATGAAAGGCATGAACGGAGCAACGGCGACAATCGACACTGCAGAGCAAACTACCGTCTATATGATTGATTTCACTCCAACGAGCGGAGGAGCAGTGGTGAAAAATCATAAATGGGTAACAGAAGAGGAACTTACGTCTGCAAATTAAGGACATTGCAAAGAAAAGCGCAAGCGCCTTGGTCAGCCCCGACAAGCGCTGCCCGCCGATAACGCCACGTCCTGTGGCTGGCGGGTCTAGCACATCCTGTGCCTCGGAGGCCTGACCAGTGAAGTCGTTCTTTGACTTCATTGGGCAGACCGAAGCGACTCGAGGGGCTAGGCGCTGGAGCTGGACAATTCTCGAAGTTAAATTTATACTTTCTTATTCTGCAAAAAAAGGCATCTACATGATGCCTTTTTGCATGTTTCTATTTCTCCTCAATTGACTTATGACGATGAACGTTCTGAACTCCATTTGTATCCGACACCCCAGACCGTTAGCAAATTTTGGTCGACGGGAAATCCGGACTGCCGTAATTTGTCTCTTAAATTTCTAATATGCGAATCGATTGTACGGTTTTCTGTTTCAGTTTTAAAACTCCATAGGGAGGTAAGGAGATAGTCTCTCGAGAACACCCGATTAGGGGTTTTTATAAAGGTGGTCAAGAGGGAGAATTCTTTTGGCGTCAATAGGATTGGCTTGTCTTTATAAAATACTTCCATAGCGGCTTCATTTATTGATAATCCATAAAAAGTAAGGGTATCATTTGCTGATGTAGATCCTGATCGTCTCGTCACCGCATCAATCCTTGCGAGCAGGACATCCTCGTTAAAAGGCTTGGTAACATAGTCGTCCGCACCCTTCTTTAAACCCTTTACGATGTCTTCGTCAGCGCTTCGAGCAGTCAACATGATGATTGGTACTGTTGAGAATTTCCTGATTTTCTCACAAGTTTCCCAGCCATCCATATCAGGCATCATGACATCGAGGAGAACCAGATCCACTTGTTCCTCCTCAAGAAACATTAGGGCATCATTCCCTGAAGTTTTTTTGACACAAACATAGCCATGTGGTGTGATATATAGTTCTAACAGATCAAGCATTCTCTGCTCATCATCGACTATCAGCACTTTATTCATTTTCAGCTCTCCTTAAGTACAATCGTAAATACTGTCCCTGCTCCGGGTTTGCTTTTAACAGAAAGGGATCCCCCATGGATTTCGACAAGCTGTTTTGCGATTGCAAGCCCTAAACCAAATCCGCCGGTGATCCTTGCGCGGGATTTTTCCACACGGTATAATCGCTCAAACACATAAGGAATGTCTTCTTCGGGAATCCCAATTCCCTGGTCCTGTATAGAAATGACAACATTTCTGTCCCTTTTAATTGCCCGAATCGTAGTGGTAGTGCCTTCATTTGAATATTTTAAAGCATTGTCTAAAATATTCGAAAGTACCTGTCCAAATCGGGAGGGATCAATATCGACGAAAATATCTTGATCACTATCGAGTTGTAACTCTATGTTTTTAGTTAAAAATGCGGGTAAAACTCTTTCGTAAATAGAATGAAGAAAAGGAAAGAGCTGGACACGTTCTTTGGTGATGAGAAATTCATTTTGATCGATTCTAGCAAGGGAAAAAAGCTCTTCCAAAAGTCGGTTGACCCGTTCTGATTCTTCACCAATGATTTGCAAGTAGTGCGTTCGCTCCTGTGGCCTTATATTGGTTCGCCGGGCAATATCGGCATACCCTTTTATATAAGTTAATGGAGTCCGGAGTTCATGGGATATGCTCGCTAAAAAATCATTTCGTTCCTGCTTCATATAATTCAAGTCGTTTGCCAGCGTTTGAATGGATTGGGCAAGCTCACCCAATTCGTCATGCGACTGAACAGGCACAGAAACAGAAAAATCTCCTTTGCTCAATTTTCGCGTGGCCTCCTTCATTATTATTAGCGGCCTTGTAAGCACCTTTGTTAAGAGAAATATAGTAATAAACATAAAGGATAGGATCCATATCGATGCCAGCATAAAATGCCTGTTTAGCTGTGATACGAATGCTTTCACATTTTCTGTGTCCCGAAACATATAAACAGATCCTTTATCTGTTCCTGTTTCATAAGGAGTAACGGTAGCTATGTACGCTTCCTCCTTCCACTCCGATTGCAGAATAACACCTTGCCGTGGCAACTGAGAAGAGGACTGATCAAGAATCTTTTTCATTCCTTCATTAATCTCCTTGGATGTTAATAAAACTTCTCCAGCGGAATTTGCTACTACTACAAATGTGTCAGTGTGCGCTTCCATTAACCGAATATGCTGAAGGGTTGAATCATTAAAAGCCATCTCGAGGACATCTCGATGACTGTTTCCGCGGGCTTTTAACGAGTTCAATTCCTGGTCAATTCGGGAACGAACGACATTGTTATGTAAAAAAATCATCGAAACAGTCTCAATCAGTAAAATGCAGATGAAAATCCACAGACCTAGCTTTACCGATAATTTCAATTTATTCACCTTCTTGAATGGGATAAATATAACCGAAATTTGTGGAGAAAATATGAAGTTCGGTTAAAAACTTAATTTGCATCCTGTTTTCATTTATACAGACAATATAGGTGAACTTCCAAAGTTTTTCAGTTGTTTCCTCTTTCCGAACATTTCGTTAGCCTGTTTATCGCTGACAGGCACTCACAGCACTAATTTTCGATATATTAGTACAAAATATATTTGAATCGAGGTTTGTTAATGGCAATCAGAAGAGCAACTCAGGAAGAGGCGAACCATCTTATTCAGCTGTCCGGGAAAGTGATGAAGGAAAGCTCGATGGGATATGCTGAAAATAGTGTGCAGAATGCCTATAACCTTTTTATGCCCGTCATTCAAAACGGGGGCTATTTTCTCATCGATATAGAACAAGGCAGACTAAGGGGATGGATTCTCTTGGTTACAAACTTCAATACTGTGAAGGGTCAGGTCATGGGGAATTTGGTTAGTGTATTTGTATTCCCAAAGTACAGAAAGTCGGGGATCGCCCGAAAACTTGCGATTGCCGCGATTAATGAGTTTAGGGCACTGGGAATCACGACGATCCAGCTTAATGTGTTTAATGGAAATCCTTCAAGAATACTTTGTGAAAACTTAGGGTTTGAACCTGTCTCGACGATGATGGAATTGAATATTCCATAATCCAATCGGCATCTGTTCATGGGATTGATTTCACCTCTTGTTCCATCATTGCAGTTTTATTAGCAAGGGATTTGGGATATTTCATGCTGATGGCCCAGACAAAGTAGGCAAAACATGCATACACATGGAATAAGAGGAGGTTCTTAAATATGCATCCATATGTAAATCGTTTTCAACGAAATGATTATAGATTTGGAGCTGGCTTTGGCTGGTTGCCGTTTTTAGGAGGTTTAGCAGGTGGATTCCTAGGTGGAGCTTTGACACCCCCCCGTCCATTGTCGCCACCGCCTTTCGGATATCCGGGAGCAGGCTTTCCTGGAGGAGCCTATTTTCCTCCTGGTGGATATCCTGGACCAAACTTCGGTGGGTACCCGGGAGGCAATATAGGCGGATATCCAGGTGGTTATGGCGGATATCCAGGAGTGGGGGCGGCAGGCTATCCAGGTTCGCCTGGTACCGGCTACCCAATGACACCAGGGGGTGGTGGATACCAGGCAAATGGCTATCCATTCTACGGAAAATCAGATTTAGATTTGTTCGGCTCTGTCTACCCGAATAATGCTAATAAAGCTCTTTCTAAATTTTAGAAAAAAGGCCTCAATGGAGGTCTTTTTTCATGGCTGTTTTCGCATTATTTGTTTCTTTTCGGTGTATACCTGCACTTTTCCGTGATATTTCAGGACAGGCTATCCCTCTCACTTCCGCTCTTCTTTTAATAAACCATGCAATACTGCCGGAAAATGTGAATAGATATAGGCATGATGGTTAAAAGCAAGAACAAGTCAGGAGTGGGAATATGCCTGCAATCAATGGAACTCAGTTGAAAGAAAGAATCGGTAATTTGAAAAGCAATATTTGGTTTGATGGACAGAAAATCACCGGAGACATACTAGCGCATCATGCCTTTAAGGGAGTGATCAATAGCAAGGCCCGTTTGTATGATTTCCAAGTGGAAGTGGGGAATTTGCCGCTGATGACCTATAAATCGCCGACAACCGGAAACCGAGTTGGCCGATCTTTTCATCCTCCGGTCAAAAAAGAAGATTTGGAACTCAGGAGGCTTGCTGCCGGTGAGTGGGCAAAGCTGACGGGCGGAATGATGGGAAGGACCCCTGATTACATGAATACTGCCTTAATGGCTCTTGGTGCTTCAGCACATGTTTTTGAAGGGGAAAATAAATTAGGCAGGAATGTGACGAATCTTTATGAAAAGGCGAGAGAGAATGACCTTACCTTCTCCCATACGTACGTCACGCCGCAGGTGAATCGAACTCTCGCGTATTTTGAAGATAAGGAGAAACCTATTTCTGCCCGGGTGGTTAGGGAGACAGCGGATGGGATTTTTATTAAGGGTGCCAGGTTATTGGCTACACAAGGCGGTATCACAGATGAGCTGATGGTTTTGCCGGCAGGCGGAAAATTCATCGAGGAGGATTATGTATATGCCTTTTCAATTCCGAGTAGTACGGAAAACTTAAAGTTTGTCTGCCGGGAATCCTTTGTCTATAACGAATCCCATTTTGACCATCCGCTCGGGTCGCGATTTGAAGAAATGGATACAATCGTGATTTTCAATAACACCTTTGTACCATGGGAAAGGGTATTTTTATATAAAGATCTTAAAGCTGCCATGAATCTTTTCAACGAAACAAATTTCAATACATTCCTGGTTCATCAGACATTATCAAGGCAGATTACCAAATCCAGGTTGTTTCTGGGAACTGCCCAATTAATCACGGAAACGATCGGTATTGGCGAATATCAGCATGTAAAAGAAAAAATCAGTGAAATGATATGTGGTGTGGAAATGATGAAGGGACTGCTTTTATCTTCGGAAATGCAGGCGAGGGAAAATGGTTCGGGATTGGTGGTACCGGATGCGAACCCTCTTACTGTTGCGAGTCTCATATTTCCAAAGCTTTATCCAAGATTCGTAGAAATCCTCCAGCTGCTGGGAGCCAGCGGAACCATCACGATTCCGACGAGCAATGATTTTGACTCGGATATAAGAAGTGATCTCGACCTGTATTTACAGGGAGCAGATACCGAGGCGAAGGAAAGAGTTCGCTTGTTCAGATTGGTGTGGGATATGTGCTCAAGTGCTTTCGCAGGAAGGGAAACCATCTACGAGCGTTTCTTTTTCGGCGACCCAGTCCGGATTTCAGTGGGCCTGTACAATCAGTATGACAAGAAACCAGCGGTGGATTTGGTGAAGAATTTATTGAAAAGTTGAATGATAGAGAAGGCGAAACCCGGAGATCAGTCTCCGGGCTTTTTAGTGTCTTTCGTTGCAAAGAACATTTCTTTCCTCTTAAATAATCCTGCTGTTAGATCTATAACTATACGAATGCAAGAGGACTATAATTTATGATAATGATAGGGCAGGATGTAACATTTTGTAAAAAAAAGCGGAGGAAATATCTATGCATGTTGTCAATGGAAAAGGTAACATGATCAGCTTATTGCAGGGGTTTTTATCGTAATTAGTTTAGCTCTTGGTGTTTTTGATGTTTCCTTAAACTTTCATTAATAGAAAGAAATTTGGTATGATTATCTTTGAATAAAGAAAAGGAGGAATTTCCCTATGTATGATGTAGCAATTATCGGAGCAGGGCCTGCGGGAGGAAGCGCAGCGATTTTCGCAGCAAAGGCTGGCAAGCAAACAATCGTGCTGGACAACAATAAAAGCGTAACGAAGCGTGCTTGGATGGAGAACCACTATGGCGCTCCTGAAATCGCAGGCCCAGACTTAGTCGAAACTGGAATCAAGCAGGCGAAAAAATTTGGTGCCGAATTCGTAGAAACGACAGTGACTTCTGTCAGCAAAACAGACAGCGGAGTAAAAGTTATAACGGAAAACGGCGAGTATGAAGCAAAGCATGTTATCATCGCTTCGGGCATGATGACGGATGTGGCAGGAGCGTCAGGTCTTGCAACCAAAGATGGCACAGAGCCAAGAATCAAGACGATTTTTGACGTTGATGCAGCTGGAAAAACGAATGTGGAAGGCGTTTGGGCGGCAGGCACTTGCGCAGGGGTTAGCATGCATACAATCATCACAGCTGGAGACGGAGCGAAGGTTGCTATCAACGTCATCAGTGAACTGAACGGCGAGCGATATGTAGACCACGATGTGCTAAAAGCATAAATAGGAAAAGCCTTGCAGGAATCTGCAAGGCTTGAATTTTGGAAGAAAGTTAGCAAAATTCCCTCCTCGTTTAGTTGGTATGCACCTATGAAAGGTAGTAAGATTTTATCCGCAAAAAACAATCAATAAACGCACCAAGGCAGGGTGGATATTTTTGGCGAGTTATCTTAGATGATCCTGGTATCTTCCTGTCTGTCTGCGGTTCTATCATCCTGTCGAGGGTACGTCACCTGGAGAATCCCATCTTGGAAGGTGGAGTGAATGAATTTTGTCTCGGTAGGTTGTGGCAGTGGGATCAGCCGCTCAAACTCACCATAAAATCTTTCCCTTTTCAGCTCCATATCAGCAGGGAACAAGGACCTTGAAATCCCCTTCACGACGAGAGTATCTCCGTGTCTTAGAGCCACGGAGAGATCGCTCCTGTCGATGCCGGGAAGCTCAATGATCAGGCAGAGGATAGAATCGCTTTTATAAATATCATATAATGGAAAATCATTAGCATGGACGATTCTCTCCGGGATTCCTTGATGAAATAACCCACGCCAAAAATCATCTTTTTGGTATTTATTTGTCAATTCTAGCCACATTTTTACTTTCTCCATATCCATGGCAGCACCCCCTAATCAAGATTCTAAATTTGATTTCCAATTGGCGCAGAAGGGTTGGCATTCTGATCCTGATCACTGACATCGGGATCAAAAACTCCGGTATTTTGCAAAGAAGAGGATGGAGAGAAATCACCTAGAGAAAAATTGACACCGAAATTCTTGCTGTTTGCCGTGTGGCTGTTTTGGATTGTTGAACCAACATCCAAGTTTCCGTTTTGAGTGATTCCATTGATTTTGATATTTAAAATATTAATTTGGTAAGGCATCGAAAACCTCCTTATCAAGACTTCATGCTGCAAAAATAGATTGCATTTCTTCTTTTTTCAGACATCCCATGGCATTCAAAGGAGATTAGCAGGAGGTTCATTCACTGGGGCTAGCGGGATACCCTGATAGGTGGAATCAGCTGTTGCAATCGCAGCTTGATCATTTACATCCGGATCAATATAGACATTATCCATCAACGCTTCTGTTGATGATGCATCCCCGAAGGAACAATTCACTCCTTGAGACTTATCATTGGCTGTATGGCTGTTATGGGTAGCTGAACCTATCGTGATCGAGCCATTTCCCGAAACGCTGTTAACCTTAAAATAAAAGAGGTTTATCGTGACTGGCATAGCACTACATCCTTATTCCGTCTTTGAGGTACTATATGCAGTCATTGGCCCAAAGGTTCATTAACATTCCTTCGATATTATGTGATAACCCAAGCCTTTTGAAAATATGATGTATTATAAAAAGCTGGAGGTTTTCACATGGCAGTGGTGAAGTATACAGAGGCTGATATCGAGTTGTTGGCGAGACTTCTCAGAGCCGAAGCTGAAGGGGAAGGCCAGCAAGGGATGTTAATGGTTGGAAATGTCGGGATTAACCGAGTCCGGGGAGATTGTTCGGACTTTAAAGGAATAAGGACGATTCCGCAGATGATCTATCAGGAACATGCCTTTGAAGCTGTTAAGAAAGGGTATTTTTACCAAAGAGCCAGAGAAATAGAAAAGCGGCTTGCGAGGCGGGCTGTGAAGGGCGAGCGTCTATGGCCATCGAAATTTGCACTTTGGTATTTCCGGCCTCCGGGCGACTGTCCTCCTACCTGGTACAATCAGCCGCTCGCCGGCCAATTTAAGCTGCACTGCTTCTATGAGCCGACTGGAGCAGAGTGCGAAAACATTTATAATACATTTTGAAAACTGCTAAGTTTATTTGGCAGTTTTCTTACTGTTTAAGAAATTATAAAAATTATTTAATTATGGATAACTATTTGCGGTTTTGTTAATCCAGCTTCAGCGCCTAGCCCCTCGAGTCGCTTGCGCTTTTTGTTCTCTTGACAGTAAAGTGGATTAGGATTAAAGTTAACAAGGTTAATAGTTAAACAGTTTAACAGTTAAAGGATAGAACGAAAGGGGAGGTGACTGCAGCTAAATGTCTGATCAGTCGATCAAAGAGTTAGTGGACCACTATATCCATGTTTCTTTTTCGGTGAACAAGCTTGCCGAAGGGATGGTCAAGGGGCAAATTGGTTTAGATCTTACGAATGACCAGCACTATACATTGCGCTATATCAACAAAGTAGGCTCCTGCACATCTTCAGAGCTGGCGGCTGTATTCGACGTGAAAAAAAGCGCAATTACCGCCATTATCACGCGTCTGTGGGAAAAAGGGCTAATCCTCAGAACAAGGGATGAAAACGACCGCCGTGTCGTCTATCTGACTTTGACTGAGAAGGGAAATGAACTATTTCAAAAAACAGAGGAACGAATCCAGGCGTTGGTGGAATCGATTATTACCAAGTTTGATCAAGATGAACTCGTCCAGTTCCTTAAGACATACGACAAGCTAAAAGAAATTTTACTAGAGAGAAAGAGCAGGGTGGAATAACGTGAACTTCATTATCAAGCAGAAATGGATCGTCATTATTGTGTGGATTCTGGTGGCTGCAGGAATGTTTATGGCTGCACCAAATATGGCAGGTCTTGTCCGGGAAAAAGGGCAGATCACTGTACCAGACGAATACTCCTCGACGCTCGCTGGCAATATTATGGAGGAGGTCAGGAAGCAGGAAGGGGGAGGAGATGAGACACAGGTCGCACTCGTTTTCCACAGCGAGAAAAAGCTAACGCAGGCAGAAATCAGTGAAGCGGAAAAAGCCATCCGTAAGCTTGAAAAAAACCGTGACCAAATCGGTATCACCAATATTCTAACACACTTCAATGAGGAAAGCCTGAAGGAACAGCTTGTCTCTAAGGATGGAAAGTCCATTCTGTCCTCGGTAACGGTCAGCTGGAACGACCGCGAACCGGCAGAAGTGAAAAAGCTGCTCTATGCCGTGATTGAGGATGTGGATGTCGACCACTACTATACGAGCCAGTGGCTGATCAATGAGGATTTGATAACCAGTTCTGAAGAAGGGTTGAAAAAGACGGAAGGAATCACGGTTGTTTTTATTCTTGTCGTGCTTCTCCTCGTTTTCAGATCGGTCATCGCGCCTGTTATTCCATTGGTGACAGTCGGTATGGCTTACTTTGTTTCACAGTCAATCGTATCGATGCTAGTGGACCAGTTCAATTTTCCGCTGTCCAACTATACGCAGATTTTCCTTGTTGCCGTTTTGTTCGGGATTGGAACGGACTACTGTATTTTGCTGCTCAGCCGCTTTAAGGAAGAGCTTACGCATCATGAAACAGTGCCGGCAGCGATTATCGCAACCTATAAAAATGCAGGGCGTACTGTATTTTTTAGCGGAATGGCAGTTATGATCGGCTTTGCTGCCATTGGGTTCTCCCAATTTATTTTATATCAATCCGCCGCTGCAGTAGCGATCGGGGTTGCGTTGCTTTTGGCTGGTTTATTCACTATTGTGCCGTTTTTCATGGCGTTATTAGGTCCAAAGCTTTTCTGGCCATCCAAACAAAGCGCAGAGCATGGGGAAAGCAAGCTATGGGGCACTGTCGGACGATTTTCGCTCGCACGTCCATTTCTGAGCTTGCTGATTGTCGCAGCGGTGTGCGTCCCGTTTCTTGTAGCTTATGATGGGAAGCTTAGCTACAATTCATTGGATGAAATTAGCGGAAATGTAAACTCCATCAAGGCGTTCAATGCGATTGCCACAAGCTTTGGTCCAGGCGAATCAATGCCGACTCAGATTATCCTGAAAAATGATGAAAGAATGGACTCGGCAGAATACATTAAACTAGCCGAAAACATCAGTGCGGAACTGAAAAAAGTCGATATGGTGGACACAGTCCGTTCGGTCACTCGGCCAACAGGACAGCCAATCGAAGACTTCTTCGTCTCCAAACAGGCGGAAACACTTGGATCAGGCCTGGGTGAGGGAAAGGATGGCCTGGATAAAATCAACAAAGGTCTCAATGAGGCAGAAACGGAATTATCCAAATCAGCTCCGGAGTTGAAGGGGGCTGCGGATGGCATCAATGAACTGATCAATGGAACAACTGCAATTGAAACAGGCCTCGGTGATATCCAGACTAATCTTGTGAAAATTGAGGACGGCATCAGAAAGGGTTCCGCTGGGTCTGGGGAGATAAAAGCTGGACTGGAAAGAGCAAAAGCTGGCGCAGAGGAATTGCTGGCTGGGTATCAGCAGCTACAATCTAAGTATGTGGAGATGGAAAAAGGGTTAACCGAGCTTGAAGCCGGATACAAGAATGCCGGAGAAGGCATCTCTCATTTATCCAGCGGAATCTCGCAGACAAATGGCCAGCTTTTTGGCTATTTAGAAAATAGAGATGAAACGTTAAAAGCGGATCAAACATACCAGGAAATGAAGGGTCAGCTCACTTACATGCAGGGAGAGCTTGCAAAAGCCTCAGCAGGTATAAATCAATTGAACGAGGTAATACCACAGCTTATTGGTGGAATGACACAGGCTAACGAAGCTTTTGCCGGAGCATTGGCACAACAAGCAACTTTCGGCCCTGGACTCCAACAGCTCATCGACGGCATCGAACAGCAACAGGCAGGGCTAAATCAGCTTGCTGACGGACAAGGTCAAATTGTTCAACATTTTCCGGATCTGACAACCGGTTTGTCCAGCGTTAATGCAGGCCAACAGCAGCTGTTAGCTGGGTTTGGAGGGCTTGGTACCCAAATGGATCAGCTCACGGACGGACTGAGTCAGAGTACGGATGGGCTGGATCAAGTTTCAAAAGGCCTTGGCTCCGCTCAGGAGTACTTAACCGGCTTGGCTAGTGCTGATTCCAATGGTTTTTACCTGCCTGAAGATGCGCTTAAAAGTGATGAGTTCGCCCAAGTGCTTGATGTCTATTTTTCAAAAGATCGAAAAGTCATGACGATGGATGTCATTTTTGAGGCGAATCCATACTCAAACAAAGCGATGGCGCAAATTCCAGCACTTAAGGATGCTGTTGAACGCGCAACAAAAGGGACAAAGCTTGAAAATGCTGATGTAGCCATTGGTGGGATCACCAGCACGAATGCGGACCTCGATAAAATGTCTGGCCAGGATTATACCAGAACAGTGATCTTAATGCTGCTCGGTATTGGCATCATTCTTGTGTTCCTGTTCCGCTCTATCATCATGCCAATTTACATGATTGGTTCCTTGATTTTAACGTATTATACTTCCATGGCGATCAATGAAGTCATCTATGTCGATATCCTCGGATATTCAGGGATCAGCTGGGCAGTGCCGTTTTTCGCCTTTGTCATCCTGGTTGCCCTTGGTGTGGACTACAGTATTTTCCTGATGGACCGTTTCAATGAGTATAAAAACCTGTCGATTTCAGAAGCAATGCTGCTTTCGATGAAAAAGATGGGTACGGTGATCATTTCAGCAGCCATCATCCTCGGCGGAACTTTCGCCGCAATGATGCCTTCCGGAATGATGTCCTTGCTGCAAATCGCTTCGATCCTTCTTGCAGGATTATTCTTGTATGCATTCATCATGCTGCCACTGTTCATTCCAGTTTTAGTGAAGAACTTTGGGGAAGCAAACTGGTGGCCGTTTAAAAGATCATAAAAAAAGAGACAGCCGGTTGGGTGGCCACTGAAAAAGTCCTTAAAGGTTGGCCTTGTTAAAATGGACCGGTTGATCTCCACTCCAGGTTGCTTCGCTTTCCGCGGGTCGTGCGGTGAGCCTCCTCAGCGCTAAAGCGCCTGGATCCCGCAGGAGTCTACGCACCTTCCGTTCCAATCAACCTAGTACTACTAGACCTATGTGGTAGACAAACTATATTAAAATAGAAGCATATACGTCTTAAATTGGAGAAAATGCTATGAATTTGAAAAAGCTCGATGCCTTTGTGATGGTTGTGGAAAGAAACAGTTTTTCAGAGGCGGCAGCGGCAATGAAAAGTTCCCAGCCATCGGTTAGCCTGAAAATTAAGAGTCTTGAGGAAGAACTTGGGTTTGAATTGCTCGATAGAAGAGCGGCTGGCATCAGGCCAACATCTGCAGGCATGCTTGTATACAGTGCCGCAAAGGATATAAAGGTTAGATGGAAAACACTGGAGGATAATCTCGATGAATTTCAAGGAAAACTGACTGGCACCTTGTCCATTGGTGCTAGCACGATTCCCGGAACCTACCTGCTTCCAGGCTGGATCAAGACATTCCGCAGTCTGTATCCAAAGGTGGATGTAAGGATAGAAATTGGTGACTCCAAAAGCGTGCTGGACCAGCTGCAGAATCATCAAATAGATGCTGCTGTTATCGGGATAAAAGTTGACTCCCGCCTGTTAACAAGCAAGCCAATTGCCTCAGACTCGCTAGTGTTGGTCACCCCTATTGGGCATCCATTGCTTCATGCAGAGTGTCCGGATTTTACCGAGATTCAGCAATATGATTTCGTCCTCCGAGAAGAAGGGTCAGGAACCAGGAAAATGATGGAGCATTTTTTGATGGAAAAAGGAATGTCAGTCGATGATCTGAATATTTCTATTTCCATCGGCAGCACAGAATCCGTTCTCGCTGCAGTGGAGGCAGGGCTAGGGATCAGCTTTGTATCAAGACTGGCAGCAATACCCGCGGCAAAAGCCGGACGCATTTCGATTATCAATAACTTGGAACCATACGATAGGGAATTCTATCTTGTGACCCACTCAGATTCCCAAAATCGACCGTTAATCAAGCAGTTCACCGAAACGGTTATGGATTCCCAGGGAATAGAAAAAGCGCAAACTTTCGAACAAAATGACTGACGGATATGCGTGCGGGAACGGAGAATATGCCTTATGTTTTCATAAAATGAAAGACATCTTTGCGTTTTCCCATTATTATTAAGGTAGGAGAAGGGGGCGATTGGGAATGCAGGTAAAAGTATTTGCTAATCTGAGGGATATATGTGGAGGCGTGACAATTGAGGTGCTTCCTAATGGTGACCGGGTGATGGACGTTTTGGACAAAATGTGTGAAATGTTCCCTGAAATACAGGAGGAAATTTTCACAGAGGAGAAGAAGCTAAAGCCCTTTGTCCATGTTTATATCAATGGACGCAATATTGTCCACGATCAGGAGCTGGAAACGATAGTAAAAGACAGCGACCAATTTGCACTGTTTCCTCCGGTTGCTGGTGGCTGATATGGTTGATAGAATTCTAGAATTCAGGGGAATCAATCGGGATCACCTCGGCATGTACTTTGAAGAGCTTGGCGGCAGACTCGTTACAGACTCCTTCCCGTACGTGTATGAGGCGGAGACATGGAAAGCAGAAATTCTGTCCGAAAACGAAATTGCTTTTACGAAAACGTTTATTATCCATGCTGTATCTATCCGTTTTGCAGCGGAAAATCAGGAACAGCTGGAAAAATTGATCAAAAATTACCGTTACAAAACAACTCGGGTAGGCGGGTAGCCTTATTATGCTGACTGGAAAAAATAAGTTCCAGATAATCATTCATTTAACGAAACAAAAAACCAGGCGAAATCACCTGGTTTTTTTTCATAATTAAACTTCTTCTGTAGCTGGAGATGTTTCTTCCCCGATGATGCCGAGTTCGCGAAGCTTTTCTGCTGGCACGACGCCATCTTTCCAACCCCGGATAGTATAGTAGTCTTCCAGCATGATATCCATACGAGAGACCAGTCCTTCACTGTTGCCGGAAGCTCCTTCTTCCGTGAAGCGTCTTGGCAGGAAGTCATCCTCCCGCTTATTGAAACCGGCAAGATTGTTATAGTATCGCTCTAGATTGTAGATTCTTTCCCCTGCAAGCATGACATCTTCTGCTGTCATTGGGATGCCGGTCATTGTGCTGTATTGCTCAGCATAATGTTCGGCATTTTCAGAGAAAGAAGAGAACTTGCAGATATCCATAGAATCCGAGAAAGAAAGCAGGTTCTGGAATACATTCAGTAGCTCAGCCTTTCCTTCTGCTACTGTACGGTCTGTTGGCTCTGGAATACCGGCGATTTCGGATGCGACCGTGTAGCCGCGAAGGTGACAGGCACCGCGGTTGCTTGTCGCATATCCAAGGCCGATTCCCTGGATTCCGCGCGGATCATAAGCAGGGATAGACTGACCTTTGACTGACATGGACAGTTCAGGCACGCCCCATGCAGCTGTCGCGCGTGCAGGCCCTTCAGCAAGGATGCTGCCAAAGCCTTCACGAAATGCAATTTTTCGAGCGATTTCGATCATGCTGTCCGCATCGCCCCAATCAAGCTTCTCGGCAACGATGCCTTTTTCAAAGGCTTCCATTGTGACAGAGATGGCGTGGCCTAGCTCGATTGTATCCATTCCATATTCGTTACAGATGTCGATCAAATACGCAATTGCTTCAGAGTTGCTCAAGCCGCTGTTCGCACCGAGTGCCCAGGCAGATTCAAACTCAAAGCTCTCAACGCGAGTCTTGTATTTGCCTTCCTTGACTTCAACCTCAATCTTACAGCCGACTGGGCACGCATGGCAGGTATTGTTTGCAACGAGAATGTGCTCGTTTACCCACTCACCCGAATGCTTTTCCGCTTCATCCCAGTATGTCAATTGAGAGTTGCGTGTTGGAAGCGCTCCCACTTCATTGATCAAGTTGGTAAGGACGTTTGTTCCATATACGGACAAGCCACCTTTGTTAGGAGCAGTCAGGCCGCCTTCTAGAATTGCTTTAACGGCTTTTTTGTTTGCCTTGTTGTAATCATCTTTTTGGGCAGGTTCCGGCATATTGCCCTTTTGTGCTGCTTTAATGACGATTGCCTTCAGCTTTTTGTAGCCTGCAACCGCACCGGTACCACCGCGTCCAGCAGCACGGTCATTTTCATTCATGATACTTGCAAACCGCACTCCGTTCTCGCCTGCCTGGCCAATTGTCATAACGCTTAGATTTTCTTCTCCATGAGCATCCTTCATAGCCTGTACAGTCGCGCGCGTGCTCAATCCCCACAATTGAGAAGCGTCGCGAATTTCTGCCTGGCCATTTTCGATATAAAGATACACAGGCTTGTCGCTTTTTCCTTTGAAAATCACGTTGTCGACTCCAGCCCATTTCAAACGAGCAGCTGTCCAACCGCCCATATGTGAGTCCGTAACTGTGCCGGTCAATGGCGATTTTGTTACGACTGCTAGCCGTCCGCTCATCGAAGAACGAGAACCCGTTACAGGGCCAGTCATGATACATAATATGTTTTCTTCTGATAGAGGCTCAACTTCTGGGCCGTTGTCGAGTACATACTTGACTCCAAGGCCGCGACCACCGATATACTTTCTGACATCATCTTCCTGGATGCCTCGGTAATCGACCGTGCCATTCGTCAGGTCCACTACGACTTCTTTGTTTTTAAATCCCCCAAGATTCATCTTACTTAATCCACCTCTTTCATTTTTTAGTGAAAAACTTATAAGAGGAGAGATTCCCTCTTACTATTCAGTATAGTTAAAAATTTCCCTAAAAAAAAGCATTATTTAAAGATATAATCTAAATATATGATGGAGGGATGACAATGAAGGAAATGGAGCGTTATTCAAGGCAAGTTTTATTCCAGCCAATTGGAAAGGAAGGGCAAACAAAGCTGTTGAACAGTTCGGCGGTCATTGTCGGCATGGGAGCGCTTGGAACAGTGATCGCGAATCATTTAGTCCGGGCGGGTGTGGGGCGAGTCCGCTTCATTGATCGGGACCTGGTCGAGCTGTCTAATCTCCAGCGCCAGACCCTTTATGATGAAGATGACGCGCGCGAAAACCTGCCAAAGGCGATTGCTGCTGAAAAAAAACTAAAGAAAATCAACTCCGAGCTAAAATTAGAGCCAATAATCGCGGATCTAACACTTGATAATGCCGAGGACCTGCTTGCCGGTTTCGATGTGATCGTAGATGGCACTGATAATTTCATGGCTCGATATCTTATCAATGATGTTGCTGTAAAACATGGGATCCCGTGGGTGTACGGTGGGGCGGTCAGTTCTAGAGGTATGTTCGCAGTCATTAAACCGGGAGAGACTCCTTGTTATCGCTGTCTTTTCCCGTCAGTTCCCACAGGTCTTGGCGAAACATGCGACAGCATCGGGGTGCTTTCCTCGATTACAGACATCATTGGATCATTCGAAGCGGTAGAAGCATTGAAACTGCTTGTGGGGGCCGATTCGAATCCTAATCTTGAACAGCTAGATATCTGGTACAACTCAAATTTTCAAATGGATGTCAGCCAGGGACGAAATCCTGAATGCCCGGTATGTGTCCACCATCAATACGACTTTCTCGATCGATCGTCTGACCAGCAGATCCAATATGCATCGCTTTGTGGGCGCGACACCATTCAGATCAACCCGCGACAGAAGGGGATTATCGATCTTGAAAAGCTGGCAAGTCGGTTGAAAACAAATGGCAAAGTAAAAGGCAACCCATTTTTGTTACGTTTTATGCCCGAAGATGAGATCACTATGGTCATCTTTCAAGATGGAAGGGTGCTCGTTCACGGCACGAATGATTTGGTAAAAGCGAAAAGTTATTTTGCCAGATACATGGGATCCTAATGTTTGACATAGACAGATTTGATAGTGCCCGATTTATGTGTGGAAGGAATGTGTCCATGAAAGAGCGGATGCGAAGATTATGGCCGCAAAAAAGGGAGCAATGTGCCCATAAAAGAGCGGACCCCGAAGATCATGGGCACAAAAAAAGCATGGCGTTTGCAGCCATGCCATTATAAGCAACTATTGGAGAAGACTTTTCCAATCATTTATAAAAGTGGAAGCAGATGCGTTGGGGGATGACAACACTTCCGATGTGGATCCAGTTTGTTTTAGCTCGCCATCTATTAAGATTGCAAGCGTTTCGGCAAGGTATTTCAATTCCATCAGATCGTGGCTGACAAAAACAGTTGTCGTTTTCGTTTGCCCGATGATCGATTTAATATCCTTCAATAACTGCACCTTCGTGGGGAAGTCCAGTGCAGAGAAGGGTTCATCAAGGAAAAGCACCTCAGGTTCGAGCACCATTGCCCGGGCAAGATTCACACGCTGGGCCTCTCCGCCGGACAAATGTGCTGCATGTTTTTTGGCAAGATGGCCAATCTGGAATTTTTCTAACCAGAAAAAAACCTTTTGCGTTACTTCTTGCCGAGGATAATTCCTAAGCTTCAAGCCAATTGCAACATTTTGAAAGACGGTTGTATCGAGAAGCAACGGCTGCTGCATTGCGACAGCGAATTTTCTGCGCATCTTCAACGTCAGTTCATCAGAGATATTCTGATTTTTGTAGAAAATGGTACCTTGTGCTGGTTTTTCCAGCAAGGACAAAGCCTTGATAAAAGTACTTTTTCCGGCACCATTTGGACCCATGATTCCGACTATTTCTCCTTCTTGTATTTCAAAGTAGGGAATGGATAGCAGGTTTCGCTTTGCGGCTCTTACTTCTAAATTTTTTACCGTAATCAGTGGGGTCATAGGCTCCGCTTCCTTTGTTGTAAATAAGTCAGGCTAAAAGTAATAATGAACGCCAATGTCATCAGGATGAAGGAAAGTGCTAGAGCAATGTCGAAATTGCCTTTGGAAACTTCCATGACAATCGAAGTCGTAAGAATCCGTGTCTCACCACTGAGATTGCCGCCAACCATCATCGCTGCGCCGACCTCGGCAATGACTCGCCCAAAGCCTGCAATGATGGCTGCGAGAATTGCAAGCTTGACTTCTTTCATCAAAATCCAATATAGCTGGAATTTGGTTGCTCCAAGTGCTTTGACCTGAAGAATCAGTTTAGGATTGATCTGCTGGAATGCTGTGCTTGTCAATGCTGTAACAATTGGCAAGGAAACCAAGATCTGTGCCATGATAATTGCTGTTGGCGAGTATAGCAAGGCGAGGTCACCAAGCGGGCCTGAGCGCCACAGGAAAAGAGTGATCCATAGACCAGCAACGACAGGAGGAAGGCCCATGCCGATATTGATGATGGCAAGGAGCAATTTCCTTCCAGTGAATCGAGCAAGTCCAAGGAACATTCCAGCTGGAATACCTATCAAGGTACTGATCAGCACCGCTGTAATCGAAACCCTCAGCGTAAGCAAGGTAATTTCGAGAATTTCCTGGTTTCCTGTCAAGATCATCTCAACCGCTTTTTTCAACCCTTCTAATAAAAGTTCCATGCGCAATCAGACTTTCTGTTGGATTTGAATTTTTTTATTCAAAAAGGAAAAATAGCGGTTCTCCGTACTCATCTGTGCCAAATTCCTTGATGATTTTTTTCGTCTCTTCGGAAGTCATATAGTCGACAAATGCTTTTGAACCTGCTGCATTCACTTTGTCATGCTTTTCATTGTTCACTTGCATGACATGATAAATATTCAGCAGGCTTTCGTCTCCTTCTACTAATATTTCTGTGTCAGGCATATTCTTTTTCTGGGCTAGGAAGGTAGCTCTGTCTGTCAAAGTATAAGCTTGCTTCTCGGAAGCGATCTGGAGAGTTGCACCCATCCCTTGTCCCGCTTCGATATAGGCATCACCAAGGCTTTTTGGATCAAGTGAAGACTTCTGCCAAAGCTCAAGCTCCTTTTTATGAGTGCCGGAATCATCTCCGCGAGACACAAATGAAGCTTTTGACTCAGTGATTTTTTTCAAGGTTTCTGGAACGGTTAGACCTTTAACTTTCGCTGGGTCTTCAGCAGGTCCAACAAGGATAAAGTCGTTGTACATGACTTTCTGGCGGTTGATGGCATCGCCGCTTTTGACGATCTCTTCTTCCGCTGCAGGTGCGTGCACTAGAAGGACATCCGCTTCACCGCGTGTTCCCATTTCCAGTGCTTGTCCGGTTCCGACGGCAATGATTTTCAGATTATAATTGTTTTTTTCTTCAAAATCAGGCTTTAGCACATCCAGCAGCCCACTATCCTGAGTACTGGTTGTTGTCGCAAGAATCAAATCGGTTTTTTCGGTACTTTCCGCTGTCGTATCAGGCTGTTTTCCCGCGTCCTTTGTCGATGTATCAGAACAGCCTGTAACAAAAGCAAATACGAGAACGAGTAAAAATGGGAGAAAATGTTTCAATTTCATGATTAAACCTCCGTAGTATGATTTGCGTAAATGATTTTTCCGAATTCTTCAGCATCATAGCCATCAAAATCTTCGATGCTGTCTTTGAAATTGGTAAGCTGAATCAGGTCAATCAAGTGCTGGAGCGCTGCTTTGTTTCCAGGAGTCCAGCGGAAAACTAAGTCAAACTGTTCTTTTGTGAGCGGGATGAAGTCGAGATTTAACTGGCTTGCTGCACATTTGATTCCAAAGGCAGAATCTGCTGTGCCTCTGCTGATATGGGCAGCCGCAGCTAGATGGGTCCATTCCTCGTTCTCATACCCTTTAACCGATGCAGGATCCAGTTTTTCACTGGCCAGAAATGAATCAAGCAGAAAGCGGGTTCCAGAGCCTTTTTGCCGATTGATCAGCGATACATCCGGCCTGGCTAAATCTTTGACTCCGGAGATCTTCTTTGGATTCCCTTTTGCGACAATCAATCCCTGTTCCCTTGAAGCCAGTCTCATCACCGTTATCGGTTCATGGACAAATAATTGGTGGATAAAAGGGAGATTGTACTGCTGTGAAGATGGATCAAGCAGGTGGACTGCGGCAATATCTGCGCTGCCGCGGTAGAGCATCATCAACCCTTCGAGACTGCCAATGTAGGAGGGAGTTACCGAAAGTCCTGTTCCATCCGTCGCTACGTACTTTACCAGCTGTTCGACCAGGAAATCATGACTGCCAGCCAGCTGTAATGAATGCTGGGCACTCCCCGTTGATTCCGGAGCTCTAGCAGGGATGCTTGACATGCTAGCTTTGTATCTCGTAAACTCGCTTTCTTCAATGCGCATTTTATTGCCCACTTTGAAAGCTGCAAGATCTCCTCGTTTAATCATTTCATAGACAGTATGCTTAGAAATTTTTAACATGGCAGCGATTTCATCTGGAGTATAAATTTGCAAAAGGCATCCCTCTTTCCTACTTAACTCTTAATATAATAAAAAATGAAGTAGAAAGGTAGAGGTTTTGTTAAGTTTTGTTTAGTTTTGTTCCATTTTATTAAAAAACTATCAATTTTCGTTCACAATTTTGTTCGAAAAATACTCCGGGCAGTATTATGTATTTCTATTTCAATACATGGTAAACTAAACTATAGAAATTTGATGCAGAAAGGAAAACGAAATAATGCAGATTTCAGATAAAGCGCGCGACATTTTAAAAGAAATCCTCGCAGAGCGCAAGGCAGAGGGTATCCGTGTCTACTTTGGCGGCTTTGGCTGAGGAGGCCCACAGATTGGTCTAGCTCTGGAAGAGCCGGAAGAAGAGGATCACGTAACAGTAATCAATGAAATCCAAGTCGCGATTGAATCCAATATTGTCGACTATACAGAAGGCATGGCGCTTGAATATGACGAATACCGTGAAGGTCTTGTGCTCATTGGCGGCGATGGGGGCTGCTGATAAAGCTGCACACACGGAATCATATAAAGGTATATCTCTGAGACATGCACTGCAAAAAATGCACATCTGAATGGTGTGCATTTTTTTCGTTTTGACCTCCGCATGAAAAAAGCCGTTTAGAACTGCCCGTTAAACTGAAGATACAGGACAATTAGTCCGATTCCCCAAACATAAACTGCAAAAGGCTTTAATGAGCGCTTTTTTAAATAGCCAATCATCCATTTTATCGCGATATAACCGAAAATGGCTGCGGAAAGGATGCCAACCAACAACGCCTGAAGCGAGATTGTCTCGCTCCCGGCGCTGAAGAGGTCCTTTCCCTGAAGTACGATTGCCCCTAGAATGGCGGGAGTCGAAAGCAGAAACGAAAAATATGCAGCTGTCTCCCGGTCTAATTTCCGCATCAGCGCTGCAACAATCGTCAAACCGGAACGGGAAAGAGCCGGAAAAATTGCTGCAGCCTGGAAGCTGCCAATCACGAGGGCATCTGTATAGCTGATGTCCTCCATCTTTTTACGCCCAATTGCCATCGAATCGGTAAACCACATGAACGTTCCAGTGATCAGAAACTCCCAGCCTATCGTCACGCCCGTTTTGGATAATTCGTCAAAAAAGTCCTCAAAAAGCAATCCAACTGCAACCGCGGGAAGCGTACCGACAAAAAGCAGGAAAGTTAGCTTCCCGAATGGGTTTTTCAGCATTTTGATAAATTCATGCCTATAAAATACAAAAACCGCCAGCAATGTACCAATATGTAGCATCGTATCGAGCAACAGTCCAGCTTCCTCAAGCCCGAAAAGGTTCCTGCCTAGATAAAGATGACCTGTCGAGCTGATTGGTAAAAACTCAGTCAGCCCCTGAATGAGCCCAAGAATGAAAGCTTCTATTTTAGATAACATGAACGATCCTCACCTTTTCAAAGACTTTGTCCATACAAAGCTATGAAACATGTTCCGGTCGTATGCAAATAATTTTAGGGAACCGCTTTTAGACGGTTTTGGATAGGTAATAATGACCATTTCAAAGTCATAAGTTGTGATTTATTGTCGAAAAAAATATAATAAAGTATTGAACAGTTCGTTATCGGAAAAAACGGTTCTTCCATTTAAAAGGGGAATATTCATGACATCGAATCAAAAAACGAATTCTCGGCTCGACTATGGGCTGGTTACGATCCTAATCCTATTATTTCTTGCAAGCTGCATCGCCATTTACAGCGCTCAGACGACGGGTCAGTATGGCTCGGAAAACTTCCTGTTCAAACAGATTATTTGGTATATCATCGGTGCTGGCATTATCACCATTGTTATCAAGCTTGATTCAGATCAGCTGCAAAAACTAAGCTGGTATGCATATGGGTTTGGCCTTGTGCTGCTTGTAGGACTCCTCATTGCTCCAACAGACATTGCCCCAGTTATTAACGGAGCGAAGAGCTGGTATAAGGTGCCGGCAATGGGGACACTGCAGCCATCAGAGTTGGTGAAGGTATTCCTCATCCTGGCACTTGCGAGAGCCATTGTTGACCACAACCAGAAATACCGTTTGAAGACGATTCAGACCGATTTTTGGTTATTGCTGAAAATTGGATTGGTGACATTGATGCCGCTGGTGCTCGTTATGCAGCAACCAGACCTTGGAACTTCGCTCGTATATATTGCGATCATGGTCGGGATGATTTTTATTTCCGGGATTACTTGGAAGCTACTTGTGCCAATTTTTGGGGCAGGGCTAACATTCATATCGATTATCTTTTATTTTGTCATCTGGAAACCTAACATTCTTGAGAAATACCTCGGTGTCAAAGAGTATCAATTTGGCCGTATCTATTCTTGGCTAGACCCGTATAATTACCAGAGTTCCACCGGATTCCAGCTTACGAGATCCCTGCTGGCAATCGGCTCTGGAGAAACAGTCGGGAAAGGGTATGGAACAAGGGAAGTCTACCTTCCAGAAAGCCATACGGATTTCATTTTCAGCATCATTGGGGAAGAATTCGGGTTTGTTGGTGCAAGCGTGCTGATCAGCTTGTTTTTCCTGTTGATTTACCAGATCACAAAAATCGGAATGGAAACAAAAAACGAATTCTACATTTATATTTGTGTCGGGGTCATCAGTATGATCACCTTCCACGTTTTCCAAAATATTGGGATGACAATCGGCCTGCTGCCCATCACTGGAATACCGCTGCCATTCATCAGCTATGGTGGAAGCTCGCTGATGGGGAATATGCTCGCCGTCAGCTTAATCTTTTCGATACGATACCATTACAAAAAATATATGTTTTCAACTTCTGCATAAAAGAGCATACAAAAGAACCTCGAGCGTGGAGCCCAATAATTCTAAACGAATTATTTTTGTGGATAGACCAGTAGGCGAAAAACGTCTCGAGGAGTTAGCGGCAAACCGCTTGCCTAAGCGTTGAGCTATGTGCTAATGCTGGACAAGACTAGAAATAGAAGAGGAAATGCCTTACAGAGAACTTTTACAGTAAGAGGAAGTTTTAAGAAAGCTGACTGGGAAAATTCGCTTATAAAGTTGCAATATCGGTTATTTCTTAGGATCATGGCTAGGTTTCAATATAATTCTACCGCTTGTTCTTGCTTGAATGATTTTATTGGCGGTTTTCACAATTTTATTGGCGATTTTCAGATTTTATTGGCGAACTGGAAATTCCGGGCTCTTTTTTCCACCACATAAGGGTATCTTTCCGCCTGAAAGGTGCCCTTATGGAGGTAAAAATGCTCGCATAAGGGTATCTTTCCACCTGAAAGATGCCCTTATAGAGGTAAAAATGCTCGCATAAGGGTATCTTTCGGCATTTGGATACAGTTTAGATACTAGTTCCAGTTTTTTTCTTTTGTATAAAGAATAGTGTCTTCCGTTCCAATCAATAGTCCCGATTATCATCCAAACCCAAAAAAAGACCGGGCGAAGTTTGCCCGGTTTTTCTCAACAATTACAATTATTGCAGCTGCTGCCCGCTATATGGGAATTGATTAGTATATCCCTGGAACTGCTGGTGGGATTGCTGCAACTTTTGAGCTTCGGCTGCTTCTACTCCATACCAGCCTTTTTTAAACATCAGATTATACAGGCTCCGCTGTGCGTTAGATGTTTCCGTGTAAATTGCGAGAATATCCTGATAAAGTTGGTCGTGGCTCAATTCTTTAAGAGCGGTATCATAGCCCTGAGTCATGTACTTTTCCGTTGTTAACATATCATTGATGAAATCGCGGTCATTCATCTGCGGTGTCTTCTGAACTTTTGTTTCCGGATTTTGGATTTTCTGTTCGTTCATGCGTTTTTTCCTCCTGTCTCCATTTTACTGCCTTCCAGGCACTTGAGGATTCATCTGGTTTTGCGGGCTGTTCAGGTGCGTAAGGATTTTCTCGTAATGCTTTTGGTGCATTCGCCCGCAATTTTCGATTTCCATTTTCAGCTCCTGATCCTGGCATTGCTGTGCAAAAAAATGTGCTTTTTTCATGGCTAGTAAATTCCAAGACAGCATATCTGTTAAGTAGAGAGAATCCTTTGTCGATACAACGGATGGCGGCGTTTGCAGGATTCCTTGCTGCTGGCTTTGAAAATTCATGTTTTGCTGCTGCATAGTAGAACCTCCTGTTTTCTAATCATTCCTACGAATAGTAGCGTTCCCGAGGCGAAAAAAAATATGCAATACAGGATTTGTCAAAAAGAACATTCTCCTACAAAAGTCATATTCAAAATGATAAAAAAATGATAAAATGATTTTGCAAAATCGATAGAGATAGAGCAATTTTTTTACCACGTGTTGTAATCGTTTTCATTTAGGGGAGGAAAAAAACTATGGAACAATTAATGAGGAATTTCTTTCTTTTTTTATCAAAAAATAAATTTTTCACGAAGATGGCAAAACAATATGGCCTGCGGCTAGGGGCAAAACGCTTTGTTTCAGGAGAGACAATCGATCAGGCTGTGACAGTCATCAAAGAGCTAAATGCAAAGAAGCTTGCGGCGACTGTCGATTATCTCGGTGAATTTGTGGACAGTGAACAAGAAGCCAACGAGAGAGCGGAAAGTTCAATCGCTACGATCAACGCAATTGGCCGGGAAAAACTAAATGCTCAGATGAGTGTCAAAATGACTTCTCTCGGTTTTGATATCTCTGAGGCAGTTCTCATGAACAATATGCGCCGAATCATGGATGCTGCCCAAAAAAACAATGTGTTTGTCACCATCGATATGGAAGACTACGAACGCTGCCAGAGGACGCTGGAGATTTTCAAGCAGCTGAAAACAGAATACGATAATATCGGAACCGTCATTCAGGCTTATCTATACCGGACGGAAAAAGATATCGAAGATTTGAATCCATACTCTCCAAATCTCCGTCTGGTGAAGGGAGCTTACAAAGAGTCACCGGAAGTAGCGTTCCCTGATAAAAAGGATGTCGATGAGAACTTTAAGAAAATCATTAAGATGCATCTGCTGAATGGAAATTATACAGCAGTTGCCTCACATGATGACAATATCATCAACTTCACAAAGGAATTCGCCAAGGCAAACAATATTCCGAAAAGCCAATTTGAATTTCAGATGCTGTTTGGAATCATGCCGGAAAGACAGCTCCAGCTTGCAGAAGAGGGCTATACGATGCGTGTGTATGTGCCTTTTGGAACGGACTGGTATGGCTATTTTATGCGCCGCCTCGCAGAACGCCCGGCAAACGTAGCCTTTGTTTTAAAAGGAATGCTCAAAAAGTAACCTTCAGGCTGACATGTGTCAGCCTGTTTTTCTTTATTTTTTGTATTGACTATTCTGGCTGTTTTGCTTTCTTTCGCCGCCCTGACTCATGGATGGTCCAGCGTTTCCTTTTACACTGGCAGCGCTGACTCCCGCTTTTGATGGATTCTTTTTCAATCTTGCCATGATGATCTCCCCCTGGTTAAAGAATTATTTATAGGGTACCCAAATCTTTCAAAATAACCAGGAGCACGAAAGTTTCAAAAAATTTTATTTTTTCCGCACCTTATTATTGCGCAAATTTTTTAAATATTTTATAGTAGTAAGTAACAGAACACATTTACATGCATATTTTTTTTGATGCAAAAATGAATGAGTATTCATTCAAAAAGAGTCAAAGGGGGAGACAAATGTGATGCGACAAATTCAAAAGGCAGCGGTGCTTGGTTCAGGTGTCATGGGATCAGGAATTGCCGCACATCTGGCAAATATCGGCATTCCGACATTGCTGCTGGATATTGTACCTCGGGAATTAACAGAACAGGAAAAAGCAAAAGGCCTGACACTTGATGATAAGCAGGTGCGCAACCGAATCAGTGCAGGCGCGCTGCAGAAGTTATTGAAGCAAAAACCGGCACCTCTGACCTCCAAAAAGAACCTTGCACTGATCGAAGCTGGCAACTTCGAAGACGATATGGAAAAACTCAAGGATGTTGACTGGGTGATTGAAGTTGTCGTTGAAAACCTTGAAATTAAAAAGAAAGTTTTTACAGATGTAGATCAATACCGCAAGCAGGGAAGCATCATCAGCTCCAACACCTCGGGAATTTCCGTCGAGGCAATGGCAGAGGGACGTTCTGAGGATTTCAGGAAGCATTTCCTGGGCACACATTTCTTCAACCCGCCGCGCTACCTGAAGCTGCTTGAAGTAATCCCAACGAAAGATACAGACCCGGAAGTCCTTGCGTTTATGAAGCAATTCGGGGAAGACAGACTTGGTAAAGGCGTTGTTGAAGCGAAGGATACCCCAAACTTTATTGCTAATAGAATTGGCACTTATGGATTGCTGGTAACAGTTAGAGAAATGGGAAAAGGCGGCTACAGTGTTGGTGAAGTTGACTCTGTTACTGGTCCAATGATTGGACGCCCTAAAAGTGCAACCTTCCGTACATTAGATGTGGTTGGACTCGATACATTCGCACATGTTGCAAAAAACGTTTATGACCAGGTGGAAGGGGAAGAAAAGGAAGTTTTCGAAGTTCCTGAATTTATGAAGAAGATGCTCGAGAACGGCTGGCTTGGCAGCAAATCAGGGCAGGGCTTTTTCTTAAAGCAGGGCAAGGAAATCCTTGAACTTGACCCACAGACATTGGAATATGGGCCGCGCAAGAAATTAAAAACAGCGTCTACTGAAACGGCCAAACAAGAAAAAGGGCTTGCCAATAAAATGAAAGCGCTTGTTTATGCAAAAGACAGAGCTGGCGAGCTTTTATGGAATATTTTCAGCCCAGTACTGATCTACTCTGCAGACTTATTGGGCACGATTGCTGACGATATTGTTGCGGTAGACCGTGCAATGAAATGGGGCTTTGGCTGGGAAATGGGGCCTTTTGAAGCATGGGATGCACTTGGCGTGGAAAAAGCAATCAGCAAGATGGAAGCAGAAGGCAAGGCCGTCCCTGCATGGGTAAAAGAAATGGTCGAAAAAGGCTTCCCTTCTTTCTACAAAGAAGAAGATGGCAAGCTGAACTATTACCATAATGGGGAGTATGTAGCTGTAGAAGAGAATGCAAAGGTCATCAACCTTAAACTTTTAAAGAAACAAAGAGGTGTCATTAAAAAGAATGGCGGAGCCAGCCTGATCGACCTTGGAGACGGGATCGCACTGCTCGAGTTCCACTCACACAGCAACGCAATCGGACCTGACATCCTCCAGATGATCCATTTCGCGATTGACGAAGTAGAAAAAAACTACAAAGGTCTGGTGATCGGCAATCAGGGCAAGAACTTCTCCGTTGGTGCGAACCTGGCGATGATTTTGATGGAAGCGCAGGATGATAACATTTGGGATCTTGAAATGGTCGTTCGCCAATTTCAGCAGACGACGATGAGAATCAAATATAGCTCCAAACCAATTGTTGTTGCTCCATTTGGAATGACACTTGGCGGCGGTGCTGAAATGTGCTTGCCGGCAGCCCATATCCAGGCATCAATGGAAACGTATATGGGACTTGTTGAAGCTGGCGTAGGTCTCATCCCAGGCGGAGGCGGAAATAAGGAATTATACATCAAGCACCTTCAAGGCCTGCCAAATGGTGTTGATTTTGACCTGCAGAAGGTAGCCAATAAAGTATTCGAAACAATTGCGCTGGCGAAAGTGTCTACTTCAGGAGAGGAAGCTCGTGAAAATAACTTCCTGAATGAAGCGGATGGCATCAGTGTCAACAGGGATCATCTGCTATATGATGCAAAACAAGCTGCCTTGAATTTATACGAAAGAGGGTATCGAGCACCGGTTAGAAAGAAAGTGCCAGTAACAGGCGAGCCGGGGTATGCAACCTTATTGCTAGGTGCTCAAACGATGCACCTGTCAGGTTATATTTCTGAGTATGACCTGAAAATCGCCAAGAAACTTGCTTATGTTATTTCCGGTGGCAAAGTGCCATATGGAACAGAGGTAGATGAGCAATATTTGCTTGATCTGGAAAGAGAAGCGTTTCTGAGCCTTGTAGCTGAACCAAAATCACAGCAGCGCATGCAGCATATGCTCGTAAAAGGAAAACCATTGCGCAATTAATAGATGGTCAGTTTTACCATCCGAGGAAAGAGAGGGAATGAGATGAGAGAAGCGGTAATTGTAGCCGGAGCCCGAACACCGGTTGGAAAAGCAAAAAAGGGAACGCTTGCTAATGTCCGGCCCGATGATCTAGGAGCTCTTGTAGTAAGAGAAACCCTAAAAAGAGCGGGCAATTATGAAGGAAATATTGATGATTTAATCATCGGCTGTGCAATGCCAGAAGCAGAGCAGGGTTTGAATATGGCACGAAATATTGGTGCACTTGCTGGTCTGTCCTATGAGGTCCCGGCGATTACCATCAACCGTTATTGTTCTTCTGGACTTCAGGCAATTGCAAATGCATCCGAGCGCATCATGCTTGGCCATGCAGACACGATCATTGCCGGCGGTGCGGAATCAATGAGCATGGTACCGATGATGGGCCATGTCGTTCGCCCGAATTCGAAATTGGCTGAAACAGCCCCACAGTACTATATGGGAATGGGCCATACTGCCGAGGAAGTAGCCAAGAAGTACGGAATTTCTCGTGAAGAGCAGGATGCTTTTGCGGTACGAAGCCATCAGCGCGCGGCAAAGGCTATTCAAGAAGGAAAATTCGAAGAAGAAATCGTTCCGGTTGAGGTAACCCATCGTACAGTTGGGAAAGACAATAAGCTTGTCGAAAAAACCTTTCAATTCAAACAGGATGAAGGCGTGCGTCCGGATACGAACATGGAAACGCTCGCAAAATTGCGCCCGGCCTTTCATATTAACGGTACAGTAACTGCAGGAAACTCTTCACAGACTAGTGACGGAGCAGCGGCTGTCATGGTGATGGATCGTGAAAAGGCGGAATCACTTGGATTAAAGCCACTCGCTAAATTCCGTTCGTTCGCGCTTGGCGGGGTACCACCTGAAATCATGGGCATCGGCCCTATCGTAGCCATTCCAAAAGCATTGAAGCTTGCTGGACTGCAGGTCTCTGACATTGGTGTATTCGAACTGAACGAAGCATTCGCTTCCCAGTCGATCCAGGTTATCCGTGAGCTAAGCCTCGATGAAGAGAAAGTCAATGTTAACGGCGGAGCAATCGCTCTCGGCCACCCGCTCGGAACGACAGGTGCGAAGCTTACTTTAACCGTAATCCATGAAATGAAACGCAGAAAGGAGCAATTCGGCGTCGTGACGATGTGTATCGGCGGCGGCATGGGGGCAGCTGGAGTATTTGAGCTATTGTAAACGAAATAATCCGGAGGGGTTCCATTCCCTCTAAAAAATAGATAGGAGGAATTAGCAATGAGCAATCAAACAGAAAACCTTGTAAAAGGCGGAAGCTTCTTAATCGAAGAGGTGTCATATGATCATGTTTTCACTCCAGAGGATTTCACAGATGAGCATAAAATGATTGCAAAAACAACGGAGGATTTCGTCACTAATGAAGTATTGCCTCAAGTGGAATACATTGAGCAGCACGAATTCGACCGCACGGTAAAATTATTAAAAGAAGCGGGAGAACTGGGCCTTTTAGGAGCAGACGTTCCTGAAGAGTATGGCGGCCTGAGCCTTGATAAAATCAGCTCCGCTTTGATTGCTGAGAAAATGGCTGTAGCAGGAGGATTCTCCATTTCTCATGGGGCACATGTTGGAATTGGTTCACTGCCAATCGTGCTTTTCGGAAAGGAAGAGCAGAAGCAAAAATACCTGCCAGAACTTGCGACCGGTGAGAAGTTGGCAGCATACGCCCTTACTGAGCCGGGATCAGGATCGGACGCTTTAGGGGCAAAGACTACGGCAAAGCTAAATGCTGAAGGAACTCATTATGTGCTGAATGGCGAAAAGCAATGGATCACAAATGCTGGTTTTGCAGATGTCTTCATTGTCTATGCAAAAATCGACGGCGAGCAATTCACCGCCTTCATTGTGGAAAGAGAATACCCTGGAGTGTCAGTAGGTGCTGAAGAAAAGAAAATGGGTATTAAAAGTTCCTCTACACGCACCTTGATTTTAGAGGATGCACAAGTACCTGTAGAAAATGTCCTTGGAGAACCAGGAAAAGGCCACCTGATAGCCTTCAATATCCTAAACATTGGACGGTATAAGTTAGGAGTCGGCGCAACTGGCGGTGCGAAGCATGCATTCGGGCTAACGGTAAAATACGCAAACCAGCGCCAGCAGTTCAAGACACCGATCTCCCAATTCAATTTGACAAAAGAAAAGCTTGCGACAATGGCTTCGAAAATCTATGCAACCGAAAGCTCTGTCTATCGTACAGTAGGCTTGTTCGAAGAAAGAATGAACCAGTTGTCTGAAGAAGAAATCAACAATGGGAAAGCGGTTGCTGACTCCATCGCAGAGTACGCAATTGAATGCTCAATGAACAAAGTCTTCGCAACAGAAACGCTTGACTATGTTGTAGATGAAGGCGTTCAGATTCACGGTGGATACGGCTTCATGCAAGAGTATGAAATCGAAAGAGCTTATCGTGATTCAAGGATTAACCGCATTTTTGAAGGTACAAATGAAATCAACCGCCTGCTGGTACCGGGAACATTCCTGCGCAAGGCAATGAAGGGCGAGCTTCCACTATTGCAAAAAGCCCAACAGCTTCAGGATGAGCTGATGATGCTAATGCCTGAAGAGCCAGGAGAGGAGCCATTGGCACAGGAGAAATACCTGGTGAAAAATGCGAAGAAAATTGGCTTGTTGGCAACTGGATTGGCTGCACAAAAGTTTGGCAAAGCGTTGGAGAAAGAACAGGAGATTCTCGTCAATATTGCGGATATCATTTCGAATGCTTATTCGATGGAATCTGCAGTGCTTCGTACAGAAAAGGCCATCGCTAAGGATGGAGTGGAGAAGAGCAAACAAAAGCTTCTTTATACGCAAATTTTCTGTCAGGAAGCATTTAATGAAATTGAGCAGGATGCAAAGGAAACGCTTGTCGCAACAGAAGAAGGCGACACCCTTCGTATGCTGACTTCAGCATTGCGCAAGTTCACAAGACACACTCCAATCAATGTCATCGCAAAGAAGCGAGAAGCAGCAGAAAAGCTGATCACTGTCGAACGCTTTGTCGTATAACATTCGTACTTCCAACACTCCTCTCGATCTCGAGAGGAGTGTTTTGTTCAAATAGCAGGATTTTTGCAAACTTTGTTGAATTTATGAAAAGGATGTTAAATTCATGCGCTGAAAGATAGTATTGCACCTAGATTATATGTTACTATCCGTTTATAGGGTTTTCTTTATGGGATACTAGCAAGGGGTGGGGAAGTCTTGGGAAAAACATTTTATTGGTACCCTAAATGTAGTACATGCAGGAATGCGAAGAAATGGCTGGACCAGCATGAAGTGGCCTATAACGAAGTACATATAGTTGAAAATCCGCCACCTCAGTCGCAGCTGGAAGAAATGCTTGCAAAAAGCGGTCTCGAGATCAAGAAATTTTTTAACAGTAGCGGCCAAAAATACCGCGAGCTCGGGATGAAAGACAAACTCAAGACAGCATCCAAAAACGAACTGCTGGCGCTGCTGGCATCTGACGGTATGCTCATCAAACGCCCGCTCATGACAGATGGGGAAAAAGTGACCGTTGGTTTCAAAGAGGATGAGTATGAACAAGCGTGGCTGTAATTTTGGTCCCATCGATATTAATCGATAGAGATATACAATTGGAGGGATAGTCAATGAGTACACCAAAAGATTTACGTTATTCTGCAGAACACGAGTGGGTAAAAGTTGAAGGAGAAAAGGCTCGCGTGGGCATTACCGATTTCGCTCAATCCGAGCTAGGGGACATCGTCTTCGTCGAACTTCCAGAAGTCGGCGACGAGATCACTGTTGACCAGCCATTTGGAAGCGTGGAATCAGTGAAAACCGTATCAGAGTTATATGCACCGGTAAGCGGCAAAGTGATTGAAATCAACGAAGAATTGAATGACAGCCCTGAGTTCGTTAACGAATCTCCATATGAAAAGGCATGGATGATTACAGTGGAACTGACAGACAGCAATGAAGTAGACAAGCTGATGACACCAGAACAATACGAAGAAATGATCAAAGAATAATGTATTGCCGACGCCTTGAGCATTCAAGGCGTTTTTTTTCAAAAAATAAGGATCTGCTGCTTAGACCAAATCTTTGCAATCTCAAGTGGAAACAGTAACAATAGTTGTAAAGTAATTATTTTCTGGTGCATAGGTGGTTATGGCGATGGACAAAAATCTTAAGGTGATCATAGTAGAAGGTTCGTCAGATAAAAAGAAAGTACAGACCGTACTGAAAGAACCAGTGGAAATTATTTGCACGAATGGCACAATCGGTGTTTCAAAGCTTGATGAACTGATAGATTCGCTGGTTGATAAGGATGTTTATATCCTTGTAGATGCTGATGCTTCAGGTGAAAAGCTAAGGAAGCAATTCAAAAGAGAGTTTCCTGAGGCAAACCATTTATACATTGACAGGATGTACCGGGAAGTGGCGACTGCACCAGAAAAACATCTTGCAACTGTTTTAATTGGAGCAAATATTGATGTGCATGCAGAGTACTTAGAAAAAGGATGACTCAAAAATGGAAGATTGGAACAAAACGGAAATCGAAACTTTTCTTGCAGAAAAGCACACAGGGTACCTATACTTTTACACCCCAATATGCGGTACTTGTCAGTTGGCAAGCAAAATGCTGACGGTGATCGAACAGCTGCTACCTGAACTCCGATCCGGAAAAGCAGATTTGAACTTCCTTCCTGAAATGGCTGAACGATTTGAAATAGAAAGTGTACCATGTTTGATTTTAATAAAAAACGGAGAGGTACAGGAGAAAATCTATGCCTTTCAATCCGTTCCTTATTTATTTGAAAAATTAACAGAATTGCAAGGCTGATGGCAAGGGACAAAATCCGGCATTCCAATTATGAAAACCGCCAAATGACCGTGGTTCTTTGGAGATATTTCTCGGGAAATGAAGAATTTTGCCGAATTAGCAAATTCATTCTGAAAAATGAAAATAGATTGACCTACATTTTCGATCGTGGTATCATCACTTTAACGCAATGAAAACAAACTGAATATTCTTATCCAGAGAGGCGGAGGGACTGGCCCGAAGAAGCCCGGCAACCGGTTGGTAAAACACGGTGCTAATTCCTGCAGAGTAAATACTCTGAAAAGATAAGGAGAGTTGATAAATGGCCCTCTTCTTAAGAAGAGGGCTTTTTGTATCACCTTTCCGAAAATTTTATGATTGGAGAGATGAAGATGGCAAATGAGCAAAAAAATTACAGAATCGAAACGATTGGTGTACACGGAGGACAGTCTCCAGATCCGGTAACGGGAGCTAGAGCTGTGCCGATTTATGCTAGTAATGCATTCCAGTTTGAAAACACAGATCATGCAGCTGATTTATTCGCACTCAAGGAGCCAGGCTATATTTATTCGCGAATTCATAACCCTACCGTCACGGCACTGGAGGAAAAGGTCGCCTTGTTGGAGGGGGGAGTTGGAGCCCTTGCCTTGTCAAGTGGTATGTCTGCAATTACGTTGGCGATTTTAAATATCGCCCATGCAGGGGATGAAATTGTCGCTGCTTCTAACCTGTACGGAGGGACTTACAATCTATTTGCCGTAACATTGCCGAAATATGGAATTACCGTTCACTTTGTGGATTCCGATGATCCTGAAAATTTCAGGAAGGCCATTACCCCAAAAACAAAGGCGGTCTACGCAGAAACAATTGGAAATCCAAGTCTTAGGGTATTGGATATAGAAGCTGTCGCGGAGATTGCGCATGAAGCTGGTGTTCCGCTGATCATCGATAATACTTTTGCGACGCCCTATTTATGCCGGCCGATTGAATATGGAGCAGACATTGTCATTCACTCAGCTACCAAGTGGCTTTTAGGCAATGGTACAGTTATGGGCGGAATCATTGTCGACGGTGGGAAATTCGATTGGAAATCCCCTAAGTTTCCTGGTTTCAATGAACCCGACTCTAGCTACCATGATATTGTTTATAGTGAAGCCATAGGAGCCGCCGCATATATTGTGAAAGCAAGGGTCCAGCTGCTTCGTGATCTTGGTCCGGCCATCAGCCCGCAGAGTGCCTTCCAATTGAATCTTGGAATCGAAACATTGCATGTCCGGATGAAAGAGCATGTTGCGAATACGCGGAAGATAGTAGACTATCTTGAGTCACATCCAGCCGTTACTTGGGTCACCTACCCTGGCCATGACTCTCACCCTGATAAGCATCTGGCAGATCGATACCTTCCAAAAGGTGCTGGGTCAGTGGTGATATTTGGAATAGAAGGTGGCCGAGAAGCAGGTGCGAAACTGATCAACGCCTTGACATTATGGTCCCATGTTGCCAATGTCGGCGACGCGAAGAGCTTGGTTATCCATCCTGCAAGCACTACCCATCAGCAGCTCGATTCAGACGGACTCAAAGCTGCGGGTGTTCCGGAAGATTTAATTCGTCTTTCTGTTGGCATTGAAAATAGTGATGATATTATCGCTGACCTCGAGCAGGCTATTGAAAAGGCAACGGGAGTACTTGGGATACCTGCAAGAGTATAATATCAAAGGACCATGAGAAAAAGAATTTTGAAATAATTTTATTGACACCCATTTTTGTTCCGTGCTACAATCACATTCGTAACTAAAATAGCTAGTAAAAATTTAATAGCATACTCTTATCAAGAGAGGTGGAGGGAAGTGCCCGTTGAAGCCCGGCAACCATCAGTAAGCTTGCTTATCTGAAATGGTGCCAATTCACTCAAAGCTGATTGCTTTGGCAGATGAGAGAAAGGATACCGCCTACGACTATGCCTTTCTGCTTATTTGCAGAAAGGCTTTTTACATGAATTTTTTGGTTGCTGAATGGGAAAATAGATTGATAACCTTCCTATTATACTAGGGTATTTTTCAGGTGGATAGAACGGTTGCGAAAGAGGGGGAGTCAATTGATTACGATAAAAAAAGCTAGAAAGATTTATCCTTCAAAAAAAGGCGAAGTCAAGGCGGTAGATGATGTTAATCTTGAAGTAAAAGAAGGCGAAATCTTCGGGGTCATTGGATATAGCGGCGCAGGAAAAAGTACCCTAATTCGTATGTTAAATGGGCTTGAAATTCCAACATCAGGATCTGTCATTGTTGCAGGCAGGGAAGTTTCCAAGATTAAGGGTGCAGAATTAAGAAAAGCAAGACAGGAAATCAGCATGATATTCCAGCATTTCAATCTCCTTTGGTCGAGGACGGTTGCAGATAATATTGCATTCCCTCTCGAAATTGCAGGAGTGCCGAAAGCTGAAAGGGACAAAAGGGTAAAAGAATTGATCTCGCTTGTCGGTCTTGATGGCCGGGGAGATGCTTATCCTTCGCAGTTAAGTGGCGGGCAAAAGCAGAGGGTCGGGATCGCCAGGGCGTTGGCGAATAATCCAAAGGTTCTTCTAGGGGACGAAGCGACTTCCGCACTTGACCCACAGACAACCGACCAAATTCTGGATCTTCTTGTCGATATCAATAAGCGGCTGGGGCTTACCATCGTCCTGATCACCCATGAAATGCATGTCATCCGCAAAATTTGTCACCGAGTAGCAGTCATGGAGGGCGGCAGAATCGTTGAGACAGGACATGTCTTGGATGTGTTTAAGAATCCGCAGCAGCCAATTACGAAAAGGTTTGTCCAACAAGTAACGGAACCAGAGGAAACAAAGGAAACGGTAGACCATTTACTCGACCGGTATCCGCATGGACGGGTGATCCAGCTGACATTCGTAGGCGAAGGGGTCGAGCAGCCGCTAATTACCAATTTGATCCGTAAATTCGAGATAACGGTTACGATTGTACAAGGAAAAATTTCCCAGACACAAAACGGGTCATATGGAATTTTGTTCATCCATCTTGATGGAGAAGAAGAAGAATTGGACAATGCAATTACATTTATCGGCCAGCATGAAGTCGGAGTGGAGGTGATTTCAAATGGCTGAAACTTTGTTTCCAAATGTTAACTGGGACCGCATGTGGGGAGCGACAGTTGATACACTATACATGAGTGCCATTTCTGTGGTCGCTACCTTCCTAATAGGAGCCATCCTCGGACTGCTGCTCTTTTTAACTGCTACAGATAATATATGGGGAAACAAACTGATTCATGTGGTGCTGAGCGCTGTGGTGAATATTTTTCGATCGATTCCATTTATTATTTTGATCGTCCTGCTCATTCCTTTTACGAAAATCATCGTCGGATCAATGATTGGCAAAAATGCTGCATTGCCAGCGTTAATTATCGGATCCGCGCCATTTTATGCTAGGATGGTTGAAATTGGTTTGCGTGAGATTGATAAGGGAGTTATTGAAGCTGCAAGATCCATGGGAGCTAAAACGACAACGATCATCTGGAAGGTTCTTCTTCCAGAATCAATGCCGGCCTTGGTTTCAGGCATTACAGTGACAGCGATCGCGCTTGTAAGTTACACGGCGATGGCAGGAGTCATCGGTGCGGGCGGTCTTGGAAATCTCGCCTATTTGGAAGGATTTCAGCGAGGTCGCAGCGATGTCACACTGATGGCAACCATCATCATCTTAATCATCGTATTTTTAATCCAGATTATCGGTGATTCCATCACAAGGAAATTAGATAAAAGATAAAAGGAGAGAAAGAAAATGAAAAAATGGTTAGTAGCATTTTTAGTATTGATTTTGACAACAGGCCTTGCAGCATGTGGTTCATCTGCAGGAAAAACAGACAGCGGCAAGGAGGACAGCAAGAAAATTGTCGTTGGGGCGTCCAACGTACCTCATGCAGAAATCTTGGAAAAAGCGAAACCGCTTCTTGAAAAACAAGGATATCAAATGGAAATTAAGACATTCAATGACTATGTTGTTCCAAACCAGGCATTGGATTCAGGAGAACTGGATGCCAACTATTTCCAACATATCCCGTACCTGGAGTCACAAATGGCTGACAATGGCTATAAGTTTGAAATTGCAGGGGGAATCCACATCGAGCCCATCGGAGTATATTCTAAGGACTACAAAAGTCTTGAGGAACTGCCAAAAGGTGCGCTAATCATTATGAGCAGTTCAGTGGCCGACCATGGCAGAATTTTGACAATGCTGGAAAAAGAGGGTCTGATTACACTTAATGATGGCGTGGAAAAAGTAAAAGCAACCATTGACGACATTAAAGACAACCCTAAGGAATTGAAGTTTGGTACTGAATATGAACCAGCATTGCTTCCGCAAATTTTCAACAATGGGGAAGGCGATGCTGTTCTGATCAACTCAAACTTTGCGATTGACGCTGGATTGAACCCATTGAAGGATTCGATTGCGATTGAGGAAAGCGATTCTCCATATGTGAACGTAGTTGCCGTCCGTGAAGGCGATGCAGACAAGCCAGCAATCAAAGCGCTTGTGGAAGTTCTTCACTCAAAGGAAATCCAAGACTTCATCCTTGAAAAATATGAAGGCGCAGTCGTACCCGTCAAAGAATAATACCGGAAGAGAGCAGGCGAAAAACCTGCTCTCTTTTTTGACCGCTTCTTAACAGGAAAGGCTCTATTGGAGAGGATTTTGGCAGTATTGTAAGAATGGCAGAGATGAACTCCCCAGAGGCCTTCTTATTCCATTCCATCCAAATATTAACGGTTTTAATCGCTTTGATAGTGGTAAATAAAAGGTGTTACGATTGGAATGTCAAAAAAACGCTTCTTAAAAAGCGAAAAACCGAAGGGATGATTCACTATTAGTCAGCTAAAACTGAACTACACAAGTGAAATGGAAAAGGCAATGCATGGAGCACATGGGATTAGTTACGAAGTTTACAGCATGGACCATGACGCAAGAATGGAAGTCGAAAGAAAACGCGAGCAGGATTATATCAAAAGTCAACGGATGGTCGCCGATCTGGACAGAAGAGTCCACTCCTAAACAACGAAATAGTAAATGGAAACCAGTGTATAGTGCACTGGTTTCTTTGTTTTTGTTGTGAATATGGAAAAACCCGGTTATTTTGACAGGTTTGGGTCGATGGAGTGAAAAGTTGTCAAGAAAGCAACGGTTTCTTGACAACTTATTGGAACTAATAAAAAAAGCTGTCAAAATTATTCGAATGAGGATAACTGCCCAGATGCTTTCGAGTACATTTTTTTACAAGAGAAGGCAAAAATAATACAAGCTTGTGAAGCTTTGTCTGATAAAATATAGGTAGACTGTTGCAGCGCCGTTTTGCTCAAATAAACGAAGTGGAAAAAGGCCGGCTTGTGCTCCTTATTCGCAGCATTAATGAAAAATTCCTACTTTTCAAGTTTTGTCGTATTTCTTTTCACTGCTTAAGTGTTGCTATCACTTTTCATTTGTTATAAGATTGTAATGAGAATAAATTGAGAATAGAAATTTTGACGGCAAGAGCCGGCTTAAATCTTTTCTATATTGATGGAGGTAATAGTATGGCAGGATCTGTATTATCAATTAAGGACCTTGAGGTTGAGATTGAAGGCAAGCAGATATTAAATGGGATAAACCTGGAAGTAAAGGGTGGAGAGATTCACGCGATCATGGGACCAAATGGTACTGGCAAATCTACTTTGTCGTCCTCTATCATGGGTCATCCTAAATATAAAGTAACAAAAGGTACAGTTATGCTAGATGGCAAGGATGTTCTTGAAATGGAAGTAGATGAGCGAGCGCGTGCTGGTTTATTCCTTGCGATGCAGTATCCAAGCGAAATCAGCGGTGTTACAAATGCTGACTTCCTTCGTTCGGCGTTGAACAGCCGCCTTGGCGAAGGAAACGAAATTTCGCTAATGAAATTCATTCGCAAGATGGATAAGCAAATGGAATTCCTTGAAATGGATCTTGATATGGCACAGCGTTATCTTAACGAAGGTTTTTCCGGCGGTGAGAAAAAACGCAATGAAATCCTTCAATTAATGATGCTTGAACCAAAGATTGCAATCCTTGATGAAATCGACTCAGGTCTTGATATCGACGCTTTGAAAGTTGTTTCTAAAGGGATCAATGAAATGCGCAATGAAGATTTCGGATGCTTGATTATCACTCACTATCAGCGCCTGCTTGATTACATCACTCCTGACTATGTTCATGTCATGATGCAGGGACGCATTGTTAAATCCGGCGGACCGGAGCTGGCGCAGCGCCTAGAAGCAGAAGGATATGACTGGATTAAGAAAGAACTGGGCATCGAGGACGAAACAGTTGGGCAAGAAGCTTAAGCGGCGGGGGGATTTATAATGACTACGGAAACAAAATGGGCTTTTGACCAGGAGTACATTACTTCCTTCTCAAAAGAAATGAATGAGCCGGCTTGGCTGACAGAACTTCGGGTACAATCACTAGCAATAGCAGAAGACCTTTCCTTGCCAAGACCGGAAAAAACGAAAATAGATAAATGGAACTTCACTCAGTTTGAAAAACTTCTTGTGAAAAGCGATATTTTTTCAGCTGTCGATGATCTTCCAGAAGAGGTAAAATCACTTGTGGACATGGAAGCAAAGGACAGCAGCCTGTATGTCCAGCGCAACAACAAGCCTGCATACCTCCAGCTTTCAAAAGAAATGCAGGAGCAGGGTGTGATTTTTACCGATATTTTCACAGCGGCACGCGAATACAGCGACCTGCTGAAGAAATACTTCATGACAGCTGTCAAATCTGACGAGCATCGCTTGACTGCTCTTCACACTGCATTCATGAACGGCGGGGCATTCCTTTATGTTCCGAAAAACGTACAGCTGAACAGCCCAATCCAGGCAATCTTCCTGCATGATGATGCAGAAGCGAACCTTTTCAACCACGTGCTGGTTGTAGCTGAAGATAATAGTTCTTTGACTTATGTCGAAAACTATTTTTCTACAACAGGAAAAGTGAATGGATTGGTCAACATCGTAACAGAAGCATTTGCTGGCCAAAACGCGAAAATTCAGTACGGTGCAGTGGATACATTAGCAGAAGGCCTGACTACCTATGTGAACCGCCGCGGTATTGCCGGAAGAGATGCAAGGATCGAATGGGCTCTTGGCTTGATGAATGACGGCAACACTATTTCTGATAATCTTACCAATCTGATTGGCGACGGTTCCTACTGTGATATGAAAACAGTTGCTATCGGACGGGGCGAACAGACGCAGAACTTCACGACAAGCATCATCCATTTTGGCAAAAACTCGAATGGCTTTATCCTTAAGCATGGCGTTGTGAAGGATAGCGCTACCTCTATTTTTAACGGAATCGGAAAAATCGAGCACGGCGCTTCTAAGTCAAATGCGGAGCAAGAATCACGTGTGCTCATGCTCAGTGAAAAAGCGCGCGGAGATGCGAACCCGATTCTTTTGATTGATGAAGATGATGTAACAGCAGGTCACGCTGCTTCGGTAGGACGCGTTGATCCATTACAGCTTTACTACTTGATGAGCCGAGGTATTTCGAAGCATGAGGCTGAACGCCTTGTCATCCATGGATTCCTTGCACCGGTTGTTAATGAACTTCCAATTGAGGGAGTAAAAAAGCAGTTGGTTGAGGTAATCGAAAGGAAAGTTAAATAATGAACGCTCGCGAAATTCGTGAATTATTTCCGATTTTAAATCAGGAAGTCAATGGCAATCCGCTCGTCTATCTAGACAGTGCGGCAACATCACAAAAGCCAGTGCAGGTTATCGAATCGCTGGACAAATATTATCGTGAATACAACGCTAACGTACACCGTGGAGTTCATACTCTTGGAACAAGAGCGACCGATGGGTATGAAGGAGCAAGGGAAAAAGTTCGCAAGTTCATAAACGCAAAATCAATGGAAGAAATTATTTTTACCAGAGGAACTACTACTGCCATCAACACGGTAGCTGCAAGCTATGGCCGTGCACATCTCAAAGAGGGCGATGAAATTGTTATCTCCTACATGGAGCATCACAGCAATATTATCCCCTGGCAGCAGGTGGCGAAACAGACGGGCGCAACATTGAAATATATTGACTTGCAGGAAGATGGCACGATTTCACTGGATACTGTCAGAGAAACGGTGACAGAGAATACAAAAATTGTTTCGATCATGCACGTATCCAATGTCTTAGGTGTCATAAACCCGATCAAACAGATTGCCGAAATTGCCCACGAAAATGGAGCAATAATGGTTGTCGATGGGGCTCAAAGCGCTCCGCATATGAAAATCGATGTCCAGGAGCTTAATTGTGATTTCCTTGCTTTTTCAGGTCATAAGATGTGCGGGCCGACAGGTATCGGCGTACTATATGGCAAGAAGGCACTTCTTGAAAAAATGGAGCCGGTCGAGTTTGGCGGTGAAATGATTGATTTCGTAGGTCTCTACGAGTCAACCTGGAAAGAGCTTCCATGGAAATTCGAAGGCGGAACACCGATTATCGCAGGTGCAATTGGTCTTGGTGCCGCAATCGACTTCCTGAACGAGATTGGACTCGATAATATCGAAAAGCACGAGCACGCTCTAGCGGCTTATGCGATCGATAAAATGTCTGAAATCGATGGCATGACCATCTATGGCCCGAAGGATGCAGGCATGCGTGCAGGCTTGGTAACATTCAATCTTGATGACGTCCATCCACATGATGTGGCAACAGTACTTGATGCGGAAGGAATCGCTGTTCGGGCGGGCCATCATTGTGCCCAGCCACTGATGAAATGGCTGAAGGCATCCGCGACAGCACGAGCAAGCTTCTACCTGTACAACACAGAAGAAGATATTGACAAACTTGTAGCCGGACTTGTTAAAACAAAGGAGTATTTCAGCGATGTCTTTTAATAATTTAGATAACCTTTATCGGCAAGTTATTATGGATCACTATAAGAACCCACGCAATAAAGGTGTTTTGGAAGAAGGCAGCCTGACAGTTAATATGAACAACCCGACATGCGGCGACCGCATCCAGTTGACGATGAAAGTCGAAGAAGGCAAGATCGCGGACGCAAAATTCGAAGGGGAAGGCTGCTCGATTTCCATGTCCTCGGCTTCGATGATGACGCAGGCAGTAAAAGGAAGATCCATCGAGGAAGCTTTAAAGCTTTCGACGGTTTTTTCTGACATCATGCAGGGTAAAGAATATGAAGAGGAGGATCTTGACCTCGGGGATATTGAAGCACTGCAAGGGGTGGCGAAATTCCCAGCCAGGATCAAATGTGCTACTCTTGCATGGAAGGCAATGGAGCAAGGTCTGAAGGAAGAGGAAGACACCCAATAAGAAATCATCTATTCGATGGTTTTTACAGAAAGCCTGCAGGAGATTGGCTTGCGGGGTCGGACTATTACAAAGCAGGAAACTTAGTTTCCTTGCTTTAAGAATGGAGGAATTGGACGATGGCTAAAAAAATGCCAGAGATCGGTGATTATAAATACGGGTTTTCCGATAAAGACGTTTCCATCTTCCGGTCAAAACGCGGCCTGACGCGTGAAATCGTGGAAGAAATTTCAAAAATGAAGGAAGAACCCCAGTGGATGCTAGATTTCCGATTAAAATCACTGGAGCATTTCTACAACATGCCAATGCCTCAATGGGGCGGAGACATGGCTTCCTTGAACTTTGATGAAATCACCTATTATGTCAAACCATCAGAGCGCTCTGAAACATCGTGGGATGAAGTTCCAGAGGAAATCAAGGCGACTTTCGATAAGCTTGGAATTCCTGAAGCGGAGCAAAAATACCTTGCGGGTGTTTCTGCGCAATACGAATCAGAGGTTGTATACCATAACATGAAGAAAGAGCTGGAAGATCTGGGGATTGTTTTTAAAGACACAGATTCAGCATTGAAGGAAAACGAAGATATTTTCCGTGAGCATTTCGGAAAAATCATCCCACCAACAGACAATAAGTTTTCAGCGTTAAACTCAGCAGTCTGGTCTGGCGGATCTTTCATTTATGTTCCAAAGGGAATCAAAGTGGATACACCACTTCAAGCGTACTTCCGCATCAACTCTGAAAACATGGGGCAATTCGAACGTACATTGATCATCGTGGATGAAGGCGCGCACGTACATTATGTAGAAGGATGTACGGCTCCAGTTTACACAACAAACTCCCTTCACAGTGCGGTTGTAGAAATCATCATCAAAAAAGACGCATATTGCCGCTACACGACGATCCAGAACTGGGCGAACAACGTCTTCAATCTTGTTACAAAGCGTGCGGTCTGTGATGCGAACGCAACGATGGAATGGATCGATGGCAACATCGGTTCCAAGCTGACAATGAAATACCCAGCAGTCATCCTTAGGGGAGAAGGCGCTCGCGGCTTGACATTATCTATCGCCATTGCCGGCAAAGGCCAGCACCAGGATGCCGGCGCAAAAATGATTCACCTTGCGCCAAACACATCATCAACGATCGTATCAAAATCCATTTCAAAGCAGGGCGGAAAAGTAACATACCGCGGTAGGGTCCACTTCGGACGCAAAGCGGACGGCGCGCGCTCTAATATTGAATGCGATACGCTGATCATGGATAACAAGTCTACATCAGACACCATTCCATACAACGAAATCCTAAACGACAACATTTCTCTTGAGCACGAAGCAAAAGTTTCCAAAGTATCAGAAGAACAATTGTTCTACCTGATGAGCCGCGGAATCTCCGAAGAAGAAGCAACAGAAATGATCGTCATGGGCTTCATCGAGCCATTCACAAAAGAATTGCCAATGGAATACGCAGTCGAAATGAACCGCCTGATCAAGTTCGAGATGGAAGGGTCGATTGGGTAATAGATAATCACGGTAATCCACCTGCTCAGCAGGTGGATTTTTTTACCGTAAAAGCATATATTCAAATGGAATAAGGGCAATACCGATCTCTGAAAATGAGGTTGGAGCATGTCTTAGTTCTTATTTTGCGCTTCAGTATGCTATTATGAAGATAAAATGGAGGTGCACAGCTGATGATTGTTGGCTTAACGGGCTGGGGAGACCATGAAAGTTTATATGAGGGCAAGATTAAATGGAAGAAATAATCCATATATACCATACGAATGATTTGCATAGCCATTTGGAGCACTGGCCGAGGATTCATAAGCTTGTAACTGAGCGACGGCGCTGGCATGTGGAAGAAGGCGACGAGGTTTTTGTGTTTGATATTGGCGATCATATGGACCGCTGGCACCCTTTATCAGATGCCACTCGGGGGAAGGCAAATTGCCGACTGCTGAATGAAGCAGGCTATGACGCCGGAACCATTGGGAACAATGAGGGGATTACTCTCCCATTCGAGGATTTGGATTCGATGTATCAGGAAAAAGAATTTGAGATGCTGGTCGCAAATTTGTACAAACAGGATGGCAGCCGTCCAGCTTGGGCAAAACCATATCAAGTTTACATAAGCAAGAAAGGTACAAGGATTGGAGTGATTGGTGTCACGGTCCATTTCGGGCGATTCTATGAGCAGCTCGGATGGAAGCTGACCGATCCGATGGAGGAAGTCAAGAACTGCGTTGAGGAGATTAAGGGAGAAAGTGATATCATCATTCTATTATCCCATCTAGGGATTCATGATGATGAAAGAATTGCCTCTCTGTTCCCGGAAATCGACATCATTCTTGGCGGACACACCCATCATATTTTGCATCAAGGCAAGGAGGTAGGCTCCAGTTTGCTTGCGGGAGCCGGCAGATTTGGTTATTTTGCCGGTCATGTAACTGTCAAACTGGACGTTGATACGAAGCAGATTTTGGAGAAAACAGCTGTTTTGTATGAAATGATGGAAGAAGGCTTGAGTGATCGCGAAAAAGAAAAGGCTGCAGCCTTTTACAAGGAAGGGAAGGAATTGATGAGTGAACAGGTGACAATCCTCCCTGTTGAGTTAGCAGCAGACCCTATGCAGCATAACGAACTGGCAAGTCTGCTCGTTCAAGCTTTAAAGGAGTGGTGCAATGCGGACTGCGCGTTCATGAATGCTGGCATGATTCTCAAGGGGCTGAAGCAGGGGGAAGTTACCAGGTTCGACCTTCTTGAAATCTGTCCGCACCCGATCAATCCTTGTACGATCACCATGTCAGGTGCGGAATTGAAAGAAATCCTCCTTCAGACGAGAGATGAAACATGGCCGCATATGCAGATAAAAGGATTTGGGTTTCGCGGCACTGTGATGGGGGTGATGGAATACGCTGGGATTGAATTTCGTCAAAAAGGCAATGTCCCGCAAGTGTTCATCAACGGGGAGCTAATTGCTGCGAAAAAGCAATACTTGCTAGCGATTCCCGATATGTTTACATTCGGCCGGTTTTTTCCGGAAATCCAGCGTGCTGAGGAAAAGCAATATTGGCTACCCGAGTTCCTCCGCCATCTGCTAGAGTGGAAGCTAACAAATAGGAAGATTACTATTTGAGAAACGTCACGCTTTTCCTGCCACCCTCATAGAGTGTTATTGGGATGGAAGGGAGGAGTTTTGGTCATGATCGATTTGTCACCCATTGAAATCGAAGGCAAAACATTTTTATCCATATCTGTAAAATTGCCGAAAACAAACCTGTTAGTCGTAACCGGCGACAAAGGCTATATAATGTGCGGAGCTCTTGATGTCGCGCTTCTCAATGAAAAGCTCAAGAGCAGGAAAATCATTGCAGGCAGGGCTGTTGGCGTTAAGACGATTGAAGAATTGCTTGAAGCACCACTCGAGTCTGTAACAAACGAGGCGGAGAATCTCGGCGCTGCAAAAGGAATGATCGGCAAGAAAGCATTGCTGCTAATGAACTAACCCGCTTCTGCGGTTATAGCACGGAAAAAAGACAGCCTTATTAGTTGTCTTTTTTTATTGGCAAGAGGCGAAGTCGAAAAGAGGGTCGAGGAGTTTCTGGCCAATGGCTTGCCTAAGCATTGGTGCTGCGCAAGAATCCGACGTTATTTAAACAGCTGCCCAGGTTACGAGCAGAAAGTTGTCGAGAAAACCCCGTTATTTTGACAGGTTTGGGGGTTACGAGCAGAAAGTTGTCGAGAAAACCCCGTTATTTTGACAGGTTTGGGGGTTGCGAGCAGAAAGTTGTCAAGAAAGCATCGTTATTTTGACAGATTCGTTTGAAATTCCGTTCCAAGGATTTTAAATAGGATTTTGCGAAGCCAGCTTTTGCTGCTAACTCGGATAGGGGAATTCTTTTTTCGTGTACTCTTTGTGAAATCATCCTGAAGCAGTAAAAAAAGTAGGCGTTTAAGCCGATATAGAAAACAAATGAACCAATGATTTGGAATTGTGGTAGAATATAAGAAAATATTGTCGTATTATGTAAATATTTCTTTATTTTACGATCAGGCACTATAGCCGCCAACAAACAGATAAAGTGGGAATGAACATGAGACTTGTAGCCACCACATCGGTAGCAGAAGGGGCTTTACTTGGAAAAGCCATTTATAATGACAAGGGCCAGACCCTGCTGAATGTAGGGGTAAGGCTAGAGCGGAAAATGCTGAAGCGCCTTGAAGAGTTTGGGATTAATTATATCTATATTATGGATCCGGATACGGATGATATTGTTTTTAAGAACTCGATATCAGAGGAATTGCGGATCAATGCGATCATGACGATCGGTGAAACCTTCAAACAAGTTCAAATGGATTCCAAGATCTCGCACACCTTCGTTTTGGAAAAATCAGCTAAAAAATTTAAGATGCTAATTGTTGCTTTACTTGATGAATTAAATAGCAGCAAAGCGTTATTGAACCTTCTTTCGGACGTATTCTTGCATGATCATTATATCTTTTCGCATAGTTTGAACGTCACGCTTTACTCCCTTGCAATTGGAATCGAAATGAAGCTGTCTCCGAAAGAATTGGAGCAACTCGGACTTGGGGCGATTTTGCATGATGTAGGCAAAATGAAGGTTCCTGAAGCTATTTTAACGAAGCCGGGTAAATTGACTGCAGAGGAATTCGAGATTATCAAGGAGCATGCAGAGGACGGCTTCCAGATGCTCAGGAATATACCCACTATCTCGCTGATTGTTGCTCATTGTGCGTATCAGCATCATGAACGTTTGAATGGCGGGGGTTACCCGCGAGGACTGAAAGAGGAAGAAATCCATTTATTTGGAAAAATTCTCGGAGTCGCGGATGTATTTGATGCAGTTACCTCGAATCGGGTTTACCGGCCAGCGATGCTGCCGCATGAAGGTTTGGAAATTCTTTATTCCGGTGTAGGAAGCCTGTTTGACCCAAAGATTGTCGACGCCTTTCGCAGAGCTGTCGCAATCTACCCAACCGGTTTGACTGTCACCTTGAGTGATGGCCGAGTGGGAGTAGTTGCTGAACAGAATGCCGGTTTGAGTGAGCGGCCGATTATCCGAATTCTTGAAGAAGGTGGCTGTAGAGTAGAGCAGCCATACCACCTTGATTTAAAATCAAATCTCTCATTGATGATTGTCAGCTGCGACACGATCATTCAATATGAATACGCCAATAATTATTAGATTTTAAGGCAAGTTCCCCCTTATGAAGCATACATATAGCTTTAGAGGGGGGATTTGTTTTGCCAAAATTCGGTCGGCGGATGCCTCGCAAAGGCCCTTTGCCATTAAGGTACGTCATCCTGCTTACGTTCGTTTTTTTTTCTTTTTCCACAGCGGCAGGACTTTGGATCATAGATAAAGGGCTCGAACCGACATTGATGAGATATGCAGAATCACAGACGAGAAAAATTGCCACGATGGTCATCAATAATGCGATTAATAAAGAAATCGCCAGTGGGATGGATATTGATAAAGTACTCGAGTTTGTGCCAATAGATGGCGGAACAACCACAATCGTAAAATTTAATACCGAAATTATCAATCGGGTAAAAGCAGAAACCACCAATTTAGTACAAATGAACCTGAAAGAAGCGGAAAGAGGAAATCTTAGCTCGCTTGATTTGGGCTCTAATATAGAAAATGTTCCAAATGAAGAAGACAGGAAAGCGGGCATCGTCTATTATATTCCACTGGGGAAAGCTACGAAAAATGTACTACTCGGGAATACGGGCCCAATGGTTCCGGTGAAGTTCACTGCAATCGGCGATGTGACAGCGGATGTTGTCTGGGATACAGAAGAGTATGGAATCAACAACAGCCTCATTAATGTTTCCGTGCGAGTTAAGGCAAATGTGCAAATCATTATTCCTTTTGCGACGGAGATCGCAACCGTCCAGGAAGATATTCCAATTGGAAGTTTTTACTATCCTGGAAAAGTTCCGCAGTTTTACAATGGCGGTGGAGTTGCTTCCCCAGCCATTCAGCTTCCAGGAAAATAAGGCATTTGTGAAAAGAAAATTATTATGAATCCAATAATATTTTGACAAGTCGTTGAAAACTAGCTATACTACTTTTAGACTAAATTAATAAATCTGAAAATATTAAACTTTCTAATTCATCTAGTTAGTTAGTGCAACGAGGAGGAGTCAAAATGGAAAATCGTCCGCAGTGGGGAACAAGGGCGGGGTTTATTTTAGCGGCAATCGGATCTGCAGTTGGGTTGGGAAATATTTGGAGGTTCCCGGCAGTAGCCTATGAAAACGGAGGCGGTGCATTCTTCATACCGTATTTGTTTGCGTTGCTGACAGCAGGTATCCCGCTGCTGATCATGGAGTTTACCATCGGCCATAAGTATAGAGGTTCATCCCCATTATCATTGGCTCGAATGAATAAAAAGTGGGAATGGCTTGGCTGGTGGCAGGTTGCAGTTTCGTTTGTGATCTCAACCTATTATGCAGGAATAATTGCATGGTCCGGTTCATATGCATTTTTCTCATTTGGCGAGAAATGGGGAAAAGATCCAGAAGGTTTCTTTTTTGGGAATTATCTAAAGCTTGCAGAAACTCCAGGGGATATCGGCGGCATCGTTCCAGGAGTCTTTTGGCCTATGGTTCTCGTTTGGGGAGTTACGTTCTTTGTCCTTTTAAAAGGTGTGAAAAAAGGAATTGAAGTTGCAAGCAAAATTATGATTCCTACACTAATCGTGCTTTTCCTGATCATTGTTATCAGGGCGTTGACTTTAGATGGCGCAGCACAAGGTCTGGATGCATTCTTCAAGCCGAATTGGGATACCATTGCCGATCCAAAAGTATGGGTGGCTGCATATGGTCAAATTTTCTTCAGTTTATCAATTGGTTTTGCTATTATGATAACTTATTCTAGCTATTTGCCTGAGAAGACAGATTTAACGAATAGTGCATTTATCACGGGTTTTGCTAACTCAGGGTTCGAATTATTAGCAGGTATCGGTGTATTTGCCGCCCTCGGCTTCATGGCTAATCAGGCAAATGTACCGGTAAGCGAAGTAGTAGCAGGAGGTGTGGGACTGGCATTCGTGGTCTTCCCGCGCATTATCAGTGAGTTCCCGGCCTTTAACGGGTTCTTCGGGTTTGCGTTCTTTACTTGCCTAGTGCTTGCCGGGTTAACATCCTTGATTTCCATTGTCGAAACGTATGTTGCTGGTGTGCAAGAAAAATTCAATATCAGCAGAACGAAAGCGGTTCTAGTTGGCGGCGGTTTATCTGCATTGCTTTCCATCTTGATTGCAACAAGGGGCGGTTTGTACTTTCTTGATGCAGCGGATTATTTTATTAACCAATTCGGTGTTGCTCTTGCAGGCCTAGTTGAAGTAATCGCGGTTGTATGGGTAATGAAAGAATTGAAAAATCTGCAAAATCACACAAATGAAATTTCCGATGTAAGCGTTGGTACATGGTGGAGATTCAGCCTTGGCATCATCACCCCTGTTGTCTTGGGCTATATGATGGTACAGAACCTTGTGACAAACATCAAGGAAAATTATGAAGGCTATCCAACTAGCTTCCTCCTTTACAGTGGTTGGGGAGTAGCTGTTGCTGCAATAATAATTGGGATTGTCCTTGCTGCAATCAAGTGGGACAAGGATATTACCATTTCCTAAAAAGAAGGGGGTTTCATCATCATGTCAGCAAGTGCGATCGCAATGATGCTAATCGGAATGATCATTATTTGGGGCGGCCTAATTGCAAGCGTGGCCGTAGCGGTTAAAAAGGGAAGAGAAGCAAAATAAAAAGGACCGGGCGCAGTTTGCCCGGTTTTCTTAATTTTTTAATCTTGCTCGTTCTTTTCTGGCCCATATTTTCAAATGAGGGTATGGATCAAACGACCATTCAGTATAGCCATTGTCCTTGTACATTCCATAATGAAGGTGGGGCGGGAATTTTCCGCTTGTTCCAGGAGGACCATAACCTGAGCTCCCAACACCGCCAATTATTGTACCAGGTTCAACGATTTGCCCTGCCTTAAGATCCTTAGCAAAGCCGCTCAAGTGGGCATAATAATGGTAGGTATTATTAATATCGCGTATGCCGACACGCCATCCGCCGTATTTATTCCAGCCCTTCATTTCGACGATCCCGTAGCCTGTGGCCCGAACGGGAACACCATAACCAGCAAAAATATCTGTTCCTTCATGGATCCTTCTGCCCCCCCAGCCACGGGCATCACCCCAGGTGTTGTTATAGCTGTGAATGCTCCTAAGAGGGAGAGGGAAGACATGGGTATCAAGATCTAAACGTCCAAAGTGTTTATAGATCATCGCTTTTCCGATGATGATCCCGACAGTCTTGTCACGTTTATAGTAGCTCCAGAGGCCGATTTTTATATTCTCATGGTCTGTGCCATACTTTAAGAGATATTGGGCGAAAGCATGCACTACATCTTCATCGTCCTTCCGGCTTGCTTTTCCGTCCCCATTTCCATCGAAACCAATTCCATTAAAAAATTGGATCGACACTGGGTTTTCATCTTCCGGGTTTGGATTCAGAAGTCCAGCCCATTCTTCCGGCTTAAAGTAAATTCCGGCAATTCCCTCCGCTTTCGGCAAATCCTTTCGTGCCTGACGCACATTCCGCTCGTATTGATCGACAGCAGCAAGATAATACCAGGGGATTTGCGTAACAGCTTCCACTTGGGTGTATAGATCCATTCTTTTTTTATAAATATCCTGTTCCTGTTCCTGCTCTGCTGCAGACGCGAGATCCACCGTAAGGACAAGGGATAGAAATAGAAAACCGATAACTGCTTTAAGAGATTTCACTGTAATCCTCCCTTCATGATTCATTCCTTTTCATAATGTAGTTTGCGATGGTGAGGGATTTTCATAAATATCAAATAATGGTAATCGCAGAATATCGTACTTGTCGATCGATTTTCATTATGTTAAAGTGACATCAGAAGCTGTATGCTGGCCCTGATTTTTCATGGTGTACTTGATGAGTGCAGCGGGAATGGAGTGAAAATAATGAGCAAAAAAGAGGTACAGAGAAAGCCTGAATGGCTGAAAATAAAGTTAAATACGAACGAAAACTATACGGGCTTGAAAACGATGATGCGCGAAAAAAATCTACATACTGTTTGTGAAGAAGCAAAATGCCCGAACATCCATGAATGCTGGGCTGTGAGACGGACTGCAACCTTCATGATCCTTGGAGATGTATGTACGCGCGCATGCCGTTTTTGTGCCGTGAAAACAGGATTACCTACGGAACTTGACTGGCAGGAGCCCGAAAGAGTTGCTGATTCCGTTGTGCTTATGAACCTTAAGCATGTCGTCGTCACAGCGGTAGCCCGCGATGATCTGAAGGATGGAGGAGCAGCGGTTTTTGCTGAGACGGTAAGGGCAATTCGCAGAAAAAATCCATTAACTTCAATCGAAGTCTTGCCTTCTGATATGGGAGGAGTCGCAGAAAATCTGAAGATGCTGATGGATGCTCGTCCAGATATTTTGAACCACAATATTGAAACCGTGAAGCGGCTGACGCCAAGAATTCGTGCACGTGCAACTTACGAACGATCTCTGGAATTTTTGCGCAGAGCAAAAGAGATGCAGCCTGACATTCCGACGAAGTCTAGCATTATGGTCGGATTAGGAGAAACGAAGGAAGAACTGATCGAAGCGATGGATGATTTGCGTGCAAATAATGTGGAGATCGTTACATTGGGCCAATATTTGCAGCCTTCCAAAAAACATTTAGAGGTGCAAAAGTACTATCATCCAGATGAATTTGCTGAGTTGAAAGAAATCGCACTTGCAAAAGGTTTTAGCCATTGTGAAGCCGGCCCGCTTGTCCGGTCCTCCTACCATGCAGACGAGCAGGTCAACTCTGCTGCAAAACATAGACAACAGCTCGCAGAACAAGAAGCGAAGCAAGCATAAGAAAAAGAGTTCAGCATCGATCATGCTGAACTCTTTTTCTTATTTCCCATTTTTTGTTTGTGTTGATAATTCGTCTTTGTCGGTTGCTTCGTTTAGTTCACCTGTTGCTTCGCCATTGGCATTCTCCCCAGTGGTCATAGGCCGACCTTGTGGAGACTTAAGCATCTGTTTGATTACACCATCAACCAGATTGTCCACATTTCGGCTGTCCGTATCCAATGTCGCAAAGTTCTCGACTTCTTTTCGTAGGCTAGTATCGTCCGAAACGTACACATGGAACCAGCGCGGAACGACTGACATTGCCATCCGTTTCACTTGATCTGCAGTCTCGTTTCGATTTTGAGAATCAGTTGCATAGACAATCAGCACTTCCTCATCTGTCACAAGAGTAGACACATCATCCACATTCTGTGCCATCAAGCTGAATCTGCTGATCATGTCTGCAATTTGTTCGCGATCGATCGCTTGGTATGGTGCAGTCTGCGCTTCATTCGCACCCATCACACCTGTTTTCTGATGGCGCACATATCCGAAATCTTCACTTCTGTTCCGCAATCCCTTGCGTTCCTTTTCATTATATAATTCTGGCCGGTTATCGTTTACATTCAGTGTAGTACCGCTTCGCTGGTAAATACCTGCCCCGCCATCGTTTCCGCCAGATGGTGAGGCATTATCATTCCCAGCCCCGCAGCCAGTCAAAACAACCGTACCACAAATCCCAACAGCCATTAATGCTTTTTTCATTAAAAACACCCCCTATAGATTAGAATGGCTCCAAAATTATTTTTTTTGCTTAGTAATTGATGGGGAATAAGTTATAATTAAGAAAAGCTCAGGAGATCGTTACGGAAAAAGAGGTGGACCAACCAATGATTTGCATCAATAACCTATGCTATGAAATAGTGGATGAAGAACGGAATGGCTTTAACGAAGAAGCCTTTCGCGCCAGATACAGCGAGATACTGACGAAATATGACTATATAGTTGGTGACTGGGGTTACGGGCAGCTTCGCTTACGAGGTTTTTTCGATGACCAGAACCAGAAATCAACATTTGATACGAAAATCAGTACGATAAGTGAATATTTATATGAATACTGCAATTTTGGCTGTGCCTATTTTGTCGCCAAGAAGGTAGCAAAGCCTCGTCAAACAGATTAAGAAAACAAGGAATGCTCCAATAATGTGTTGGAGCATTTGTTTTCTTAGAGATCGCTATATGGCGGCTGTTCACTTTCAGTCGGGTCATCATGGGTTGGATGGGCACCTGCTTCTTTTCGGGGAGTTCCCTGATGAAGAGACTTGAACTCGTAATTGAAATTACTGTAGGATCGTTGCCCCTCATGCCATGGTGTGCTTTTGCCCTGAATGAGTTCGTTTTTTCGAAACGGCGATCCGTATGGCCCTTCTGGAAAGTCTTCGGCCGTTATATAGTTTCTTTGCTTCTCCGCATTTGAAAAATCAGAGTATTTTTCGCTGTCTTCCTTGCTCATCAGTCTCACCTTCCTTTGCTTGTTTTTCTTTTCGTTAGTATTTCTAAAAAAAGTCAAATCTAACAAGCAGTTTGTTTCCAAATTAAAGGATGGGGCGCAGAAAGGAGCGAAGTTCTTCCGCATCTTCTTCTGTTAAGTTGTAGGCATATTCGAGGTAGCCTTCTTCATCCAGATCATCGAGGCCAAGAATGGCGAATTTGCTGCCCTGGATATCCATCACGATGCTCTTGCCAAAGTATCTGCCAGTCTGCAAGATGGCGAGATCAAAACGCTGGTTCTCACCTACAAAGCTGATGTAGCGTGTTTTTGTAGCTTCTGTTTCATCGTATAAAAAAAATCGTTCTGTCATTGTGAACCCCCTAAGATGGAATTTGAAGCTTGCGGTTTGAAAAACGAGTTGGGATTCTCATTCCATTAGTCTCTCTTCCCAATTTCCACTGCACGCTCACTCCTCATCAATCTTACCAGAAAACCTTTTAGCTTTGCCGAAATTTCCATCATACTATGTGTATAATTAATTCGAAATTACTATCTAGTAAAAAAGGTCTATTTTAGCGAAATATGGTACAATAAAGAAAACGTTCTAGTCATCATCTGAGAGGATTGAAACCTATGGCCCGCCGTGTTACTAGCATTTTGGACAACCTGCTTGGTTGGGGGAAGATTATTCTGCCTCATTCATCGCTTTGTTATTATCCGCCTCAGTTCGTCTTGAGAGATCCTGTTGTAGCCGGGGTAAAGAGGGCCTTAAACAGTGGATATGAGGTAGCAGTCATTGCCTATACGATCAAAAATCACCGCGAGCTGGCGGCTCAGCTTGGTGAGGAGACGAGGAAGCACCATAAGGCTTTGAAGCGTCATTTCAAAGCGGTCATTGAATGGGAAGTGGAAAAAAAAGACATGATTGTTTTTCACGATTACTACAGTGACAGCCTCAGTCTTTTTTTACGTATTGACCGAAACAAACATTGTGTTTCAGAGATTGAAACGAAAATGAAGAAAATTCTCAGGGAAGTGGAAAGTAGGATTTTTCTGGAGTATCCTACTGTTCAGCCTATCTTTGACACGGGATTTATTTTTATTGATAAATCAGTGGAGTCCGTCCATGAAGCAGTTTTGAAGGCCCACCAGCAGGCATTTGCGATGGCGGAAAAACGGATTCAGACGGAATTCAACGAAATGGTGTATGAGATCAACAAAATTGTTTCCCAACAAAACATTAAAATTCTTGCGCAGCCGATCATTGACGTTGCCACAAAAGAAGTTCGCGCATGGGAAATGCTGACTCGCGGTCCAGAAGGCACGGCACTTGAAAGTCCCCTTCAGCTTTTTTCAGTTGCGAGACAGACGAATATGCTGTATGAGCTAGAGATGATTGTCCTAAAGAAAACTCTTGAGCAAATTACGTTAACAGGCTGCTCGAATGATGTTTTCATTAATTTTACGCCGATCACGCTTGGCAATTTCCGGTTCGTGCGTGACTTGAAAGCAATGATGAAATCCTATGAAAGTATCAAACCAAATCAAATCACGCTGGAAATTACCGAACGGGATTCGATTGAGGGAATCGACAATTTTATCTATAATATAAAGGTGTTAAGAGGAATGGGTATTAAAATTGCGGTGGATGATACCGGAGCGGGATATGCCAGCCTGAATACCATCTGTGAAATCATGCCAGATGTTATCAAGATCGATCGATCCGTCATTCAGAACATCGATACGAACTCGGTGAAGGAGTCGATGCTGAAAGGACTTTTGCTTATTGCAAGGGAAGCAGGCTCTATTGTCATTGCCGAAGGAATTGAAACGGAGCATGAAGCATCAGTCCTAAAGCGGAACAAGGTCGAGCTGGCGCAAGGCTATTTTTACGCCCGCCCTGGATTGTTGCAAACCGTCTAGCATCTTTTAAGAGGTGAGAAGGATGTACTTTGTCGACAGGGATCAAATAGAACAAACTTTAGAATTTTTGGATGGGCAAATTGAATTTTTTGAAGGCAATAAATCTTGGGAAACGCCAATGGAAAAAGCGGCGCTGGAACGTGTGGCGCATACGATGGTGGAAGCCATTCTTGACGTGGGCAACGCGATGATTGATGGCTTCATTATGCGGGATCCCGGCAGCTACGAAGACATTATCGATATCCTCGATGATGAAAAAGTCGTGACGCTGGAGATAAGTGCAGGCTTAAAAAAAATGGTTTTATTCAGAAAGATGCTAGTTCAGCAATACACTGCCGTAGATCATGCCAGCCTGATCCAAACTTTCCAATCAGAACTTCCGCAACTCAAACTGTATTCGAAAAAGGTCAGGGAATATTTAACCAATGAACTGGGCCCGGTGTCCGCTTTTAAAAAATAAAGCTAGGAAAAAGAGTCTGATCAGCTGAACTGAACAGCAGTTCACCAATCGGCCTCTTTTTGTTTGCAGGGCTTTTCCTATACGCCAGTTCTGTTTTCCTAAAATGGAAGTATTCATTTACATTCAGCGAGGGAATATTATTCATAGGAGTGATCATCATGACAAAATATAAAGGCTATTTGATTGATTTGGATGGCACCATGTACAAGGGTTCAGAACGAATCGAGGCGGCTTCGGATTTTATTAAAAGGCTGATTGCAGCGGAAATTCCTTATTTATTCGTTACAAATAATTCATCGCGTACCCCGGCCCAGGTAGCGGAAAAGTTGCGCGGCTTTGATATCCCTGCAACTGAGGAGCAGGTCTTTACGACAAGCCAGGCGACGGCCAATTTCATTTATGAAAAAAAACCAGATGCAACTGTTTATGTAATTGGCGAAGAGGGAATTCAAATTGCGATTAAAGAAAAAGGCTTGAAGTTTGCCGGAGAGAATGCGGATTTTGTTGTATCTGGAATCGACCGGGGCATAACTTATGAGAAGCTAGCGGTAGGCTGTCTCGCGGTAAGGAACGGGGCAAGCTTTATTTCGACGAACGGAGATATCGCCATTCCGACAGAGCGCGGCCTCCTCCCTGGGAATGGTTCTTTGACAGCAGTCATCGCCCTCTCCACGCAAACAGACCCAATCTATATTGGCAAACCGGAATCGGTTATTATGGAACAAGCGTTGAAGGTTCTCGGAACGGCAAAAGAAGAAACATTAATGGTCGGGGACTATTATGATACCGACATCCTTGCAGGCATAAGGGCCGGGATGGATACCCTGCTTGTGCACACAGGGGTCACAACAAAGGAAATGCTAAAGGGCTACGAGGAAATGCCAACCTATACCATCGATTCACTGGACGATTGGGAAGTATAGGAAAAGTAAAATTTTCAGCAAAGTTTCTGATTTTTAAATTGGTCCAAAAATTTAGGGCTAAAGTGTAAGTAAAAAGGAGCATCCTCTCAGGTTGCCCTTTTTGCTATAAGAATGTATGTATGATATCCAAACACGCCTGAACGATTTCTTCTGGGGCTTCACCACGAGGACTGAAATTTCGTGTTCGCCAATTCACGCTTTTTACTTGATCGGTCAACACATACCCTTATATTTATTCCCGTTTTTATTCATACATACGCAAATTACGAAAAATGTTCAAAGACCCAATGTATACAGGAGGGAATGTTCGCATAAGGGTATCTTTCCGCATGAACGGTACCCTTATGGAGGAGGGAATGCTCACATAAGGGTATCTCTCCGGATGAACGGTACCCTTATGTAGGTGGAAATGCTCGCATAAGGGTATCTTCCGCATGAAAGATACCCTGATAGCAGTTGGTATAGTAAAAAAACACGAAACATCGCCAGCCACAGGACGTGGCGTTCTAGGCGCCCTGAGCTTTTCTTATTCCTCTACATTGGCCGCTCTGTGAGCGAGGCGGCTTGATGCAGCTGCAGCGACAGCACCGACGATATCATCGAGAAATGTATGGCATTTGCCTGAAGCTTCTTTATCATTAAGGAACCCAAGGATTCCTGGCTTTGCTTTATCAATGAACCCGTAGTTTGTGAATCCGATCGACCCATAGATGTTGACGATGGAAAAAGCGAGGATTTCATCTACGCCATACAAGCTCTCATCTGTTTCAATAATGGATTGCAGCGGTTCGCTAAGTAACTTCTGCTCAGCAAGGATATCAAGCTGGATTCCTGTCAAGATGGCATTCTGGACCTCGCGTTTCGACAATACTCGTTCGACGTTAAGGATGCAATCCTCCATCTGTAGGTTTGGGTGGTATTTCTCCTGCAAAAAGTACACAAGCTTAGCTATATCTTCTATTTCAACCCCGCGTTCCTGAAGCCACTTTCGGGCAGTTTCCTCTGTCATTTGGATGGCACTTTTCTTTTCTATCATCTGTATCACCTTTCTGTGTTTAATCGCAGCTTTCTTCCTCCTGTTTAACCTAAATTATTCCGCTTAATCCATTTTAGTGAAAGAATTCCTCTTTTAAATCATTTCCAGATGGAAGCCAGTTATTCATTTCATTGTTTTGCAGTCTGGTACATATATTTGTAAAAGAATGGCTTGGAAAGAGGTGCTATTTGATGTTACAAAAGATGCTAAAAGAAATATATGGAATTTCTCCTGACTCAGAAGTATCGCTTGGAAGATACAATGGGTATAAACAGAAGGAAGGACTATATTTGATTATGGACGCTAATGGCGCAAAAGAGCAAGAAATAAGCGAGCTTTCAAGGATCGCAGACCATATGCAAAAAGCTGGCGACCGCCATGTATCGAAACTGCTGACAGACAAAGAAGGACGGCAAATTTGCGAATGGGAGGGAAAGAAATACTGTGTGCTGGAAAATCGTGCCGCACCGATACCGGAAAAAATGCGCACAGGCAGGAAGCTGGCAAGATTTCATGCAAGAGGCCGACTAATTCCTTTCAAGGTGGAAAGCTTGAACAGGGTCGGACAGTGGAAACAGCTGTGGGAAATGCGCTTAGACCAGATGGATAAGGTATGGAGCAGCAAGCTTTATACGGAGCCCGAGAACGATTTTGAGCGTATGTTCATGGAATCTTTTCCCTATTATATGGGATTAACAGAAAATGCGATTCAATACTTGGCTGATACGGAGATCGACGATAAGCCGACGAATGCCGACCACGGTACTGTCTGCCACGAGCGCTTCACCAATACAGTCTGGAGAGGGCCTTATTTTATCAAAAATCCGTTTGAGTGGGTGTTTGACCATCGAAGCCGCGATTTGGCTGAGTGGGTCAGGGAGCGCTATTTTGCCAACATCCAGACGAGTCAGCCTGAAATAAAGAACTTCCTTAACGAATATCAGAGCCTGACGGTATTAACGCCGTTTTCATGGAGGCTGCTGTACGCTCGGCTTCTGTTTCCGCTTCATTACTATGAAGCTGTTGAAAATTACTATAGTATCCCATCTGAACAGACAAAGCGCCAGCAAGAGGATCGCTTGCGGAAGTACTTGGACCAGAGTGGTGATTATGAAAGGTTTTTGAGTCACTTTTACCAGATTGGCGATGCCCCGGTGAAAATTGGAAAGCTTCCGCCGGTGGATTGGTTATTACGGTAGTCGAGACTTTAGCGAAAATGTGATAGAATAATTATTATTCTATTATATTAAACGCTTACAAAGGAGCTAGACATGAAGCCGTATATTTTTATCACTAGGAAACTTCCTGAAGAAACCATTCTTGAGCTTACGGAGAAATTTGACGTGAAAATGTGGGAGCAGGAAGATTTCCCCGCACCAAGGGAAGTATTGCTCGCGGAAGCAAAAAAAGCCAGTGGGATCATCACAATGCTGTCTGATAAAGTAGACGAGGAGCTGCTGTCTGCGGGTGAAAACCTGAAAGTTATTGCGAACCTTGCTGTTGGTTTTGACAATATCGATCTCAAAGCAGCTACCGAGCGCGGAATCATTGTCACCAATACGCCGGATGTGCTGACCGAGACAACCGCTGATTTAACCTTTGCTTTATTGATGGCTACGGCAAGGCGCATTGTCGAAGCCGCTGATTATATCAAGGCAGGCAAGTGGGAAGGCTGGAGCCCATACTTGCTTGCCGGGCATGATGTTTATGGGAAGACGATTGGGATTGTTGGGATGGGGAAAATTGGGGAGGCTGTTGCCCGCCGCGCCAAAGGATTTGGGATGGAAATTCTTTACCATAACCGTTCCCGCAAACCGGAAGCGGAAAAAGAGACAGGTGCGGTCTATCGTTCATTCGAGGATCTAGTATCTACCGCTGATTATGTTGTGTCCCTGGCTCCGTTGACTGATGAAACGAGACACCTTTTTACCGCAGATGTTTTTGCGAAAATGAAAAAAAGCGCGATTTTCATCAATGCTGGCCGCGGGCCGGTTGTGGACGAGCAGGCATTATATCATGCGCTCCAAAAAAAAGAAATTGCCGCTGCAGGACTGGATGTCTTTGAAAAAGAACCGATTCCAACGAATCATCCGCTGCTTGAATTGCCAAATGTAACCGCGATCCCACATATTGGCTCCGCAAGTACGGACACAAGGACCGCGATGATTAAGCTTTGCTGCACGAACGTCAAAGCTGTTCTCACCGGAGACAGCCCGAAGTCTATTGTCAATAAAGCGGTGCTTCAATAAGGTGGAATCCTCCTTCTAACATCAAGGGGAGGATTTTTTTTACCCTTAGAACAGCTTGATGTTAAGCGGTTTCATGAAATATTTCTTTCCAATTATCTCTTGTAAAAGCACTGAGTCGTCGATATAATGTCTACTATATAAAAACAAATGTGTTTTTAAAAAACACAAAGAGAGAGGGAAGGGAAAATGCAGGCAATCTCGGTAGGACTTCTTGGATTAGGAACAGTAGGGTCGGGGGTAGTAAGAATCATTGAAAACCACCAGGATAAATTAATGCACCAGATTGGTTGTCCGGTGAAAGTAAAGAAAATCCTCGTTCAGGATATAGAAAAGGAAAGGTCGGTAAAGGTTGATCCTTCTCTCTTAACGATGGACCCAGCGGATATCATCGAAAATCCGGAAATTGAAGTGGTGATTGAAGTAATGGGCGGAATCGAAAATACCCGTGAATATATGCTGCAGGCACTGAGAAATAAAAAAAATGTCGTGACTGCAAATAAGGATTTAATGGCTGTCCATGGCTCGGAGCTTTTGACAGCAGCAAGTGAAAATGGCTGCGATTTATTCTATGAAGCGAGTGTCGCAGGAGGCATCCCGATCTTGCGCAGCCTCGTGGATGGGTTAGCGTCTGACAGAATCACAAAAATGATGGGAATTGTGAATGGAACTACAAATTATATTTTAACAAAAATGAGCCTAGAGGGACTTCCGTATGATAGCGTGTTGAAGGAAGCCCAGGAACTAGGATATGCAGAGGCGAATCCGGCAGCTGACGTGGAAGGGCTTGATGCTGCAAGAAAAATGGCGATTTTGGGAACACTTGGATTTTCCATGAAAATTGACCTCGATGATGTAAAAGTGAAAGGAATTACAGAGGTCACAGAGGAAGATCTGCAGTATGCGAGACAGCTTGGCTATACGATGAAATTGCTTGGGATCGCTGTCCGTGAAGGCGACAAAGTCGAAATATGTGTGGAGCCATCGCTGTTGCCGTCCTCCCACCCGCTAGCTTCTGTCAATAATGAGTACAACGCGGTATATGTGTACGGCGAGGCAGTCGGAGAGACGATGTTCTATGGACCAGGGGCAGGCAGTCTGCCAACGGCAACAGCCGTTGTGTCAGATCTTGTTGGGGTCATCAAGAACATGCGCCTCGGAGTGAATGGCCATTCTATGGTCACTCCGCAATACGAAAAACAGCTAATGGATGATGGAGAAATGAGTTCGAAGCATTTCCTCCGTCTGCATGTCCTTGATGAAGTTGGTGTCTTTTCGGAAGTCACCTCGCTGTTCGCTAAACATCAAGTCAGCTTTGAAAAGATTCTTCAAATGCCTTTGAAGGAACAAGGACTTGCGGAAATTGTCGTGGTTACACATCGAGCTTCACTTAAAGACTATCAAACCATTCTAATGGAGCTACGTGACCTCAGGGTCGTGAAGGAAATCAAAAGTTCCTACAGAGTGGAAGGGAGTGTCAATCGATGAGGTGGCAAGGATTATTGAGGGAATATCGTGAATACCTGCCAGTTAATGACCATACCCCGATGCTAACCCTGAATGAAGGGAACACTCCGCTGATCCGGCTAGACCATTTGTCAGAGGAATGGGGCATTGATTTGCATGTAAAAGTAGAGGGAGTCAATCCGACGGGTTCATTTAAGGACCGGGGCATGGTGATGGCAGTCGCAAAAGCGAAGGAAGAGGGCAGTGATACGGTCATCTGTGCTTCTACAGGCAATACATCTGCCTCGGCGGCTGCCTATGCGGCGAGAGCAGGTATGCGGTGCATCGTCGTGATTCCTGATGGAAAAATCGCGATGGGGAAACTTGCTCAGGCGGTAATGTATGGAGCAAGCATCGTTTCGATCGAAGGCAATTTTGATGAGGCGTTAAAAATGGTCCGATTTATCAGCGAAAACGAACCAGTCACGCTCGTCAATTCGGTTAATCCATACCGGCTGGAAGGCCAAAAAACTGCCGCCTTTGAAATCTGTGACCAGCTGGGTGCCGCACCTGAAATCTTGGCAATTCCAGTCGGGAATGCAGGGAATATCAGCGCTTACTGGAAGGGATTCAAAGAGTATGATGCCATTAAGCAGACCGGTTTGCCGAGGATGTTTGGCTTTGAGGCAGAAGGTGCGGCAGCAATTGTGCAAGGAAAACCGATTGAACAGCCGGAAACAATCGCCACTGCTATTCGAATTGGCAACCCGGCAAGCTGGAACCTGGCTGTTGCTGCCCGGGATGAATCTGCGGGGACAATCGATTTCGTCACTGATGAAGAAATACTACAAGCATATAGCAAACTTGCCTCCACAGAAGGGATATTTGCTGAGCCAGGGTCATGTGCCTCTTTGGCTGGCATTCATAAGCTTCTGAAACAGGGAGGAATTCCTCGCGGTTCTCGAATTGTTGCTGTACTGACCGGAAATGGCCTGAAGGATCCTTCCACTGCCATCGATATCAGCACGATCTCACCGGTGCTGCTCCCAAATGACGAGAGGATCGTCAGCGAACATATCAGGGGAGTGGTCAGACAATGAACGAAGTCGGCGAATCGCAAGCTGATCGCATGATGCCAAGACAGGTTTTTGCAGTAAAAGTTCCGGCTAGCTCTGCGAATCTTGGCCCTGGATTTGATTCCCTTGCCGTCGCATTGAATCTTTATCTGGAACTGGAAGCTTTTCGAAGCGACCAGTGGGAGGTAGAATTGCTGTCTCCTTCCTTAATGGACTTTCCGCGAGATGAAAAGAATTATATCTGCCAAGTGGCGTTTCAAACCGCTTCCTTGTACAAGCAGAAAATGCCGCCGCTCCGAATGACTGTCAAAAGTGAGATTCCGCTGGCAAGAGGGCTTGGTTCCAGTGCGGCGGCGATTGTTGCCGGAGTGGAGCTAGCCAATGAATTTTGCGGATTACAATTGTCCGAACGAGAAAAATTAGCGATTGTTACCGAATTTGAAGGCCATCCGGATAATGCCGGGGCCAGCCTTTTTGGCGGTGTAGTCGTGGGCAGCCAAATAGGAACGGAAGTCGATTTAACGGTACTTGACCAGATTCAGTTTGATCCAATTCTTGTTGTCCCCCAGGAGGAATTATTGACCGAAATTTCACGGGATGTTTTGCCGCAAGACGTGAAATTTTCGCGAAGTGTCCAGGCAAGTGCCGTTGCCAATCAGCTGCTTGCATCCTTGATGGTACAAAATTGGAAGCTTGCAGGCAAGATGATGGCCGCCGACTTGTTCCATCAGCCATACCGAAAGGAACTTGTGCCATTTTTTGATGATGTACGGGAAAAAGCAATCCAATCAGGTGCGTTCGGTGTTGCACTGAGCGGTGCTGGCCCGTCCATATTGTGTTTAACGGAACCAGGTAACGGGGATGAAGTCGCGGAAAAAATGAAACAGTGTATAAACGGAATGGAAATTATGAACTTGACCATCGACTGGACAGGGTGCAGAACGAGCATGAAAAAAAGCGGTTTTGCCTTATAAGGCAAAACCGCTTTGTGATTCGTTCAATTAAAATACCTGTTCAACCTCAAGAACACCTGGTACTTCCTCTAAAAGGGCGCGTTCGATTCCAGCCTTAAGCGTGATGGTGGAGCTTGGGCAGCTTCCGCATGCACCCAGCAGGCGAAGTTTTACAATGCCATCATCCACATCCACTAGTTCGCAGTCTCCTCCATCGCGAAGAAGGAATGGACGCAATTTATCTAATACTTCCTGTACTTGCTCAAACATTTGCTGTTCAGTCATGTAAATCGACTCCTTTCATAATACTTATTATAATCTCAACGGCCGGAAAAATCTATTCAATTGAATAAAAACCTTAGAATACCAGCGTTATCCTTAGGCAACCCTCTCATCGGTATAGTAAAATAAAAGAAAATAGTAGGGGGTAATTGAAAATGGAGTGCAAAGAAGTAGAAATTGTTATATACGGCGCAGAAGTCTTATGTTCAAGCTGTATCAACCTGCCATCCTCAAAAGAAACATCCGAATGGCTCGAAGCAGCGATCAGCCGTAAATACAAAGATCAACCCTTCAAAATCACGTATGTCGATATTCATAATCCACCATCAGCGGGCGATAAAAAGGAATTCGCTGAAAAAGTTATCGAAGAAAACATGTTTTATCCCGTTGTCCTGATCGAAGGCAAAATCGTTGGCGAAGGGAACCCGAAATTGAAGAATATTTATGCTGAATTAGAGAAATATGGGTACATCCCAGCTTAAAGCATTCCGATTTGGAGTGCTTTTTCTATTTTACGTAATAGACCAGTTGCAAATTAAGCTTGGTACTGCAAAAAACCCGGGATTCCCCGGGTTTCACTATCAACCGTTATGATATTTGTACTGGTTAATAGGGGCGAAACGATTGATGTATCAGGGTCTTTTGGGTGGTTCGTATAAAAACACCGCCCAATCACCGCCTGAATTACATTTTCTTTCGGTTGATTAAATCCCCAAACAAGGAGCCGATTTTATTTGCCGCATCCTTCTTCATCTTTTCGGTGATGTGAGTGTATACTGATAAAGTAGTTTTCGCGTCGGTATGACCAAGGCGCTGCATGATGGCCCGCAGATCCACCTCAGCTTCCGTGAGCAAGGAAGTATGCGTATGACGGAGGATGTGCGGGCGTAACTTTTTCTTAAACCCTTTTTCGGACATAATTTTTTCCAGACGCTTCATACGGTAGTGGACAAATCGCGGTGACATGGGATAGCCGTCTTCTCTGGTGACGATGAACCCTGCGTCGTGCCACAGGTTCCGTACTCTCATTTTTTGTTCATTCTGTCGCGATCTGTGCAATTTGAGAAGTTGTTCGATCTCATCGTCAAAATCGATTTTCCTGATGGACGTTTTTGTTTTCGGGGTCAAAAGGCGATACTCATCTTTCTTCCCATCTATATTAAAGATGGTTTTTGTGATGCTTAGCTCTTTTGATTCGAAATCCACATCTGACCATTTCATCGCCAGAAGTTCCCCTACCCTCATCCCTGTAAAGGCAAGCAAGGTGAAAATGATATCGTCATTCGGCCTTCCCTTCTTATCAATCGTTGATAAGAACAATTCCAGTTCTTCAGTCTCCAGGTATAAGTCGCTGATTTCACCTGTTTCCAGTTGTTCGATCGTGACCTTTGTTTTCGGCAATACAGCTGTATCAGCTGGAGAAGATTTTATGACGTCCCAGACAATCGCTTGCTTAAATATGTTTTTTGCTGCAGCATGGGCGGAATAGATCGTATTCATGGAATAACCTTCAGCTTCCATTTGATCCAGTACGTTTTGGTACATTTTCCGGGTGATGGCTCGGATTTCCACTCGAGCAATATACTTCTTGAATCTTTTTACATGGTATTCGCGGGAACGCTGTGCGCTCTCCTTCATATTCTTCTTGTGTGTTTTGAGCCATTCCTCGGCCAGCTGTTCGAATGTAATCTTGCTTTGCTCCGGATCCGTCGTTAATCCATAATCAGTGACTTCTTTCATCTTCCTTGCCAGTTTGGCTTTTGCCTCTGGCTTTGTTTTGCCCGTGGCAGAAACTCTTTTTCTTTTGCCTGTGACAGGATCCTTTGGAAGCTCGTCAAAGCACTCCCAAACCTCGCCTTTCTTTCGTTTCACTTTGCGAAAAAACATGTTGATTTGACCTCTTTTCCAAAATATCTAATTTTATTATAGAACACACGTTCTTATGTATGGTATACTTTATTCATAAATATTACCAGTGCCGAATGGCGTCGAATCGTGTCGGAATTTGATTCATAGTTTTTCGACAACTAAAATGCCTTATGAGGTAAAATTAATTTACATACAAAAATTGGTTCAGAAGTTAAAGTTAATGATGACTTTCGAGCCGCAGAGCAGACAAAAGTCTACTCTTTGTTGCCGATGTAGCGTACCTCATACAAATCTTCCATCCTGCACCCAAGTTCTTTCGCAACGCTATATGCTGTCTCATATGACATGATGTTGGCATTATTCACTATTTTTGACATTGCTTGTTTGGTTAAGCCTACTCGATCAGCAAGCTCTTGTTGGGTCCAGCGCTTTCGGCGCAGATGGGATGGTACGCGGCAACATACGACTTTATAAGGCACCGCAACCAATCTCCTTAGGAGCTGATGAAATTGATCAAAGAAGTAATTGACATCTCCGAAATTCTCTTGATTATTCAAAGTGAAAACGAAAAGGCCGCTAGTCCTCCATCTCCCTCAGGGAGCGAAGATAAGCCATGACACCTTTCAGTTCTCTTTCAGTTAATTCTTTTCCGTCAAATTGTATACTGTATTTTTCCCTCAATTCATCCGGTGGAAGTGAGCTGATATCACTAATAAACGCTTTGTTTTTCCTGGTATAGAGCATTTCAATATCCAGATCATCCTTCTTCTCGAAGAAAAAACCAGGCTTGACACCGTAGAGATCGGCAGCTTTTAAAATCAAATCGATGCTGGGTTTTTGTTTTTCTTTCTCAACCCTGGAGAGATAGCCTGGGCTTACATCTAATTTAAGAGCTGCGTCTTTCTGGTCCATACCCCTACGACGTCTAGCCTTGATAAAATTTCTCCCTAATTCCATATAGTCCACCACCTTCTATTATGTAATTTACTACAGAGTTTTCCGCTATTCAAACGGCCTCGATTGACTCATCAGTCAAATTAATTTCAGTTTAACCAATTTTTTTATAAAAAATAATTGACTATGTGGAAATAATGGAATATTATTGACCTATAAGTTAATTAACAACTTGTCAAACCGAATAAAAATTTTTAAATGCTGATTGACTTATAGGTCAATTAGGAGGTGAAAAAAATTTGCGAACCATCAATAATCTCGAACAACTCCCGTCTATATTGACCGCAAAGGATGTTCAGGACTTTCTGCAGATCAGCAAGAGTCGAGCTTATGAACTATTTAAAGAAGAAAGTTTTCCAGCTATTGTCATCGGGGGAAACAAACGCGTTTACCGCGATGAATTCCTTGAGTGGGTCGACACCAGGAAAATCATTAATAACTGAAAGGGGAATTCAGTTTGCTAAGCATCCAACTTGATGAAAAGGCGATAGAAGAACAATTCCTGCTCGAAATGAAAAAGAAACTGGAACAAATCGAGCGCCGCCATACTTTCTGGGATATGAAGGAGCTCACGCGTCAAACAAACATGGGCGAGAACAGCATTAAAGAAAAATTCTTTTATGATCCGCGCTTCCCGAAACATAAGATCGGAGGCAAATGGTATTTCCCTGCGGCCGAATGTGAAGCGTTCTTGCTACAGTGGATTAAAGAACAGCCAAATAATTAAGGACCTTAAAAGTAAGGAGGGCTAAAAATGTTCAAAATTAATGACATCGATTTCGAACCAGTTTTAAAAGAAGTTCGAGAGATAATGGATCCGCTCTATGTTAAACATGAATGTCTGCATGAGATGTTGCAGGAATTTTACGGTAAAAAAGATTTTGAATCAGACACAGTTAACTATTTGCTTAGAAAAATAGACGAATTAAATGGGCGAATGGATATTTTGCGAGATGTCCGTGATTATCTAACAAATATGGTTGCTGGTGTTCCGTTCTATGTGGACACGCGAGTTGGCATGTATATGGCCCGCTTTGGATTGACCGAAGAACAGGCTCAACTATTAGTGGATGTATACAAAGAGCACAGGAGATCAATGGGATCAGAAGACCGAAAAAAATACTTATTGGCAGCTGCGCACAAAGTGCGATGGGTTCAAGAAGAAAATTGTCTTCACGTCCACTTTGGCGATACCTGGTGGCACTATTCGGCAGACGGCTGGTGGTAACCTTGAAAACTTGTAAAAATTGCGGGAAAGAAGTTCCGGTGTACAGGTATTTTTGCGACATTAACTGCGAGATCGAATACACGAACAAGATAAATGAATTGAATACGCAATCTCCCAGAGGTGAATAACCTCACTTTTTTTGGCGAATGTTGCGAAAAATGTTGTCGATAATCACTAGATGCTGATGATTGCCGGAATTAAATAGGTGAATTGGTCAGTTCATGTTGTCGATTGAAGGAGGTGAAGGAGATGGCGCTAAGTAAAGACCTTTTAATGTACGTAGCAGATGGGGATCTACACGCTAAGATGGATTCTGTTGAATACTCTACCAATCTACGAGAAATCGTAACTTTGGGCTATATGTTGGAAAATCCATCTGAAGAATAAAAGTTCTTAGCGTAGGAGGGAAGCGGATGAACGAATTAATTGCTACATCGAAGAACGATCAAGGGGAAATCATTTTAAGCGGTCGTGAATTACATGAGTTTTTGGAAGTTACTACGCCCTATACAATGTGGTTCGAACGGATGTCTGAATACGGTTTTATTGATGGGCAGGACTTTATCACAAAAATGTTAGAAAGTACTGGCGGCAGACCCAAACAAGATCATTACCTAAAACTCGATATGGCAAAAGAACTCGCGATGATCCAAAGAACCGAAAAAGGGAAACAAGCAAGACAATACTTCCTGCAGCTAGAAAAAATGTGGAACTCGCCTGAAATGGTCATGAAGCGAGCTTTGGAATATGCAGATAAGAAAGTGCTCGAATTAAAGAGTCAGATTGCATTAGATAAGCCAAAAGTGTTGTTCGCTGAAGCAGTTGAAGTTTCAAAGACATCCATTCTAATCGGAGAATTATCTAAGTTGCTTAAACAAAATGGTATCGATATCGGTCAGAACAGATTGTTCCAGTGGATGCGTGATAACGGTTATCTCATTAAGAAGAAGGGAGAAATGTTTAATTTGCCTACCCAGTACAGTATGGACCTTGGACTTTTCGAAATTAAGAAAAGAGTGGTCAACAATCCGGATGGTTCTATTAGAACTACTAGGACTCCTAAGGTCACTGGTAAAGGGCAGATTTACTTCATTAACAAATTTTTAGAAGAACAGGCGGTGTCTTGATGATTCTGTTTGCCAAAGTATTCGGTTTAGTACTTATAGCTTTTATTGCAGGTGTCATCATCGGAGATTATCACGCAGACAAGGAGAAGGAGAATGAACAAACCATTTAATGTATTATCACATCACCTAGAAAAGGCAGTTAAGGAATACAGCTGCGTCTACTCTTGTATCGCCAGAGCGGAGAATGCACTGGTCGCAGGAGATTACGATCTAGTTATCAAACGTGCTGAGGATTTGATTCGCTCGGCGGCAGAACTTAAAGATATGCAGCAGAAGAAAAAAGTAGTGGATGAAATCATCGGGGAACTTACGGGAACATCAATCTTAGTTATCCAAATTGAAAGGGGTGATGCTAACAAAATAGGGGAGAAAAAAACTCCTGTCTGCAAACAGGAGCCAGAAAAAAACATTCAATTACCTTCAGTCTACCACGGTTCGGAGACTGAAACAAGGAGGTCAACCATGGAGGAGCGGTTGAGGAAACTAGAAGTCGCACTGCAGCACACTGAACTTATGCTGAGACTTCATCAAAGGTCAGTAAATAACAATCCCAAAGAATATAGCGACAGTTTCAAACATGGCCAAGAGTTAATTTTCAATGATGTCTTCCCTAGCCTGGAAGAGGCTAAGTCGGAATTTAAATTACTTAAGGAGGAATTACTTTGCCAAAAGAATTAAAGCTAATCAGCTTAAGGTTGAAGAACTTCAAAGGAATTAGAGACTTCCTATTGAAAGCCAATGCATTAAAGTTAAAAGTATTTGCAGATAACGGATTAGGCAAAAGTACGCTATTCGATGGATTTCTGTGGCTCCTGTTTGACAAAGACAGCCAAAATAAAAAAGATTTCGCTATCAAGACATTGGATAGCAACGGCAATGAAATGCACAACCTGGAACATGAAGTCGAAGGCGTATTCTCTCTGGACGGCCAGGAACTTACCTTGCGAAAAGTGTTCGCGGAGAAGTGGACCCGAAAGCGCGGATCCGCGACTGACGAGTTTACCGGGCACGAAACAAAGTATTACATCGATGGTGTTCCGGCCAAGAAAAAAGAATATGTCGATAAAGTCGACACGATCGTTAAGGAAGATATCTTTAAACTTCTCACTTCACCATCTTTTTTTAACGAGCAAGTAAAGTGGCAGGATCGCCGGAAAATCCTTTTGGACATCTGCGGAGACATATCAGATATGGACGTCATTGCATCTGACACTAATCTTTCCAGATTGCCTGACATCTTAAAAGGCCGCTCGATTGAGGATCACAGAAAAGTGATTGCTGCTAAACGTTCAGACATCAATAAAGAACTTGATAAAATCCCAGTACGAATTGATGAAATTCAGCGAGGATTACCGGATTTGAGTGAGTTAAACAAACAGGCGCTTGAGTCTGATGTGACCAGATTAAACGCAGAAATCGATGAAAAAAGCACGCTGATCAACAATATCCGAAACGGCAATGCGATATCAGCTAAACAGCAAGAAATCCAAAAGCTAGAGATTGCCATGTTGGATATCAAACAAGCCCATGAAGCCGGTTCGAAAGATAAAGTCTACCAGCTGCGTGCGAAGCTGCAGGAAGAATCATCAAACGCTTCCATCATTGAATCAAAGATAAACAATGCCAAAACTCGCAAACAGATGCAAGAAAGCTCTGTCAACACCTACAATCAGACGCGGGAACGATTGCTGAAGGAATGGCATGAAACCAATGACAAAGTATTCAAGCATGAATCGGACTGCAGCTGTCCTACTTGCGGACAGGCACTGCCAGAGGAGCAATTACAGGCGGCCAAAGACAAGGCGCTGTCGGACTTCAACCGAATTAAATCAGAGCGTCTTGAAAGGATCCAGAGCAACGGCAAAGCCAATACAGCACAACTTGAAAAGGCGCAGGCTGAAATTGCGGAAATTGACAAGGAAATCGAAAAGCTTACAACTCAGCTAGGCGAAAAGAAAGAGGCTGCGGCCAAGCTTCAGCAACAGTTATCAACAGAAGAAAGTATGGTTGTGGATATTCTGGATAATCCAGATTATCGGGCGAAGTTGGAAGAAAAACAAAAGGTTGTTGCTGAAATTCAAGAGTTGCGCCAGGCAGCAGATGCGTCAATCCAAGATGTATATAGCGAAATTGCAACATTAAAGACAACTCGTGACCAGAAACAATCAGAGATTGGGAAGTTTGCCTATGCGGATCAAGCCAAGAAGCGCGTCGCTGAACTGGCAGAACAGGAGAAGATGCTTACTGCTGAATTTGAAAAGCTTGAGGGCGAATTATTCCTGACTGAAGAGTTCATCCGAACAAAGGTCAACCTTCTGGAGCAGAAAATCAACAGCAAGTTTAAATACGCTCGATTCAAACTCTTCAAACAGAACATCAATGGAGGAGTAGAGGAAACCTGTGAAACATTGTTTGAGGGAGTCCCATATTCCAGTGGCTTAAATAACGCGGCGAGAATCAATGTGGGCTTAGATATCATCAACACTCTTTCCGAGCATTACGATTTCGCGGCTCCAATCTTCATAGACAACTCAGAGGCGGTTACCAAGTTGATTGAAACAAACACACAAGTTGTCAGTCTGGTTGTATCAGAGCCAGACAAGCAGCTTAGGGTTGAATATCAAGAAGAAGCAAGGGAGGAGGCAGTCTAATGAATTTATTCATCCAAACGAAAGCTTTTAACCCTAGCTTGATAGGATGCGCTGTAAGAATTAAAGGTCATGATGTGGATGGCGAGGCATACAACAGGTTGTTTTTAGTTAAAGACACAGAGTCTGACCATATCAAAGTTGTTAACTCAGTTGGAAGCGTACTTGAAATTGGAATGGAGAATTTTGAAATACCGGGATGCTTAGAAGTTACAGTACTGGAGGAGAAAGAATGAGCACGCAAAGCGAAGTAGCAAAACAGGAAAAGCCATTTGAAACAACATTAACAAAGGTGAATAACACCTATATGCCAATGATTCAACGCCAGCTTCAAGGTAATGGAGTTAACATGGATGATTACTCCAAACAGTGTGTTATTGCTGCTATCAGCACCATTAACAGTGTCCTGGATACAAAAGGGATCAAGTGGAATGATTCCCAGCTTGACCAAAGCAACATCACTCAAACATTGCTGGATGTCGCAGCTCTTAAACTAAATGCAGCGGCAAACCCTCGGGAAGTATATTTTCAGCTTAGGAATGTAAAGCGCGGTGATTCCTGGGTGAAGCAAATCGAAATGGGCATCGAGGGTGACGGAAACGACGCAATCCTATCAAGGTTCGGCCGTGGAGTGGAATCGGTTAAGCAATTCTGGCTGGTCAGAGAAGAAGACACATTTGTGTATCCCAGTTACAACGGGCTTGAAATGACACCGCCGCAATGGACACCTTCCGGGAAGGGTGATGTGATTCGCGTTGTATATCCAATCGTCAGAAAAGACGGTTCTGTAGAATTCCACATTACGGAACGTGATGACGTCGTTAAGAATCTAATTGCTCATGTTAGTAATAACTTAATGAACGAAACCTTCGGGATTGCTGCTGACCGTTTTAAAGCGACTCCAGACCAAAAGAAAAAAATCATGGATAAGAAACTGGAAGTGTTAAAGAAAGTACAGAGTCTTGGTTTGAAAGCTCTGGACGATGAGGAGTTACAAAACTATATCAGTCCAGCATGGAAGGATCCACAGAGCAGAGAGTCCATGATTATCCGGAAAATGAGAAACAACATCGTCAAGAAGATTCCTAAGGACTTCGGCAGTGCCTTTGTTGAGTTGACATACGATAAAAACGCTGATTCTACCTATCAGAATGTCAGGAAAGAAATCAACGACAATGCGAATCAGGAATTGTTGGACTTTGGACCTTCTGAACAGCCAGAAGCAATTAAACCAACGGCTGAGCCTCAAAGTAACCCAAATATTATCGACTACAGTGATCCGGCAGAAGAACCAAAGCACGAAGAGGCTAAACCCGAGAGAGTGGATCCGTTTTGATTAAGATACGGTCGTTCGGTAGCTCAAGTGCAGGAAACTGCTACTACGTTACCGACGGCCACACACCTTTGTTACTTGAGGCAGGAATCAAATTCAAAGAGATTCAGCGAGCGCTAAACTTTCAGACATCTTCGATTGCCGGCTGTCTGATAAGTCATGAACATGGCGATCACTGCAAGGCTTACAAAGAGGTAATGAAAGCCGGGATAGACATATACGCTACCCAGGGTACTCTCGAAGCAATCAAGGCTAGTGGACATCGTATAAAACCTATTCAAGCCAAGAAGCAATTCACTATTGGAACATGGACCATCCTTCCTTTTGAAGTGGAGCATGACGTGGCTGAGCCGGTGGGGTTCTTACTGGCTAATCAGCAGGGAGAGAAACTACTATTCGCAACAGATACCTACTACATTAGGTACAAGTTTCAGGGGCTAACTCACCTGATGGTCGAGGCAAATTATTCATTGGAGATACTCAACGAAAACATCAAGCGCGGATCCATACCTCCAGTTATGAAAAAGCGGCTCATTAGGTCACACTTTAGCCTGGAGAACGTGAAAGAATTCTTGAAAGCAAATGACCTTTCGAAGTTACAGGAAATATGGCTGCTTCATCTTTCGGATTCAAACAGCAATGCGGAGTTATTCAAGAGGGAAGTGCAGGAGCTGACCGGGAAGCTAGTTATCGTACCTTGACTCATAACGAAGTAATGGGGGTGTTGAGAGCGTTGTTTAAGTTAGGACAAGAAGTCAAATTCAATAAACGGTATGTAAAGTCTGGCGAGAGCGTTCCTAATGAAGTTGACTACATGAATGAAGAACAAAAAGAGAAATGGGAAAACGGTGAGGATATTCTAATTGAAAAGCTAAAAATGGAGGATTTAGGCGAATATAGAGCTGGAATTGTTGTCGGGAAACGTAACGTTGGGATATCGAGTTTATTAACTTGGCACGACAACGAATATGTCACTAATCCACATTGGAAAAGTATTGAAACCACCTATGAAACCGTTTATTTGGTAGCAACGAATTTGAAAGGTTTTCATAAAGTACCTGAAAAAGAGCTGCACAGTTTGTAGCAAACAATACAATCCGAAGATTCCCGGCAACACCGCTGGCACGGTATACCGGGATCGGATCCATTAAAAAGCTTGTACTAGAAATATACACAATAATTGTTCGGTTTATGCCTATTATTCTTTAAAAATATCAAATCGGAGGAGAAACAAATGAAAAACTTAGGAATCGTTAGAAACATGGATGAACTTGGCCGCGTGGTAATCCCAATGGAGGTTCGTCGCACAAACGGTTGGGAGCCTCGCACGCCTCTTGAAATTCTTGCAACTGATGAAGGTGTATTTATCCGTAAGTACCAGCCGAGGGACAGCGAGAAGGAAAAGGTCGCTGAAACACTAATCGCCATGGCAGCTACAGCGAAGGATCAAGCGCAGAAGGATGCTTTGACACAAGCAGTTGCACTCCTTAAGAAGAACTAGATTCATAGTTTGGCAGAGTAAGTAAGGGAGGTGGTCCCTTGCAGGGGTACATCAAAGATCATCGCAAAGAGCTTCATAGTGACATCTGGATGATGCCCCCTCTGTACCATCGCACATGGCAGTATCTCAAATACATCGTCAACCATAAAGACAACACTATCCCGATGAGGGACGGAACATTCATGACGATCAAAGCGGGTCAACACCTAACTTCTTTAAGAGACATTGCCAGGAACATTGGATGGTACGAGGGGGTGAAATGGAAAGAGCCAAACCCTAAGACCGTAACGACCATTCTTGAATGGTTAGAGAATCAATCCATGATAAAAATTGAACGTGGTAAGGGTAACAGGCAATACACACTGATAACGTTGTTAAATTGGCATTTGTATCAGCAAAACTCTATTGAGGGTAACAGCTCGGAAACAGCCGGTAAACAGCTCGCGGATATAAACAAGAATGATAAAGAATGTTTTAAGAATGATAAAGATTCTACTACTACCACGGAGCACCCAATTCAGCTTTTTGAAAAAATGTTTTGCCGGTTATCAACCAGGCAGATGGAAGACCTTTATCAATGGCTGGATGATTTTAACGGCCAGGAGGAAATACTTAACGAAGCGATCAGGATTGCGGACAACAAAAATAAGCGTTATTTCGGATTCGTGGAGTATCTGCTGAAAGAATGGTCCAACAGCAAACTAGACAGTCTTGATAGAATACGAGCTTTTGAGCAAGAGAAATTCAATAAATATCAAAAGCCGCGTACTGGGAAGTCGACGGTAAGGAAAGAGCAGTTGCCGGACTGGTTCGAAAAACAGAAACAAGGTATTGAGTCGGAGCCAGAAAATAAAATACCTGATGAAGAATTCCAAAAGCTGAAAGCTGAACTTGAAGAGAAATTCAAAAAACGTAGCAAAGATTAGAAATGAGGTTAGGGGAATGAGAAAAGCTGATGCAGCCATGTCTGCACTTGTCAGGAACAACCTCATCGAGAAATTAACATCCAAGGGCATTAAGGAAACAAAGGATGGTACAAGCATTTACACGCTAAGCGAGAAGGCGCTGGTACGTGAGATTGTAATCTCTCAGTACCAGGAGAGAAATATTGACAGTCCGGATAACGGATGGTTTTAGGAGGGGAAGAATTGAACCTTAAACACATGTTTGAAATGCAAAAAGCACTCGATGATCACATTTTGGACGAGCATCCAGAACTGAAAGGCCAGGACAACCTGGAATGGAAGACGCTGGCTCTGTTAGTGGAAGTAGGTGAATGTGCTAACGAATGGCGCGGGTTCAAGAAGTGGAGTAAAGATCAACAGCCCAGGGTGAAAGTGAAAACAGGCTATGAAATGGTGGATAACCAGTTTGGTGGTATTAGTCCTGACTTTAATAAGCCAGTTTTTAAAAACCCACTCCTAGAAGAATATGTGGATGGATTGCATTTTGTTTTATCGATTGGAATAGAACATGAATTTGTTGATGAAGTTTTAGAGTATTTCGAACCACATTTCATTCAGGATCATAAAGACCCAAATGTAACGAAACAGTTTAATTCGGTATTTGAAGCTGCGTCAGGATTACATGGATATGAAAGTCTTCTTTACAGTTATCTGGCTCTTGGTGAAATGCTTGAATTCACACAGGATGAAATCGAAGAAGCATACATGGCCAAGAACGCTATCAATCACAAACGTCAGGAGAGTGGATACTGATGATTCAGTTCACAGTCTATGGAGAACCAGTCGCACAAGGTAGACCGAGAGCATCTACATTTCACGGCCAAGTTAAGTTATATGATCCAGCCAAATCGAAGGATTTCAAGAAATACGTGAAACTGGTAGCTTCTCAGTATCGGCCAGTCAAACTTTTGGAAGGTCCGCTTTCTATGAAAGTGGTTATCTATAAATCATCTTTGAAGAGTTTCAGCAAGAAGAAAACGGATGCAGCTGAAAGGGGGGAGTTAAGGCCAGTTACAAAGCCGGATGTTGATAACTATGTCAAGGGAGTCAAGGATGCACTTAAATCGGTTATCTGGAATGATGACAGCCAGGTCGTGGATTTGCATATCAGTAAATTCTACAGCCAGACACCGAGAATTGAAATAACGGTTGAAAAACTTTAGGAGGTTAACACATGTCAAACAAGATCATTGATTTAAACACATTTGCAGATGGAGCACTTGCTGAACGTGCCAACGTGGAGCTACAGAAAATCCTTGAGAACATCGCCGATCCAAACACAGACGCTAAGGTAAAAAGAAAGCTAACCCTGACAATCACCCTTGCTGCTGATGATAAAAGGGATGTTGTTTTAACAAATGTTGTTGGAAAAAGCACTCTTGCACCAGCTAAGCCAATTGAAGCGAAGCTCATCATGGATTTGGATAACCAAGGCAAGGTGACAGGAGCAGAACTTAAATCCGGTGTTAAAGGCCAGACATTCTATGACGCAGAAACTGGCGAGATTCAAGATGACCGTGGAACGAAAATCGTAAACTTCAAAAACTAATCTAAAAATCTACTAAAACCATATGGAGGAATGAACATGATTAAAGAAGCACTGCAGTATCTTATCAACCTTGGAAATGTTGAAGTGAAATATGAAAACGAACAAGTTTACTCAACGCAGCCTCTTCACCTTTTGAAAGAACCGATTGCTAAACCTCTTGAAGTAAGAAGCCTTTCAGGGGTTGTTGAGTATCTAAAATCAAAATTCGATGTAAATCAGCAATTGATGGTTCACGTTAATAGCCCGACCGAAGTTGTAGCTTTTGGCGCTTTGAATGCAAACGAAAATCGTAATCAATTCATTCAGGCAAACGCCTTGATTCCAAGTTTCTCTTTCGACCGCTGGTATGACGCTGAAGAATTCAATATTAAGCTGCAGTCCACATTTGTCCGAAACGAAGATCGCGACATCATGCTTAAAGTGGTTGGGAATATCAAAGAGGAAAATGTAAAGACAGTAGGTGACGACGGTGTATCACAAGCAGTTTCAGCGAAAGTTGGAGTTGCAACAGTCGCTACAGTCCAGGTGCCGAATCCGGTCGTTCTGAAACCTTACCGCACATTCGTTGAAGTAGATCAACCTGAAAGTGATTTTATTTTCCGTATGCAAAACGGCCCGCGCTGCGCATTGTTTGAAGCAGACGGCGGTGCCTGGAAGCTTCAGGCAATGAAAAACATTCGTACTTACCTCCAAGAAGCTCTAGCAGAAGAAATCGAAGCTGGAAAGATTGTGATCATAGCTTAATAGTCTGCGAGGTGTTTAGATGGCAAGGTTGACAAAAATATCTCCTTACCGAACCGGGGCTCCCCGGTTCGGCACTAAGGGGCACGTTGAAAAGTGGGATAACAGTGTCAAGGTATCGTATCTATCGCCAGAGGAGCTTGAAGAATACAGGAGCGGACGAAAGGGAGGAAGCAGGATGGTAACGTTTGACGACTATCTTAAACTCGAAAAGCAAGGTCTCAAGAAAGAACAAATCGCTAAAGAATTGGGGATGAGCACAGCTACCCTTTACAATCGTTTGAAAGTCTGGAAGCAACAGCCACTCAAAAGTGAGCCGGAAAACGCACAGGAGCCTCAAGAGCAAAAAGAAAAACCTTCCGAGGGTGAAAGGAAGCAAGATGGTAAATCAGGTGAATTGGTGGCTCTGATTGCGACATTGAAAGCGGAAAAGGCAACGCAGGAGGAAAAGGTCCGGGAACTTGAAAAGATTAATCAAGATCGAGAAACGGCTTACGAAGCTCTAAAACATTCACATAACGATCTCAGCAGTCAGTACTCAGCGTTAAAAGCTGCTGTATCGGAAAACGATTTTGAAAAAACGAGAAAAGTTATTGAGGAATATCGCATACAGGCTAGGGAGTTGCAGGATAAATTGCAGGAAACAGAAGACAACATGCAGGAAGTGCTGGGTACTAATGAAAACTTGCATAAAGAAATCCTCATCATGAACGAAAGCGTCATCCGATCAACCGAGCTTCTTAACGGAGCATCAGATGAATTTGAAGCACTTACCAGGAGATACAACGAATTATCTAGGAAATACACCAATTTAACTAGAGAGGTAGAACCTTTACGCCAGCTGGCACTCATGAAACTGCAACAAGATGTAGGCGCATGAGAAGGGCGCGACTGAGGTTCTGGGTCGTGATGATGAAATACGAGGAAGGTCTTGCGATTTGGATTTGCGAGCCCTTGCGCCGAAAGGAAATCCAAAAAAGACTTGAGAAGGGCTGGAAGCTTCATGGGTGAGAGGTGGAACATGAGTAGGTCTGAACGCAGGCGACAGGATAAAGATCAAATTGTTGGGTGGGTCCGCCATCCCTCTCCTAAGCAATTAAAAACAGGTTCTGGATGGTTCGGAGAACTTGATCGAGTTTACCGAGACAAGAACAGTAAATATGTCGTGATGATTCGGAATGTTGAAACTGATTGGGGAACCGTGGAACATGCCTGCATACGAAACGCTGCCAGCACAGATATTCCTTGGAAAGAGAAGCAGTGGATCAAGGATCAAATCTTCGGTCCAGAAAGAATTGCGGTAGAAGTTTTCCCAAAGGAAAGTGAGCTGGTGGACGAGGCAAACATGTATCACCTGTGGGTTCTTCCGCCAGGAATGGATCTACCATTCGGATTACAGGAGGAGAAATAGATGGGCGAAAAAGCTTTTGAAGGAACCATCCTTGAAGGCAGAGAAAGACGCTACACGATATTGAACGAACGTGACATCGCCAAGTATGCGGGCAAGAATCAAGCGGATCTCATGAACGAAGCGATAGACGATGTGCTCAGAGAAGTAGAAACAGGAAGAGAACAAGAGGGGAAAAAGCCTTTTAATTCGTATGTTGTGATTAATGTTGACGAACCATACATCGATGAAATCATTGCTGTTATGAAACGACACGGGCATTGGGAGGAGAAATAGGTGCCAATCTTAGATATTGGAAACACCAAGCAATTGGAATTTGGTTATGGCGACATCGAAGTCGCACCAGGGCTACTGGAGCTCGAGGAAACTATCGGTGTAGTTTGCTTCATTCAGACGGAACGGAAGCCAATAGGGGTGCATACGGACTATGATGAACCTATTAAACTGCCAATGGAAGAAACACCAGTCCGCATGACGTTCGAGAAAACGGAAAGTATTGACGTGTTGATCTGGGCCTTACAGGAAGCTAAACGCAAGATGATTGCCAAAAGCCTCCGATAAAAACCAAAAAGCCATGAAGCTGGTTAGGCTATCAAGGCTTTATGGCTACTCTTTTTTAAAATTAATCAATACTGAGGACCTTAATCATATCAATTGTTTCAAAAGATGTAAATATCAGCCACGAATAATACAAATTTATACAGTGGAATGAGGGAATTCACTTGAATCTTAGAGTAGATATTTATTCATGCAATGGCTGTGGCCAGGCGATTGTCAGTGAGGAGAACGAGGATATTGCTGTTTGCCCATATAAAGGTTGCGAGTCGTACGATTTTGAGTATTCCCATTCTGGCCATGTTGTGAATGATTAGGAGGTCACCTGGTGAAGCAACTTGATTTATTCAGAGAAATTATTGTAGACAATTTCGCCGGTGGTGGAGGTGCTTCGACAGGGATTGAAATGGCTACAGGGTTATCAGTTGATATCGCTATAAATCATGACCCAGCAGCCATCGCCATGCATAAAGCAAACCATCCGGACACCGAGCATTATTGTGAAAGCGTTTGGGAAGTGGATCCACGCGAAGCCGTCAAAGGAAGGCCAGTCGGATTAGCGTGGTTTAGTCCAGACTGTAAGCATTTCTCGAAAGCTAAAGGCGGTAAACCGGTCAATAAAGAAATCAGAGGTCTTGCTTGGGTAGCGGTCAGATGGGCAGCTACAGTAAAACCAAGGGTTATCATGTTGGAAAACGTTGAAGAATTTAAGACCTGGGGGCCGATTGGCAAAGACGGTCAACCTATTAAGGAAAAGCAGGGCATAACGTTTAAACGCTTTGTTAAATCCCTCAATAAGCTTGGATATAAAGTAGATTTTAAGGAGTTATCTGCTTGTGATTTCGGAGCACCTACTACTAGAAAACGATTCTTTATGATTGCTAGATGTGACGGCCGGCCGATCTTATGGCCTGAGCCTACTCACGGGCACCCAGAGAGTTTAAGAGTGCAATTAGGAAAATCAAAGCCGTGGAGAACAGCTTCAGAAATAATCGATTGGTCAATTGGCACACCATCTATTTTCACTCGTAAAAAACCATTGGCTGAAAACACGTTGAAACGGATTGCTAGGGGCATGAAAAAGTTTGTTATTGAAAATCCTGATCCTTACATCGCGCCGATCAAGCCATCAGATGAAGGCAATAGCAATCGCGTAGCAGCTTTTTTGACAAGCTATTATACCGAGCAAAAAGACGAAGTTAGAGGACTTTCGCTGAATAGCCCGCTTCATACGATTACAACCTCAAATCGATTTGCGCTAGTCACGGCATTTCTAACTAAATATTACGGCGCAGGAATCGGCCAGGAGCTAACCAGCCCAGTGCACACTATCCCAACAAGGGACCGCTTCGGATTAGTGACAGTCCAAAGTCAAAATTACAGGGTAACGGACATCGGAATGCGTATGCTACAGCCACATGAGTTATATGAGGGGCAAGGATTTCCGGAGATTTACATCATTGATCGAGATGATTTAGGCAAGCCTTATCCTAAAAAAGAGCAAGTGGCCAGATGTGGTAATTCGGTGCCCCCTAATTTACCTGATGCACTGGTTAGGGTGAATTTACCAGAATTCTGCGTTAAGGAAAACCGTTATAAAAAAACTGTTGCTAATTAGAAAGTTTCCTAGAGGTGAAAATCATGATCGACAAAAGACAAATTAAGAATTGGTTGTGTGAAGATTGCACATTCGTGTTCCAGACGTTCGGCATGGTTAAGCGAGGCGGGAAGAAGAAATATTACTGCCCGAAGTGCGGGGATAATGTCGCTGTGACCGAATATACATCCGATCGGGTTAATAAAAGTCGGATGCCAATAGCCTGGAAAGAAGAAGAATTGAAAGTGATTGACCAAGTCATGAAGGGTGAGCTGCTAAGATACCAGGCTGCTATTCTGCTGGGGCGCTCGATTCAATCGGTCAAAAGGAAAGTTGAACGGATGAATGAATTGAAAGCTAAGTAAAGGAGCGAAGAAATTGGATAAAACGAAACTGGATATAAACAATCCGCACCATCAATTGCTTATCGGTACGTTATCAATGTTTGTGGACGACTTCGGTTATACCACTAGAGAATTATTTGAGCTAATGAACGATAGTCAGAAACAGTTGTGGAGCGGGTTGGTTGAAATGGGAAAAGAAAAACGGTAGGTAATAAATCGACCCATGCAGGGAAGGAGTGAAAGCAATGAGGGATTATCTTAATTCGAATGAAAAAAACCAGTTCATGGTTCTACAGTCGATTGTGCAAATGATGGACGGCTTAAGAAACAGCGGAGTGAATGGTCCAAAAATAAGCAGCATGTTGGAAGATTGGACGAAAAGAGACAACATGACGAAAGCTGAACACAAAAATCTCAAAACATCTGAAACGTTTTTGAGAAAGTTTTTGGCTTCTGTTTACGAACGGTTAAATTCCAAAGAGCAGGATGTCATAAAGAAAAAACTCGTGAAGTTTGATTTCAAGCTGATTGATGATTATACGCTGAAGCAAATTGACCGGGATATTAAAGATAAAATCACCAATGCTGTATTACCGAGGCAACAATTCTACGACTGGTCCTCAGAGATCATGGCGGTTAAATGTAACGGGTGTACACAGGAGTGGAATACATGCCAGCTGCACCAAGTGTTTGATGATAACCTCGTTCCAGAGAGTGGATTCGATTGCAAGAATTGCAAGTTTGCTTATACCACTGGGGAATGAAAGTGGATAGAAAGCGGGGCGAAATGCAGCAATTAACTATTTTTGACTTGGCGAACGAATACGATGAACCTGAAAAAGATGAAATTGTGATAACTCCCAGGACTGGCATCATCAAAAATCAAGCTTCGATTTATTACAAAGGTTGCCACATCGCAAACGCTCGTATATGCGGAAATGGGCTCTATGAAGTTAGACCAAGATTAGAATATTTCGCTAGTCGGGATTCGGCAATCCAAACAATGAGCGAGGAAGAAATCGCAGAGTTTAGCAAGAGGTCATTTGTTAATTACGTGGTGAAGTGAAGACAAAAAATGCGACACAAACAAAAAGGAGGAATGAAGAATGAAAAGAACAGTTGAGGTTAGGCACGACAGTACAGGCAAGGAAATACAGTTGCATGATGTCTTAAAAGACGAAGAAACAGGAGAAATGGCTTTAGTGGTCTATGCTTCAAATAAAGCTGGCGTTCGTGGGTTAGCAGTAGAAAACAAACTAATTGGAGTAAATGATTGGTTAGATGTTTTTCCAGACGGTGTATGGACTATTGTAGGAAACGCTAGTGTGTCATCACATTCTTAGACTGGTGAACATTTCGAAGACATACCTCATTAGCCTTACCAATCTAACAATCTATAAATTAGACAGGAGAATATAACATATGATGAATCGCGTTGTTCTTGTAGGTCGCCTGACCAAGGATCCAGAACTCAAAGTTACACCAAATGGAATTGCTGTTGCTGCTTTCACGCTTGCGGTAAATCGTTCGTTTACTAATGCGCAGGGTGAAAAAGAAGCGGACTTCATTAATTGTGTGGTATGGCGCCGTCCTGCTGAGAATGTTGCTAACTTTTTGAAGAAAGGTAGCCTTGCAGGTGTCGACGGACGAGTGCAGACTCGCAGTTATGAAAACCAGGACGGAAAAAGAGTCTATGTCACAGAAGTACTGGCCGAAAGCGTTCAGTTCTTGGAGCCGAAGAAAGAAGGAACCAATGACGAGTACGCCGATCAAGCCAGGAGAGAAGCGGATAAAATCGGGCAGCAGAATCAAAACCAGCAACGTGACCAGCCATACAGTCAACATGATCCGTTTGCCGGTGGCACTCAAATCGACATCTCAGATGATGATCTTCCGTTTTGATTTTAATAAATTCATAGTTTTACAGGGGGAGTAAGCATGTATAAAGTTGAAACCTGGTTTATGACAGAAGAAGAACGCTTAGCTTACATCGAGAAGCATCCCATCAAGCCTACGAAAAAGCCAAAGCGGTCTTCAAACATAGAATTCATCGATTACAAATGGAGAAGTGAAAAAGCCACTGAAAGTCGTTGGGGAAAGAACTAGATAGGAGTGGTACTGGTGACAGCTGAAGAAATTGAAAACTTAATACGCGATTATTCATGGATGGCCAGAGAAGTATCAAGACTTGAAAGATGCTTAGAAGGTGCACCACTCTCATCAGGTAGCTGGGGAGTGGCACAGTATGGTATAGAGGCAGCAATGCCGCGAGGATCAGCTGGCAAAAGCCAAGTAGAATTAGCTGCAATGGATGAAAGAGAAACGCGTATTTATAAACGAATTATGAAATATAAAAATAAGGTTATCGCTCTCGAGCATGCCTCTGACTTAATTACCGGTGACATTCACAAAGCGGTTTATGATTGTTTGTTGTTTGACCAAATGAGTATGAGAGAAATTGCGATTCAGTTAGGAGTTTCAAGAGACAAGGTGAAGCAAACCAAAGAAGAAGTTTTATACCAATTAAGCCAACATGACCATTTTCAGCAATTGTTGAAATCGTCAAAAAAAACAAGTTAAAATTGGAGGTAGGTGCGGCGCGGCAGAAACAAACGCCGATACCACTGAAATATACTTAAGCCAGCGTCACCTTGCGGTGGCGTTTTTCTATGTTCATTTTATGGGGTGAGAATGATGAAATTAGCCAATAAACTGTCTCAAAAAGATAAAGAGAAATTGGACAGGCTAACATCACCTAAGAAAGATCGTCATATGAGTCAAGATGAAATTGAGGACCTTATGGGAATGCATCGGGATACATACAAAAGGGTGCACGGAAAGATAAGACGTCGTTAATTGACATACAGAAAAAATGTTCCGGGGGTGGGTGAAATGTAATGCCAAGAGCTAGAGATCCTAATCGAGAAAAAGCCTTCGAACTATGGAAAGAGAAGAAAGGCGAAATAACTAATAGAGCCTTAGCTGAACAATTAGGTGTCCCAGAAAAGACCATTGGTGCTTGGAAATCGAAAGATAAATGGGTACAACAAACAAATGGAGTACTACAAACGAATAAACGGAGTACTCCGAAAAAGAAAGAGAAGCTGCATCCTCTTGAGTTGGATGAAGATATTACGCTGGACAATTTTCTTGAGGACAGTGAGCTTACCGAGAAACAAAGGATATTCTGCCTCTATTACGTTCGAACCTTCAATGCGACTCAATCTGCTATCAATGCAGGCTATTCTTCTGTTACAGCACATGTACAAGGGTCTAGATTGTTAACCAATGTTAAAGTTCGTGAGGAAATCAAGCGAATCAAGCAGGCGATGACCAACGAGTTATTCATTGAAGCTGTGGATGTGCTAAACAAATACATCAAGATTGCGTTTTCCGACATCACCGATTATCTGACATTCGGGCAAAGAGAAGTACCTGTAATGAGCGCGTTTGGTCCGGTATTAGATGAAGAAGGCAATCAGGTATACAAAGAGGTTAATTATGTAGATTTCAAGGATGCGGGCTTTGTGGATGGAACCATCATATCTGAGGTTAAGCAAGGTAAGGATGGCGTATCCATTAAGCTCGAGGACCGCAAGTGGGCACTAGATAAACTAGACAGATACTTTGATATTCTACCAGATCAATTCAAGCGAAAAGTAGAGGAAGAGAAGCTTAAGCTAGCAAGAGAGAAGTTGGAATTCGAGAAACTGAAAGCTACTGGTGAGGATGGGGAAACTGAGGATGACGGTTTCTTAGAAGCTCTTCAAGGCAAAGTGGATGAGGTATGGGACGATGCTGAAGAAGATTAAAGCAGCTGTGTTTAAATTCCAACCATTCTCAAAGAAGCAGATGAAAATCCTTACTTGGTGGCTGCCTACTTCTCCGATGAAAGATAAAGATGGAGTTATCGCAGACGGAGCGATCCGGAGCGGAAAGACACTATCCATGTCATTATCATTCGTACTCTGGGCTTTTTTTGCGTTTGATCAACAGAATTTTGGTATGTGTGGGAAGACAATTGGCTCATTCCGCAGGAACGTATTGTTCTGGCTTAAATTAATGCTAAGAGCTCGTGGTTACAAAATAAAGGATCAACGAGCAGACAACCTGATTATCATCAGTAAGAATGGCAAAGTGAATTACTTTTACATTTTCGGCGGTAAGGATGAACGTTCCCAGGACCTGATTCAGGGGATCACACTTGCTGGCGTATTCTTCGATGAAGTCGCATTGATGCCGGAAAGCTTTGTCAGCCAGGCAACCGGTCGTTGTTCTGTCGACGGGTCAAAGTATTGGTTCAACTGCAACCCAGCTGGTCCTTATCATTGGTTCAAGGTCAATTGGATCGATAAAAAGAAAGATAAGAAGCTTATTTATCTGCACTTTACGATGGACGACAATTTATCATTGTCCGAAAACGTAAAAGAGCGTTATCGCCGCATGTTTGCCGGTGTGTTCTATAAGCGGTACATTCTTGGCTTGTGGGTAATGGCCGAGGGAATCATTTACGATATGTTTGATAAAGATGAGCATGTCGTTAAAACTGAACCAAGGCGCTACACAGATTACAAGATAGCAAGTGACTATGGTACACAGAACCCGATGGCTTTCGGTCTGTGGGGGCTATGCGATGGAGTATGGTACAAAGTCAAAGAGTACCATTATGATGGCAGGCAAAGAAAAATTCAAAAAACGGATGAACAATATGCGAACGATCTTGAAGAGTTTGCAGAAGGATTGACAAAGACAATTGTCGTTGACCCAAGTGCTAGCTCATTCATTATCCTGCTTAAAAAACGTGGGTGGGTTGTAAAGAAGGCCAGGAATGATGTTTTGCAAGGCATTCGAAACATGGCCACTGCCTTATCGACTGGATTGATTAAATATAACGACGTCTGCAAGGAAACATTGAGGGAGATTCACTCTTATGTTTGGGATGAGAAGGCTATAGCACGTGGTGAAGATAAGCCAGTGAAGCAGAATGATCACCAGATGGATGCTGACCGCTATTTCGTTAATACAATCTTATTCAATGACAATATTAAATTCTTGAAGTGAGGTGATAGAGAATGGTTCTATCCCATTTGTTTGGACAGGCAGATTACGAAAAGTTCAATGAGATCATTGATAATCTTCCTGAAGGGCTCATTACCGATGAGGAAGTCCTGGAACTCGAGCTGCAGAGCTGGATGAAGTCAGAGGTTCGTAAATTAATGATCCTTGGTGAGGAATACTACAAAAATAAGACTGACATTCGCACAACCAAGAAAGTGGACCTTGATTGGAAGTCGAATAATAAGCTAGAGCACGATTTTGTTAAGAAACTGGTCAACCAAAAAGTCGGTTATCTCTTATCAAAGCAGCCTACGATTTCAACAGAGAAGGACACTTACGCAAAACTGCTTGAGGAAGAAGTATTCAACAGGAACAACCTGAAAACAATTAAAAATCTTGGTAAAGAATCAATCAATAAAGGCATTGCCTTTCTATATGTCCATTACGATGAGAACGGGGAGTTCAGGATCCGCAAGCTTAAGAGTGAGCGCATTTTGCCTTTCTGGGCTGACGATGAACATACAGAAGTGCAGGCCTTTTTGTATTTTTATGACGAGGTCCGTTACATCAATAAACTGAAGAAAACGGTGACTCTTGTTGAATACCATCATCCATACGGCATTACTCATTTCATTCTGGATGGCGGCAAGTTGGTTCTGAACGTGGAGAAAGAGGAGCAAACCTACCACGCCAAAATCGGTGAACAGGAGCTGCTCTGGGAGCGAATCCCGCTGATTCCTTTCAAGTACAACGAGGAAGAGCAGCCGCTAATCGATTCAATTAAATCGCTAGTCGATAACTACAATCTGCAGGCATCAACCAATGCTGACCTTTTGGCGGATATCCCTCACTTTATCTATAAGTTAGTAGGTTACGAGGGTGAGAGCTTAGCAGAGTTCATGGAGAACCTCAGAACGTTTAGGGCAATCAAATTTGGTGAGGGCGGTGACTTGGATAAACTCCAGGCAACACCTCAAACCGAAGCAGCTGAGAAGGAGATTGACCGGGACCGTAAGTCCATCTATGAGTTCGGCCGCGGTGTCGATACGACAGATGATGACCTAGGCAATGCATCAGGTGTTGCTCTGAGATATCGTTATTCAGACCTCGATATGGACTGCAACATCCTTGAATCAGAGTTTCAATCGAGCCTGGAGCACCTTATCTGGTTTGTGGATCAGCATTTCATTTTGACCGGCAGAGGTGACTTCACGAATGATTCGGTTGATATCATCTTCAATCGAGACATTATCATCAACGAATCAGAAGTCATTGAAGACTGCTCTAATTCAGTTGGCATCCTGGATGATAAGACAATCCGCGAGAACCATCCGTGGTACACACGAGATGTTGAACAACGATTGAAAGAACAAGAAGCATCCATGCAGCAGAAGACTAATGAGCAGCTGAAGCAGGAGTACAATGCAGCATTTAATAAAGATGTGAATAACAATGAGTAGGTATTGGGATGAACGCGCAGCTCAACGGGAGATGGAAGCCCAGCTGATTGCGAGCAAGTACCTCTCGCAATACCAGAATAGATTGAGGGAAGCGCAGCTTGAGATTATCCGAGAGATTGAAGCATTCTATGGCCGCTACGCTGTTGAAAATAAAGTGACAATGAAAGAGGCCCGCAAGATCCTCAACTCCAAAGAGCTGGAAGAGTTTAAATCAGTTAATTTGGAGAAGTTCAGAGCATTGTCTCTGACAGGAAATCCAGAATACAACTTGCTGCTGAATGCCATCAGTTACCGTGTTCGCATCTCTCGCCTCGAGGCATTAGAAGCTAAGATTCGAATGACGATGATTGAGCTTTACGGCGGCACAAACGGATTACAGGACATTACCTATTCTGGACTCGCTGAGGTCTATCACGATTCCTATTTCAAACACATGTATGACTTCTATCAGGCAGGTGTTTTCGCAGGTTCTGTGGCCAGGTTGGATGATGACACGATGAAGACAATTCTCTCCTATAACTGGAGCGGGAAGGAATTCTCGCCTCGGATTTGGGGTCATCAAAGTGAAGCATTGCAAAAAATCCAGAATGAACTTGAAAAAAGCTTCACGGCAGGTCGTTCACTGAAACGTACATCACGAGCTCTTGCCAATGTCGCAGACGTTTCTTATTCAAGGGCCGAGGCGTTAGTCAGGACAGAAGCTAACTTCTTCCACGGGTACGCTGCTCATAACAGTTACCAGGATGCAGGAGTCGATAAGTATGAAATTCTAGCCACACTCGATTTCAGAACGTCAGATCGCTGCCGTGAAGAAGATGGAGAAATTTACGATGTTTCAAACTATCAGCCAGGCAAAACAGCGCCGCCGTTCCATGTGCGCTGCAGGAGCACTACCGTTGCCTATTTTGATGAGGATGAGTACATGGATGGGGAACAGAGACAATCAAAAGATGGACTGGTTGACACTGTCACCTTCAAGGATTGGTACAACCAATACGTAGCGTAAAGTAGGTGTTCACATGATTCCGGATAAAATCAAGGTCGCTGGCATTGATTATGAAATTGAGGAAGTGGATGTTGTCATCCTGGATGGTAGCACGAGTTATGCAGGCTCATGCCTCTACACAGAATCTAAAATCGAACTTCTAAAGAATTTGCCGAAGACTAAAAAGGAACAAACCCTGGTACATGAAATCATTCATGCTTGTCTTTTCGAGGCCGGGTTTAATGAGCACGATGAGGACATGGTGAATCGCTTAGGCATCGTTCTATATCAGGTGTTGAAAGATAACAACCTGAACTTTGGAGCTGATAAAGCGGAAAGGTAAGGTGGTCCAATTATCTCGGAGCTATCCGTAAATAGCGACTGGCCATGTTAGCATTTGTGGGCGTAAACTACCAAAGCCTCATGAGGTCGTGACCTCGTAAAAAAACGTATTGAGAGGAGATCCACAATGAAAAGAGATTTCTTAGAAGGCCTTGGACTGGAAAAAGAGGCTATTGATAAAATCATGGCAGAACACGGGAAAACAGTCGAGGCACAGAAGCAAAAGGCAAATGAATTGTCTTCAAGTCTGGATGACCTGAAGAAGCAGCTGGACGCAAGGGACGCAGACCTCAAAGACCTGAAGAAAAAAGCGGAAGGCAATGAGGAGCTGCAAACTAAGTTTGCTGACCTTGAGAAGCAATACAAAGTCGACAAGGAAGCATACGAAACTAAGCTGAAGGATGCACAATTGGCAAGCGCAGTTAAGCTAGCACTTGCTGGGAAGGTCCACGATGCTGACCTTGTATCCACGTTGTTGGATAAAGCAACGATTGAAGTAGGCGAGGATGGATCAGTAAAGAAAGGGCTGGATGAGCAAATCAAGACTCTCAAGGAATCCAAGCCCTTTTTGTTTGTGCCTGAACAGCCGGCTAAGCCTTCTGGATTCAGAGTAGGAGGCACAAAGCCTGGAACAGGCACAACCGATGAAACACCAGGTTCGCTTTTTGCTAAACAAGCAAACGAAGCGGCCAAAGTTTCGGAAAATAACCCATGGAAATAAGAAAGGAGCATAACACATGCCGTATGTAAAAAAGCAAACAGCAGAACGTATTAACTTTTTAGCAAGTGCACGTTATCAAAATTTCACTGAGCAGATCTCTGATGCCGGAGTAACTGCCAATGCAGAAGGACGTAAAATCGTTCCTGCAGGTACAATCTGGCCAGCAAACGATGCCACAGCTAAAGGCATCCTGTTCAGTGATGTAGATGTGACTGAAGGTCCACAGCCAGGAGCAGTGATGGTTGAAGGGTATGTCCTTGAAGCACGTCTACCTGTTGCGCCAGCTGCTCTTGCGAAAGATGCATTAACCAAAATCACATTCCGCTAAAATCGATTAAATTTTGAATAGAAAAGGAGCTAAAACACTATGCCAGATGTATTAGAATTATTTAACCAATCCGAACTGTTGACTTATACTAGCCAACGCCAGTACCCTGCACTGTTGGGTGAAACGCTATTCCCGGAGAATAAGCGTCAGAGTCTGAAATTCGACATGATTAAGGGTGCAGGTTCCCTGCCTGTCGCAGCTAATGTTCACGATTTTAACACAGAAGCTGAGATCGGCTCTCGTGAAGCTAGCGCAATGGCATTGGAGCTTGCGTTGATCAAGCGTAAGATGCAAATGAAGGAAGAGGATATCATCGCTCTTAACGCACCTCGTAGTGCTGCTGAGCAAGAGTACCTGATGAAGAACGTATTCAATGACGTGGATACACTTGTTAACGGTGTTCGCGCTCGTGTGGAAGCAATGCGCATGGAAGCACTTGCTAGTGGTGTTGTGACATTGCAAAGGAACGGTTTGAATATGGAAATCGACTATCAAGTGCCTGATGAGCACAAGGAGGCTCTAGCGGGCACAGCTGCATGGACAGATGCATCATCTGATCCTATCGGTGACCTTGAGCGCTGGGCAGATACGCTGCCAACACGTCCGACTCGAGGCCTGACATCAAATGCAGTCATGCAAGCATTAATGCGCCATCCTAAGATTGTTGGTGCGCTCTTCGGCACAGGTTCACAGCGTGTACCTACACGACAGGACTTGAATGCTTTCCTTGAGCAGCATGGCCTTCCTGTTCTTGCTGCTTACGACAACAAGTATCGTGTTCAAAACGCTAACGGTACGTACACTCAGAAGCGTTATTTCGCTCAGAATGCGCTTGTGTTGTTCAGCGAAGGTACTCTTGGAGAGACCATTTACGGACCTACTCCTGAGGAAATCCGCTTAATGCGTGATCCAGCAATCGATATCACTAAGGTCGGAAATATCCTGGCTATGGTTTATGAAGAGACTGTTGATCCAGTCGGCACTTGGACAAAAGCTGTTGCTACTGCGCTACCTTCATTCGCTGCAGCTGATGAAGTATTCCAGGCAAAACCAATCGCATAAGGAGGCTATTTCTAATGATCGTCAAAGTAAAAGGAATTAATGTCCGTTATAACGGCAAGTCCTACGTCAAGGGTGAGGAACTGTCCATCCAAGACGAACACATGCGCGAGGACTTGTTTGATTTTGTCGCTGAGGAACCTAAGAACCCGGAGAACACAGGGGATGGCGAGCTTGAATACGACAAGATTACCAGAGAGCAGATCATCGACATTCTGGAGAAGGATGAAGTTGATTTCAAGAAGTCAGCAGATAAAAAAGAATTGTTCGAGGTCCTTAAAAACCACCTCGAAAAATAGGAGGTGGAGGACTTGGACGTTTTTGAGATCGTAAAGGCAAAAGTACCGTCAGAACAACTGCCTAGTGATGATGTCCTGGCTCTGTATGTTGCGGAGACAGGACAGGCTATCAAGAACTTTTGTAATATCCAATCGGTACCTAGCGAGCTAGTTTTCACCCATGCAGAGATGACCATCGATGCCATATCAGCTGATCAACGGCGTCGCCTTCTGAGCAGTACAGGGGAAACACCTAATTCCGTGAAATCGGTAAAAGAAGGCGATGTCCAAGTAACGTTCGAAGGATCTAAACCAGGGTTAGGTGAAGCAGAAGTCGAAAATCTTCTGTTCAACTATAACTCGCAGCTGCTGCGTTTCCGTAAGGTAAGGTGGTAGTTGTGGATATCAAAGCCATAATGAGCAAAGCTATCCCGGCTGTTGAGATGATGTATGATAAGCGGGCCACCATCAAGCGGCACCAGGAGGTTGTAAAACCTAATGGAGCTGACGGAATGGATTGGGTCACCATTTATACCGATGTTCCTTGTAGGTTATCCACAATGGGGCAGTCAACTCTGGATAACTCCAATCAACAGGCTGCTCATGTCATCGACTATGATGAAAAGATGTTCCTTTCTGCAGCATATGAAATTCGCGCTGGTGATATCATCACTATCAACGGTGAGGAATACGAAACGGCGCGAAAGCCATTTAAATATGTATCTCACCAGGAAGTCCGCCTGAAATTCAAGGGGTATGCATAATGGGATATGAATTCTCCGAAATGAAAGTTATGAAAGACAAACTGGTGGATCTTTTGAAGGAGTCTCATAAGATTCACATGCGCATAGCAAACCGAATTGGATTGATGGCAGTTCGAAAGGTGAAAAAAATGACACCTGTTGACACTGGAGACTTGCGGAACAACTGGAAACACTATGTATTTAAACGTGGAGATACGTTTTTCATTGTAGTGTATAACCAGGTTGAATATGCTTCTTTTGTTGAGAAAGGGCACCGGATTGTTGTGGCAGGTCAGACAGTCGGGTGGGTAGAAGGAAAGTTCATGTTGAAACTGACGATGGATGAAATGGAACGGATCGCACCGAGAATGTGGCAGCGTGAAGTCGAGAAGGAAATGAGGGGATTATTTTGATTGATGAGTTGAAGACTCTCATAATCGCCCAACTGAAAAGCGTGTTTCCAGGTTACAAAGTATATGATGAAGACGTGCAGCAGGGGTTGATTACCCCTGCTTTTATTTTGCGCACTCTTACATCAGACCAGGAGCGAAAGCTGGGCATAAATTTAGAACGTACCTATCCATTCGTGATCACTTTTTTTCCTTTGGATGAAAGGTTGTATCATTCTGAATGCGATTTAGTGAACGAGATGTTCTATTCAAACTTCCTCTACATCGCTGATCGGTTTCACGTCCATAATATTCAATCGGAAAAACACGACCGTACTTTGATCATCACATTTTCTATCAAAGTATATTTACAGGATGTTAAAGAAGACATCCTGATGGCAAACTTGGAGGTGCTGTAATGGCAGAGAAGGCCGGTAAACAACAAACCTACAGTAAGCAGGCATTTGTTGATGCAGCTAAAAACAGTAAGGAACGGCTGATTTTACAGGTAGTCCTTAATGATAAGAAAAAGTACACTCAGATCGATGTAAAAAACCTAGTGAATGAGTGGAAGAAGAAGGAGGTTAAGTAATGACTGGCGGAACTTGGGAAACACAAAACAAAGTGCGCCCTGGCGCATATATCAATTTTGAATCAAACACTCCATCTGTGGCTGGTCTTGATTCAGCAGGAAAGTTGATTATTCCTTTGTCCCTCGATTGGGGTCCAACAGGACAATTCGTGGAAGTTAATCCGAAAACAGCGTTCAAATCTCTTTTCGGTAAGGCGCTGGATGACATTAAATCCTTGCGGGAATCATTCAAAGCGACTAGTGATATCAGCGTGTACAATCTATCCGGAGCCGGAGAAAAAGCCACGGCTACGAGCACTCCTTTCATTGCGACAGCAAAATATGGCGGTACTGATGGAAACAAAATAACTGTTGTAGTCACCAAAGGATTGACGGATTCAACAGTTAAGACTTTCTTTGAAGGCAGCCAAGTTGACTCTCAGGTTGTTGCAACTGCAGCGGATCTAGTCGCGAATGATTATGTTGTTTTCTCCGGAGAACTTCCTGCAGCTGATGCCACTCTATCTTTAGCTGGTGGAACAACTGTCGCATCAACAAGTGAATCATATGCAGATTTTGCAACAGCTCTTGATATGCAAAACTTCAAGGTTGTAGCTGTATCGACTTCTGACGAATCCATTAAGCAACTGATGGCGGTAAAGGTCAAACAGTTAAGGGAGTCTCAGGGTAAGAATGTCACTCTTGTTGTCAATGATTACAATACGGCAGATTACAAAGGTGTAGTATCCGTACTAAACGGTGTCACTCTAACAGGTGGAGAAGTTCTACCTGCAGCTGATGCGTTGTACTGGTACGCAGGTGCCTATGCTGCTGCCACAACTAATTCTTTGACCTATGCGGAGTATCCAGGCGCGATCGATGTAGAGCGACTTGGCCATGATGACATCGTTGATGCCCTCAAACAAGGCCATATCGTTTATACGTATGATGCCGGCGCTGATGGAGTGGACCGTGTTGTCGTTGAACAGGATATTAATACTTTCCGTTCCTTCACTCCAGAACACAACCAGGACTTCCGCAAAAACAAGTTGGTCAGGACCATGGATATTATCGCCAATAATGTCCAGCACATCTATTCTCGCTTTTTCATCGGAAAGGTGACCAACAACTTAACCGGAAGGAACCTTTTCAAGGGTCAGATTATGACAGTAGTACTGGATCCACTTGTAGGCAGGGGTGCGATTGATGCTTATATTCCTGATGAGATTACGATCACTGAGGGAGTAGATAAAGACGGTGTCGTTGTTGAAATGTCAATCAAATTTAACGACGCTATGGAAAAACTATACATGACAGTTAACTGTCAGTAGGGAGGGAACGCTGAATGGCCATTTTACAGAATAATGATGTGATCAGCGGTAAGGAAGGTACGGTTTTTGCTACAATTGACGGCCGTGTCCATGAATTTGCTGAAATCGTGAAAATTGAAGCCCGTATCAACTTGTTAAAAGCTGATGTAAAAGCAGTTGGCAAGAGGATGAAGGGCTCGAAGGTAGTTGGTGCTGAAGGTGTTGGCAGCTGGACCATTCACTATCATCGTCCAGAAATGCGCGACTACGTATACAACTTCGTAAAAAACGGTGTTACTCCTCAGATTGATGTCATGATCACGAATGCTGATGTAACCAGCCGTGCAGGAAGGCAGTCAGTACTGCTAAAGAACCTGGTACCGGACAGTGCTCTCATTGCTATGCTTGACGGCGATACTGAAGACACTTTGACGGATGAGAGTGATTTCACTTGGGATGACCTAGAAATCCTCGAACGTTTTAAAACTATCGAATAGATAAGTAGAGAGGGAGATTATACAGATGGGCAATCTTAAAAGCTTCTTAAAGGCCAATGTAAAAAAAGTTGAAAATGTGGAACTGAAACTCGAGCGATTTGACGAACCAATTATCCTTCGTCCTTTAACATCTGCAGAAGGTGATCGAATCACAGAAATGTGTTTTGAGAACAAGGCAGGTAAAAAAGGAAAACAAGAACGAGTGTTTAACCCCGTGAAATACAATCGTGAAATTGCGGTTGCGTCGATTGTCCATCCTGATCTTCAATCTCTTGAGCTTCAGGAAGACTATGGCGTGCGGGGCGCTACAGCATTGTTCAATGAAATGTTTTACGCAGGAGAAGCTACGAAAATCTCTGAGAAGGTTATTGAGCTTAGCGGTCTCGGGGACTCCACTGACGACTTGATCGAAGAAGCAAAAAACTAATAGAAGGAGGGTATGGTGATGATGCGGATCCAGAGGCAAATTATTATCACTATACCCTCCATAACTTTTATTGGACACCGAAGCAATGGTTGGATTTGAATGCTAGAGAAAAAGCTTTAGTGATTGCAAGTATTCAAATCGAGCAGAAAAAGATTAAAAACAAGATGAAAAAGTAGTCAGGAGGTGAATACATGTCAGGTACTCAAACCAGTCTAGGATTACAGGACCGTATGACAGGGCCTCTGCAAAAGATCATAAAGGCGATGGATCAGACAATCTCCACCATGGAGAAGATGAACCGGTCAGCAGGTAACGTAGAAAATCGAGGGTTATCCAGGGCGCGAACAGGATTGCAGTCAGCTTCGGCTGATTTGGAGCGATTCATGTCGGCAGCCCGAACGGCGCGTATAAACGGCACAAGGCCGTTACAAGAACAATTCACCAATCTGCCGGGTCCTATTGGAAGGGCCACGGGCGCTGTGCGGAACTTCTTTTCTAGCTTTGTAGGTGCGGCAGCTGCCTATCTTTCCGTACAAGCGCTGATCAGTGGATTCAACAAGCTGACCACAGCATCTGACACCTACGTTTCAACTGCAGCCCGGCTATCTCTTGTCAACGACGGGTTGCAAACACAGGTGCAGCTGCAGAACGAGGTGTATAACGCGGCCCAGCGGAGTAAATCCGGATATAACGACATGGCAAGCTCGGTGGCAAAGTTGAACCTTTTAGCAGAGGAAGCCTTCAGTGGTAACAAAGAGGCCATTCGATTTGCTGAGCTAATGGGTAAAGCTTTTGCCGTATCCGGTGCATCGACTCAGGAACGTCAGGCAGGTATGTATCAGCTTACCCAGGCAATGGCAGCAGGAAAGCTCCAGGGCGATGAATTCCGTTCCATCATGGAGAATGCGCCGTTACTAGCACAATCCATTGCGGAGTTCACTGGCAAGTCAAAGGGTGAGCTGAAGGATATGTCAGCTGAGGGAACCATCACAGCGGACATCATCAAAGGAGCCCTGTTCAAGGCAGCGGATGACATCGAGGATAAGTTCAGTAAAATGCCGATGACCTTCGGACAAGCCATGACGATGCTGGGTAACTGGGCGACAAGGGCATTTGAACCGATACTCGTAAGGTTCAATCAATTCGTGAACTCAGATGCATTCGGAGTCCTGGCGGGTCACGCAATGTTCTTCGTGAATATGTTCGTCGCAGGAATGGGACTGGTGTTCGACACACTCGAAGGGTTTTACAACAGGGTAGGGGCGATTGGCAGCTTCATGGCCGAGAATTGGTCCATCATCGGACCGATCATCGCAGTTCTCTCAGGTGCCCTGATTGGATATCTCGGGATACTCGGATTAGTAACCGTCGCAACGTGGGCATTGAATGCAGCGAAAGCATTTCAGGCGGCAGCATCAATGGCAGCAACCGGAGCGACATTCGCTCAGACGGTGGCACAGCACGGATTGAATGCGGCAATGTACGCTTTCCCTGGCACTTGGATCCTGATTGCGTTCGTCGCGGTTATCGCACTTGTGGTCTATGCCATGGTCACATGGGGTAACCAGACAGCGAGCGTCATCGGTTTTATAACCGGCCTGTTTTCCGCACTTGGTGTGTACGTCTGGAACGTGTTTGCCACGATGTGGAATTTCATTATTAGTTTTGCCGAGTTCCTGATCAACGTGTTCATCGATCCAACATATGCGGCCAAAAAGCTATTCTACGATTTAGCCAAAGGCGGCATCGATATGATGGCATCGATGGCAGGGTCATTTGAAGGAGCAGCTGACATTCTGGCCAAAGTATTTGTCACAGCAGCCAATATCGCAATTGGCGGCATCAACGGACTGATAGCGGCTCTAAATATGATTCCTGGTGTTGATATTGGCAAGGTAGGTAAGCTTGATGCTGGATCAGTGTCAGGCATCTCAAATAAGTTGCAGAACATGGCCAGCAATTTAAAAGCACCGACAAGTGCCGAGAATGTAGTGAGCCTACCTCGATTAGGCCTTGGTAATGTTCCAGCGGCATTCAATAAAGGTAAAAATGTCGGCGAAAAGTTATCCCTTTCAGCTTCGGAAAAACTAAATGGGGCGATTGATAAGGTTAAGGGATTATTTAAAGGACCTGACCAGGCATCGAATCCATTCAACGGAAAAATTGACGATTCGCTCATCAAGGCTCTCGAGGGAGCAGATAAAATGGGAAATCCACTTGGTGGCGGCAAGGGTAAAAACCCAACCGGAGGAAAACTCGATTCGGTGGGTAAGATCGATGACGAAATCAACATTGCTGATGAAGATCTAAGGTTCCTCAGGGATTTCGCAGAGAACCGTTCAATAAAAGAAGTGAAGGTAACTCTCACTCCTACTGTGAAATTCGAAGGAACAACCGTGAGAGAAGAGGCGGATATCGATAAGATTGTCAGCAAAATCGAAAGCACCATGATTGACGAAATAGCTCGCAGTGCTGAGGGGGCTTACTAATGACCAATGGTATTTATTTGAGTATCAACAATGATACCGAGGGATTTCGGCTGCCTGTTAACCCCGAAAAGATTGAGGTTACAATGAAGGGGTCTGGGGAAGAATTCAAGATTGCGAAGCTAGGAAGTGTCAATGTTCCGAAAGATGTAGAGCTTCAGGAGTTTACAATAGAATCATTTCTACCTGGTCAGAAGTATGCATTTTCGACTTCTGGCCAACAACAACCTAAGTTTTATATCGATAAAATAAAAAAATGGCATGAAGAACGGACTTCTGTTCGTTATATCTATGCTAATGGTGCATTCACGATCAATCTTCTTACGACAATTGAAGAATTCACATACGACGAACAATTCGGATCTAACGATGTGAACTTCAGTTTGCATTTGAAACAGTACAAGCCATTTGGTATTCAGAAAATGAAAATAAAAAAGTCGCCATCCACAAACAAGCCGGTTGCCGTTAAAAAGAAGACGCCGCCTAGACAAAATCCTAAACCACGGTATAAAACCTATTCTCTTGTTAAAGGCGATAGTCTGTGGAAGGTGGCTGAGAAGTTTTTAGGAAGCGGCACCAGATATCCGGAAATCGCTAAACTCAACAATATTAAGAAGAGCGATTATAGAAGGCTGCCAATTGGCCTGAAAATAAAACTTCCTCCGAAATGAGGAGTGCATGATGGAATTCTTAATTGATAATCGCCAGGGCGATGTGTATGACATCCCTATAAGGGATTTAACTTGGAAGACTGAACGAATCGGTAAAGCCGGAACGGTCGAAGCAAGTCTAGTCCTGGAAAACCCTTTAAAGTATCCTATTCAATCAGGGGCAATCGTTCGTGTGATGGATGGCAAACACAAAGTTTTCTACGGATATCTCTTTGATGATGGATATTCAAAAGACAGTGTCATGACCATCAAAGCATATGATCAGCTTCGATATTTGATGAATGAGGACACTTTTGTAATTCCGGCTAGTCCTGCCGACAAAGCCATCTTGACCATTTGTAAGAGGTTCGGTCTAAAAGTTGGCACTTTCGAGAACACAGGTTATGTTTCTCCTGGAATTGTAGAGGATGGGAAAAAGGCTTTTGATGTGGTTTCAAAGTTTTTGGACGCCTCGTTAGTTGCAACCAACCAGAATTATATCCTGTTTGATGATTTCGGCAAATTGTCTCTAAAAAACATCAAGAATATGGTTATAAAAGCAGACGATTTCTATATTGGTGAAGATAGTCTGCTTTTTAGTTTTAATTATAAACGGTCGATTGACAACGACACCTATAACAGGGTTAAGTTCGTTCGGGATAACAAAAAAAGAGGTAAGAGAGAAACCTTTATTTTTGAAGATTCCACAAAGCAGAAAAAATGGGGCCTGCTCCAACACTGGAAGAAAATCGATGAGAACATGACTGATGCTCAGATTAAAGATCTCGGCACAAAATATATCCAGTTGAAAGGAAATCCATCCAGGACTCTTGATATTGAATGCCTTGGTAATTGGAAGATAAGAGCTGGATCCATGGTTTTTATTTATATCGAGAAAATAGGGATAAAAGAATATTTCCTTGTGGATGAATGCACTCATCGATGGAAAGAAGGGATTCATACGATGTCCCTGAAAGTGAAGGTGATTTAATGAGCCTGGTCGATTTAATTAAACGAACTGCCCTGAAAGCAGTAGCAGCTACGAACCCTGTTGAGCATACTTTCGGGGTGGTTAAAACAATAAGCCCATTAAGTGTCGAGATTCATTCAAAACTGACTTTGCCAGAAGAATTCCTAGTCGTCTCCGAGCATTTAACCGTGCACGAAAGAAACGTAATTATCAATAATTCAGCAGAGGCAGTGGTCATGAAATTCAACGATGGCTTAAAACCCGGGGACAAAGTCATTCTTTCTAGAGTCCAGGGCGGCCATCAATATATCGTAATCGATCGTTATAAGGGAGGCTAATTGATATGGTCCTACCCGAAGAAGGGATAACGCTGACGGAAGACATGGACGTCATCGAGGAAGAGAATGCGCCCAATAAAACTTATAAGCTTGATTTTGTCAGGGGTAGATGTCGGGGGTTCATTGATGGACGAGAGGCGATGGAGCAGGCCGTTTTCAAAGTGCTGAATACCAGGAGGTTCGCCCACTTGATTTACTCCGAGGACTACGGCTTTGAGAGTTTGATAGGGTATGAGCAACTTTTCGTAAGAGGGGAACTTCCAAGACGGATTGAAGAAGCTCTTCTGCAGGATGACAGAATTACTTCCATTGAGGATATGACATTAGAATTTATAAAAGACGAAGCATATATTTCATTCACCGCAAAAACGGTTTACGGCGATGTAAATGTGCTGAGAGGGGTGATTCCTTTTGTTTGAGGATAAAACATTCGAGGCCATCAGAGATCAAATACTCGAGTCTATTGATGACTCGATAGATAAGCGTGAAGGATCCGTGATATATGACGCGACTGTTTATATCGCTCCAAAAATAGCGGAACTATATAGCTTTCTGGATGTATTCCTTAGCCTGGCATTTGCTGACACAGCTGATGGTGAGTACCTAACACTGCGTGCTGCTGAATTCGGCGTTTACAGGAAGCTGGCAACACAAGCCGTTAGGAAAGGTGTTTTTCGCGACTCTACAGGAGCCCTTATGGATATCCCTCTCAACACTAGGTTTGCCTATGAGGATGCGACGTTCCTTGTATCCGAACGGATATCAGTGGGTGAGTATAAATTGACCGCTGAACAAACAGGGACCGGCGGGAATAGTGGATCCGGTGAAATCATTCCTCTTCAACCTGTTACTGGACTTGGATCAGCTGTGCTAACGGATGTATTGGTTTCGGCGATCGATGAAGAGTCTGATGATAGTTTAAAGAACAGGTTAAAAATAAGGGTACAACGGCAAGCGACCAGCGGAAATGTGTACCATTATGAACAATGGGCTCTCTCCGTTCCTAACGTGGGTGGTGTGAAGGTTCTGCCAGTTTGGAATGGACCTAATACCGTCAAGGTCGTTCTGGTGAGTAACGAGAGCACTGCAGTTACGCAAGGGACCATTGACGAAGCTGTCGAGCTGATTGAGAAGGAGAGGCCAATCGGCGCCATTGTGACTGTAGTATCAGCAGTAGAATTGCCGGTTAATGTAACGGCTACACTTACCCTGGCTCCAGGAGCAACTGTAGAGGACGTAGAGTCACAGTTTACTGAAGGCTTGAGAGAATACTTGCAGTCTATCGCATTCAAAACCAATGATATTACCGGAGAAGCAGAATTGATTCGGTATACCCGCATTGCAAATATACTTTTGGACTTGCCTCCAATCATTGACTATACCGATCTATTGGTTAATGGCGGAACGGTTAATATCCAACCGGCAACTGAGCAAGTACCGGTAATGGGAACGGTGACCTTCACATGATCACAGTCAATGAAATGGTTATCGAATTAAAGAAAGAGTTGCCTCGTTTCTATGATCAGATTAAGGACTTTTCTGAACTGGTGAATGCAGACGCTTTAGTGTTAACGGATTTGCAAAACTCAGTGGATGATGTCCTTGATCAACTGTTCATCGAAAAAACAACATGGGGACTGGACAGGTGGGAAGAGTTTTTCGGAATATACCCTGACAGTTCGAAGCCTATCGATCAACGAAGATCCGTTTTAAAATCGAAAATTCGAGGCGCAGGGGTAACGACAGTATCTCTTGTGAAAGATGTTGCTGAATCCTGGTATAACGGGGAAATTGAAGTTATCGAGATGCCTGAGAAGGTGGAAATAAAATTCACTTCTAATTACGGTGTACCAGCCAACCTACAAGACGTTAAAAACGCTTTGAGGGAGATCGTTCCTGCCCATCTGTTAATCGAGTATGTATTTCTTTTCATTCTGATTAAAGACATACATCAAAGTATGACTCTTACAGAAGTGGAATCGTTAACCTTGAATAAATTTGCTGGAGGTGACAGCTAATGGCGGAAAACACTCCGAATTTATCATTGTATCTCAAGGATCCTATCGCGGATGGCAATGATACGTTTAATATTGAGACCATGCTTAATGAAAACTTTCGTAAGATCGACAGCTCAATAGGGGGAAAAGCGAATTCAACAGATGTAACTTCGGAAAAAGTAAACGTAATCTCAGCAAAGGCAGTTTCTGATTTACCAGCTGCCTACCCGAATGGAGTTTCTGTATTCACTTTATCTTCGACTGCAGCTGCAGCATGGAGAACCGAAATCGGTCATTCTGCAAACAATGCTGCAATAGTCGAGACATCGAAGGTAACAGGCGGCACGACTGGAGAATATCTCATTTTTCAAAAAGTCTCATTCTACTCGTCTACCCTCGGACAGGAAAAAATAACAGCGGTTTATCAGCGCTCATCTGGCGCAAACAACAGTTGGAAAAGTACATGGCAAAAGGTTGTTTCACCGGAAGAATTTGCGTCGCATCAGGCGGAAAGAGCGTCAAATACAGAATATGGTCATGTAATGATTGGTAATGGAATTAATGTAAATGATGGCGTTATCAGCGTTGCTGAAATGACTGCAACAAATGTTTCAACAACAGATGGTAATGTACAAACAGAGATTGATAGTTTAAAGTCATCTGTCAGTGATGGGAAAACTCAAGTCAAGAACGCTATCACTGGCAAAGGCGGGACAGTTCTTGACGCTGACGGGGATGGGATTCCGAGTTTTTCGGAATTATCGGCTGGAGTGAATGGGATAACCACTGCCGCGATAACGGTTCCGAATGGAACCGCGTTTAGTGGTAAGAGGTTAGCTGGCTTAGACGCATCAGGAAACTTCTATGCTATTGACCTTGTAAAAACTCCAAATACCGCGGTTATGTATGATAAGAATTTTAATTTAATTAAAGAAATTACTTTACCTTACAGCGTAAGAGCCTTTTCAAAAGATTATGTCGTTGATGACGATAGCGGAGCAGGATTAATGAATCTTCGCGATCACAATAAAAATTTAATCCAAACGATTCCCGCTGGAGGAGCTCGAACAATGTGGGGAGCCGTCGGAAATAATCTATATGCTTATTATACCTCGTCGGCTAAGTATGCCCGATTGACCGACTTTAACGGAACCTATCTCGTGAACGTGAATGACACCTCTTACCATTATCATACTTTTCTAAATAAAAAGGGGAATATTATTTTCCTTAAGTTGGCTGGTTTAGGGACAAATTTCACTCCTATTGAGTTTTGGAAATATGTACCGGGAACGGGAATTGTTAAACTTTTGGCAACCGATAATTTCTATTATGGACTTGATATCGCTTATTGGTAAAGGAGAGGATCATATGAAAATTATTAAAATCACAAACCTTATTCACCCGGGAGGCCGAGCTGATTACAAAGGCCTCAACCTTGAACAGATTGTTCCCGGTTCTCAGCTCTACCCGTCTTATGATAATGTGGCATATTTCTTCTATGACGGAGCAGTGACCGAGGGAGGAGACATTTCAATTGTCACTCAAGCAACCTATGACTCTCACAAGCAACGAATCGCAGATGAATTAACGCAAATCGTAACACCGGAAAAACGAATTGAGAACCTAGAACTAGAAAACCAAACGTTAAAACAGCAATTACAACAGACTAACAGTGACTTAGTAGGATTCATGGACTTCTACTTTACAACCACACCAGGAGTATAGGAGGAATAAGCAATGGCAATCTACTCATTCAGAACATCATCTTACGCAAGGGACATTTACCTCTATGGCAATCGTAGATTTGCAGATATTCCATTAGAATACCATGTACCGGTAAAAGAATACGCTGCACTCAATTTTCAGCAGATCCAAATTGATGAAGCGTTAGCAAAGAATTTCATTTCACAGCAAGAGTACGATGAAACAATGGCATACAAAGCAACTTCTTAATGCAACTCAGGAAGATGATGTGCAATAAATAAAGCACCCGTAGAGGTGTATTTTTTATGCTTTCAAGAGGGGGGAACAAATTGGAGGCGACAGAGCAGATGGATATCTGGAAAACTTCAGTGCAAAGAGACATAGAAGAGATGAAAGGTGATATTCGCCGTCTTCAGGACAAGCAATTGTTACAAGACCAAATCATCCAGAACATACAAAGTGATCTTAAAGAAATTAAAGAGGACACAAAATGGCTGAAAAGAACAATAACGACAGCTCTAATCTCAGCCACAGTGATAGGCGTTGTCGGTGGAGTCATTGCCATTGTATTTGAAATATTTAAAGGAGGATCAGTGTAATGAAAAAGGATATCACAACACTTCTGGGGGGCTTCCTAACAGCTCTCCTTTTATTTTTGGGAACGATTGGCATTTCATTTGAATGGTTTAACCAGGATAGTATTAATGCATTTGTAATTCTTGTAGGAGCAGGAGCTGCTTTCGTCATTAACTTGTATGCCGTATGGAAGAACACCTATACATCGAGGAAAGCGCAGCTGCAAAAGAAGGCATTACAGGCTCAGGGCCTGATGAAAAAATAGGAGTGATCATATGCGCTTCCTGAGTTTATTAGAATTGAGGGACTATCGGGACAAACTGACCAAGCACAAAACTAAGAGGTATTTGAGGCGTTCCTTGTTAGATATCAAAAAAATAGCCGTCCATCATGGTGCAACGCGTGAAGGTTCACCTGAAGCATACGCGAATTACCATGTGAATGAACTCGACTGGCCCGAAGTCGCCTACCCTTTGATTATCGGAAAAAACGGAGTCATTTACTGGACAATGGACCTTAATAAAGTCTCATACAACGTCGGTCTCCACAATCGATATACATTGGGGATTTGCATGATTGGAGACTTCAGGCATGACCAACCGACTGTTGCTCAATATCAGTCACTCTATCGTTTGCTGGAAGCACTGAAGATTGATTTCTCGCTTACTGATCAAGATATACTTGGTCATCAAGAGTTTGCCGGTTATGAATGGAAACAGTGTCCGGCTTTAGATATGGACGGTTTGCGCGGACAGTTAGCATCAAAGCAATATAGTCCAGTGATTAATAATTTCAATAACGATAAGAAGATTCTTATCACGCGCCCTGCAGTAGTCAAATTAGCGAAGGAGGATGATGGAGGAATGGCGAACACACTTTTTCAACCGTCGAATGCAGCGATTAAGAAGTCAGCTGAAAATGTCTTAGCAAGGTTATCTAGTTCAACAACACACGGGGATAAAGCAATCGGACGTAATTGGGTTGAGCAGTTGAACCAGGATAAACTTTCGGAAAGTGATGCTGTTGGCCTGCTTTATGTTGCGCTTGATCGAGAGTTAATTCAAGGCAGAAAAGAATAACAAATAAGCCCTTCTCAATCGAGAGGGGCATTGAAATTAGATACTGATTATAATGGAATGGGCATTAGTTCGTTTATTAACCCACTCACGATTAAGTTCAATAATGCTATTAAAAGTTGCAGGCAATGCTTGCTTTAAGTCACCAAGCATTTCATCGATTCTCATATTCTTAACATTTGTCCAAGAAGTTTTATGTGACCGAATATAAGAAGGCCTGTCCAAACCTATTAGGTTATATGTATCTTCATTCAGATAAAAGTCAAAATTCGGATCAGGATTGATATTGGCTAAGCTTGAAATAGGAAGTACTTCATAATCAATTTTTATTGGATTATCATAAGTGTCTTCAAAACCAATAATAAGGACTGGACGACTTTTTACTTTTATTCTCCCAGTCCGTGTATCAAAATATTTTTCTAGTGATTTGCATACTTTACCAACATTATCATATGGATTTAGCAATTACTGGCGCACCTCGCATTCGTCAGAATAATCGCTATCAAAAGTTATTATATCTTTAATAATATCACTTTTCTTAATAGTACGTGTGCCTATTTCCTTAGGACCAAGGCCTTGCCTGGAAATTTTATAAGCATCTTCATCATGACTCATTTCACTAAGTACTTCAGCAGGATAATCGCCATATTCAAAGATTATTTCTCTTATTGTTAATTCTTCTTCTAACGTTAAATTGGTCGAATCCTCAGAAACGAATATGTTAAAGTAAGAACTTCTAACTTTGCGATTTACAGGTCCATGTACCCACCCTTGAAAATCATCCTCAAAAAGCCATTCTCCGAAATTTTCGTAGTGTTTTTTTTGTGCAAAATATAGTAATTTATGCATTTTCATTTCAGTTAAATCACTTTTTTGGAGAATATTTGTATAAAAACTCTGTATGGAACGAGCTATTTCTATTATGTCTTTCGCCATAAAAAGCACCCCCCTGTTATTTAATTCCATTTTATTACTGTTACTTAATGAATGCAACATATATTGAAATTTGTTTATTTTTGTGAGATTCAAAAACTTATCGTCAAACTAAGCCTTTCTCAATCGAGAGGAGCTTTTTACAATTATTGTTCTCTAGAGATCGCTCCCATGCCTTGAAGAATGGTTTTTGCATCAGAATTCAAGTAGGCTAGGGCATCTGGTCTTAACAATAGGTTAGGATTATCCTTTACCAGCATCTTGATCCCTCTAACATCAAACTTATTTGCATATGTATTAATTGCATTAATGATTGCCATTTCCTTTCTCGTCAATGGTTGTCCACCGTCAGCTTGCAGTTCTAAAAGGAAATCCAATAACTCTCTTGCATTCTTATTTAACATATTTTTATGCTCATTTAAGATTTCAACATTTTCTTCAATATAAACCCTGGCGGTAGCAAGTTCCATTTCTCCTACGTATTTGTTAATCTTTGCTGTTAGAACCTCTAAATTCAATGAATCCATCTCCTTGTGAGTAGTTACATTGTTATATCGGTAATAATCAGTTTTATTAAAGTTGGAGAGAATAAAGGCCCTTTTCAATCGAAAGGGGTTTTCCCTTATATAAATAAATCAATATTGTGAACAACAAGGGCAATTCCCTCTAAGTATTGAATTCTAATATTAAGGGGGGGATTTAACTTGGGAAGAAGAGTGCTGGAGAAAGTGCAACCGATATGCGTGGTATGCCGGCAGCCAATGCGTAAAGATGACATTGTGCAAGTGGATAAACTGTTTGATCATTTTACTCATTTTAATTGCTATAACTTAGAGAAAATTGAAATCAAAGAAATCGGCAAATTCGGTGAGATTGTCATGGCCAACAATAAATACAAAAAGCTCTACCTGGTTTATTAAAAAGAAGCCCCACTCGATGAGTGGGGTTTTTAAGTCAGCGTGCAAAATCATGATATTGAATAATTGACTCATCACTAATTATTGAATTTTGTCCTGGTTTATAAACCCTATCCCATGGTCCGCCTACTTGGTGGGTTTTATCTACTAAATCAAATGGAGCCATGTCACCATAAGCTTTAAGGACATCAATAATACAATCTAAAGCTACAAGACCGTGTTCAGAAGATGCCACTTTGATAAAGGATGGAGTAGTAGCAATATCCTTAGTGGTTATAAGGAATGTAGCGTCCTCTTGATAATCAATTATTGAGGATCCATGCGATCTGAAAGTGCTAAAAACACTCTCAACAACTGGACCATATTTATATGCAACAAATGATTCATCGAATAATTTTTGACCAGTTCTACTTAAAAACTCTGCATAGCAGTAATAAAGCAATTTCTGCAGTTTTAAGTGGGAAGATGGAATTAATGTTAATAAGAATTTAGCAACATCATTTGCTGTAAGTTCTTGATCTGCTGATACGTAATCTATGAATGTGTCCATTTCTTCAGTGATAAATACATCGGCAAAGAACTTATCCTTTTTAACAACAGAACTCCATTCAGGAGATTCAGTAGATAACTTGTGAATTCCGAAATGCACATCTCCACATCTCTTTTTTACCTTACTGAAAAAGGAATTAATAACTTCTTTGTCCAACATATCCATACTTGAATAGTGCCAACCTATTCGTGTTCCTCTTTGATAATGGCTCATAATAGCAATAAAGTGAAAGGCAGCCATACTGTTGACCTCCTTATATATTCAAAGCCTGTTTATGAATCCTCGCAGACTTTATATACTCCTGTTTGTGTTTTTCGTGTGAATCGTAATTTTTTTCGTAATCTTCTGGTAACCAGATCTGTAATTCCCAAGGGAAGTTTTTATTATTATCGCCATAAAAATAAACATGTGTAGCTTTATATTCCCCTTTTGAGGAATTTCTATACTTTATTTTGTATGTTCTCTCAATATAACTACACATTTTTTTAAATAAAGTACAATCATGTTTGAAATTTGGCAGGATAACTCTAAACCCCAAAAGGTCATTTAAACATTTATTCAACGGTAATTTCCCTTTTTCCTGCTTACCTGAATAATAATGTACCAATTTATAGATAATAGATTCAGGTTGTTTAACTCGTAATCTAAAATCTAAATCACTATAAGTGTAGTCTAGATCAATGTCAATCGTCAATTCGTCAACTTTTGTTAGATAACGATTTAAAAAGAAATGGAATCGTTTATCAATAATATATGTATTACTTTCATCGACTTGTTCTACAATATCACTAACTTGTGTTCTTTTTAAATTAAATGGGCTCTCGCTAATCAGACTCGAGGAAAACTCTTCATGAAGGTCAATAATTTCATGAATGACTTGGCATATAACATCTATAGCATAGTCCAATTTTGTATACTCGGGAGTCTCAAGCAGACTCAAAGTTTTTTCCATCAAAATAATCACCCAGATCTAGAGGTTGTACAATAATAATAACAGTGATAGGGTTTGATTTGTTAAATTTGAGGAATAATTTTTTTGCCAATTGGCGATTTTTATCTCAAGTTAGGAAATAATTGCTTATTAAACAATCGTATAAGCGCCTTCTTTTTTGAAGCGCTCCATGATCCTGCGGGCCTGTTCTTTTGACAACGGGATTTTGATATCTTCTCCTAAACTTTCTTTAAGTTTTTCAGAAGACCTATCGATGGGTGTTTCTTTTATGGAAGCGCATAATACATCTGCTTGTATGAATGCACCTGAATTAACCTCTTTCGTAACACTAAGCAATTCCACAATAGAACCATCTTCACTTTCAAAAACAAACTTTTTCAGATAATACTGGGTCAATATGTGCTGCATATTTATCTCCCTTAATGAAATCCATGATGTGTTTTAAGTATCACTGAAAATATCGGTTACTTTTCATTTTTGTTAACTCGGGATACACGCATGAGACCCAAACCATAAAAGTCGATAAGCAATTTTAAGGTTGATTCACGATGGTTACCTTTATTATTTTCAATTTGTCCTAGTAACCTAACGGAAATATTAGTTTTTTCACTCACATCTTTTTGTGACATGCTTCTTTTTAACCTTTCTATTCTTAGCTGTGCGCCTATGCTGCCGTTATTCACCTTGCAACCTCCTGGTGGTTTACTTATGGATATAATTTATAGAACGGGAGGGTTATTACTTATTTAGTTCTAGTCCATAATAATCAATTAACCTTTTATTGGTCTTTCCAGATACACTTTTATCATTTTCGATTTTATGTAACGTCTTTATATTCATTTGAATTGCTTCACAAACCTTTCCATTCTTAAAATCGTTCCTAGGCTTTCTCGGTACACATTAATCACCTGACTGTAATCATGAATAATTTCCTTTGTCAGTTATATCGACTCCATCTACCTCAACTTTTATAACTTCACCTACATCCATTTCCTTTTTTATCTCTTGGATCCAATCAGCTGCTACCTTTCCAGGTGCACGACCTTGGAGTGGGAATGTTCCCTTGCGCTCTACTCTTATTCCTCTTGTTAAGTATATGATTCTTATGATGATGTACATTATTAGTCCTCTGTATACCGTTCAACCTCTAATTGTTCTGTTCCCTTATTTATTAAATCAATTGCAGGATTAAGCCTTAGCTTAATCTCCTCTAATTTCCTTTTATCATAAATTTCCATAGCATCTGTAATATCACTGTATATCGAATGAAATTCATTTACTCCTTCACCGTATAACTTCATTGTTTTTTCGTATTTTTTTTCGAGGTTTTCCTCAAGAAAATCACTCGCCAAGGTATAGCTGTTGCATTCAATTTGAATTTTTAACGCTATCTGATTTACTTCCACACTCCATGTTGGGTTAGTAACATCCATATCATTTAAAAGGATTTCTAATTTATCAACACTTTCATTCAGCACCAAAGAAGTTTCGATTGCGGTTTTTATATACTCTTTTTCGAAATCCCTTTTCTCTCCTTGATCTCCAGTAATTTGTTTTGCTGTTGTTTCCCGGTTAACTGATTCTTCAGAGCTACAACTTGCCAAAAATATTGTAGCCAAAGCTATAGTTATTGTTTTTTTCATTTTACCCCTCCAAAAATAAATAAATTTAATTCCTAAAATTATACAGCTAAATCTTAGCATAGTTCCCTCATACCGGTCATACCTTTTATTAAGACAAGACGAAGGGAGGTCCAGCCAGTGAGTGAAAACAAGGTAAGGAAAACAGTCTCCATGAATAAAACGAACCCGGACGATCAGAAGATTTTAAAGAGAATTAAGTATGGTGAAGATGAAAAGTTTAACTTCAACGATTTTGCCAGGGAGGCGATGTTAGAAAAAATCCGTCGCGAGGAAATAGCGGTTATTAAAAGCAATGGGGGAGGCATTAAGATTGTGGTGGGGAGGTAATACCGCCTCCTCCCTCTTGGTCTCTTTCGTAACACTGTTACACGGTTGACACTGTCAATTGTCATGACGAATGGAAGGGGGAAGTTAAAAATGATCGAAGGGAAGGGTCTTGGAGGAAAGAAAGTGAATCGAGTGAATGTGTCCTTGTGTAATAGAATGAACCAGAAATTGAACAAGCTAGCCACAGCGTGCAACATGAGGCCAACTACCCTGGCTTGCATGTTAATCGAAAAGAGCCTGGACAACGTGCAGCTGGTGTCTGATCTTCAACAGGAACATGCAGTCCACAACGCTTACAGGGTAATACCGATTCAAACTAAAGGAACAATTGAATACGTGTTAAGTGAAGGGAGGTAATAGTGTGGACATGATCAGTTTTACAACCGGATTATTATCAGCGGTGTTCGCATATGCTTTGTTTTCTCAGGATAACGATATCGATAGCGATGATCCTATTGAGGATGAAGACGATAATGAGGAATTGGTTATTAATGACGGATCACCTGGCAGGCATGTTACAATGTCATGCCAAACCTGCAGGAAGCTAAAAAAACACAAAGAGGTTAAGCCTAATTTATATCAATGCTCCAAATGCAAAAGACATGTTGACTTGAGAGCCTCGTAATTCCTCAAAATAAAAAGGACGGGTAAAAACCCGCCCAAACACCGCCCGAATTTCGATTTTTTATAATCCATAACCCGGAGTTAAAAATCGAAACCCTTGATATATCAACGTTTCCGGTTCATTTCGATTCGAAAAAATCCCCTAACCGTTATGATATTTATACATCCATAAAATACCTGACTTTAGCAGTCGTGCGGCTCGACCGGTAATCGGGCGGTCGGAGACAAGGCCAAAGCCGTGCTTTTTTCCGAGAGAACCGATCACACCTTTCAGCTTGATCGGCGGAAATGACTCAGGAGGTTCTTCGTTTTTCCAACGTTTTTGCAGCACTTGGACAATTTGCTCTGCTTGACCTTCTGCAAGCTGTGCGCTTGGTGCGTGGGGCAGGCTGGCGCAATCTCCGACTACATAGACATTATCATAGCCCGGCAAATTATGCTGTGGAGTAACCGCGGCGCGTCCCATCTCATCTTTTTCGACATTCATTTCGCGGACAAGGCGGTTTGCTTGAATACCGGCAGTCCAAACAATCGCATCACAGACAATCGGTTCATCGTGATTATAAAGGACGTTTTCCTGCACTTCGGTAATATTGGCATTGTTGATGATTTCGACATTGTGATTATCAAACCAATTTTCCACATACGTACTGAGACGCTCGGAAAATGCTGATAAAATATAATTTCCACGATCAAAAAGCATGATTTTTAAGTCTTTGCGACTTTCAGCTAATTCACTGGCAAGCTCGACACCGCTCAGGCCGGCACCAACGATGGCCACACTCGATCCGGTTGGCAAATTGTTTAGTGCCTGATAAGTAGCACGTGCTTTTTCAATCGTTTGGATGCTGCATGTGAAAGTGTCGGCACCGGGGACATTGTGATATTTGTCTTCACAGCCAAGGCCGATAATCAAGTCATCATATGCCACTGCGTCATTGTCTTGCAGTTCAACCTTATTTTCCTCAAGATTGATGGCGGTCACTTCAGCATATTGAACCTGAAGGCGGGGGTGTTCAGGGAAAGAAACGCGGATATGCTGATCGGAAATCGTGCCTGCAGCCAGTGCATAATATTCTGTTTTTAAGCAGTGGTAAGGAACGCGGTCAATCAATGTAATGGATACATCTTTCGGCAGCTCATTTGGCAGCAATTTTTGCAGGACGCGCATGCCACCATAGCCGCCGCCAAGAATAATGAGATTTCTCATGTGAATTTCCCCTTTTTTCACTCATCATGTATAGTTTATAAGCTCAATAGTAATGGAAGAATAACGATGAAAATTTATATCCTTTTTTTATTCCTTTAATCCATAAAAAGTATAACGAAATTGTGACGAAATAACAACAAGTTTAGACATTGACGAACTTCATGAAAAACGGTACGATTAAAAATTAGTAGAGAGGTGAACCAAATGATTAAGCCGATTGTTGAATTTTGTATCAGCAATCTTGCGAGCGGTTCTCAGCCAGCCAGGGCAGAGCTTGAACGGGATCCCGATCTTGACGTGATAGAATATGGATGCCTTGGATACTGTGGAAAATGCGCTATGTCCATGTTTGCACTTGTAAACGGAGATCCGGTAGCTGGGGACACTACAGAAGAACTGATTGAAAATGTTTATAAATACTTGGATGAAAATCCAATGTTTTAATAGGAAAAAAGCTGGCATGGAGATCCCTCGCCAGCTTTCTATTTGGGTTATGGAAACAATCAGTTTCCTGAATTAGCAGTTGATTCCCGCATTTCCTGCCAGCGATCTTTTGCAAGCTGAATGATTTGTGGCTCGACAGACTGTCTTTGTTTTTCGATGACCCTTGAGAAAAAGCGGACCGCGTCCTGAGTGAGCCCAATTCTTCGTGAAAGCTCGCCAATTAAATACATCAGGCGCAGCTCGGAAACTTGAGTGCCTTTATAATCTCCTGTGCTGTAAGACTCGGTATATTCCTTCAAGGCAAGTTTTAAAAAACGGTTTTCCTGTTCGATGTTTTCAGTAGAGCGGTACAGCCAGGCAAGCCTTATGTACAAGCCGGCGGAAACAATATGTTTTTCTTTCTTTAGTGAAGAACTATAGGCTGCTAACTTGAATGTATTCATTGCTTCCTGGACGGTCCGCTCCCCGCCATAGTGATGAGGAGCCCACTGATGGCAGATTTGCTCCTGGATGATCTGCTTTGTGCCTGGCGCAAAATAAGTGCTGAACTCATCGGTAAAAGAATAGCCGCACTCAGGGCATACATTGATATAATAAAAATTAGGATCTTGAAAACCATCGGCATACTGAGGAGCAAAGTCAGAATCAAAGCGGAGGATCTTCACGAAACGGGAGCGTACTTTCTTGGTCGTAAAAGAACTTTCACACATGGCACAAGTGTATTTTTTATCATAGAGAGGTTCTAGCTGAGCCATCGTTGTCACCTGCCAAATTTCCTATCGTTTTTTAAGAATGGTTAAGACTATTATACCAATTTATTTAGCTGCTGGCGGAAAAATTGTTAAAGATTATTCTTTTTCGGCTCAATTGGTTGAGGATTGGAAAAATGCTGTATATACTATAAGAAAAGCGCAAGTGGAGGTTTTCATCAAATGGAAAATATCGTAATCATTACAGAAGAAGCTGCATTGCAGATTAAAGATATGATGAAACAAAATGAGACCGAAGACGCTTTCCTGCGGGTTTCCGTAAAAGGTGGCGGCTGCAGCGGCCTGTCTTACGGAATGGGTTTCGCGCATGAAGTAGAAGATGGTGACAACCAGCTCGAACAGTATGGCATAAAAATCCTAGTCGATAAGGAAAGCGCTCCAGTTCTGAACGGCACGAAAATCAGCTATAAGCAGTCTTTAATGGGCGGCGGATTCACGATTGACAACCCGAATGCGATTGCTTCATGCGGTTGCGGCTCAAGCTTCAAAACAGCCATTCGTGAAGGAACACCTGAAGAATGCTAAATTTCTTCTTTAAAGTTAAAAACACAAAGAACAATATGTCCTTTGTGTTTTTTTCATTGCTATTTAAACATGGACGAACTGTGTAGTGGCTGTGTCTTCGCTTTTGGATCCATATAGGATTTTGCGTTGTTGACGGCTGTAGGTGCTTCGCCAAATCCTGTTGCGATCAGCTTGACTTTGCCTTCGTAGATGCAAATATCGCCGGCAGCATAAACGCCAGGGATATTCGTCTCCATTTTCGAGTTGACGGCGATGGCATTCTTTTCGATGTCAAGGCCCCATTCCTTAATTGGTCCAAGAGATGAAACGAATCCGAAGTTGCAGATGACCGAGTCCACGTCAACAGTAACTAATTCATCGCTGTTTGCGTCTTTAAGGACAAGCTGGCTGATTCTTTCGCCATCACCGATCAGTTCAGCTGGGATATAAGGTGTTTTGATATCAACTTTTGAATTTTCGAGGTTTTCAACACTGTGCTCATGAGCGCGGAACTTATCACGTCTGTGAACGATGGTTACCTGCTCGGCAATTGGTTCGAGCATTAATGCCCAGTCAACAGCAGAGTCTCCACCGCCGAGAACAGCGACCTTTTGGCCAGCGAACTGGTGCAAGTCTTCGATGAAATAATATAGGTTCTTTCCTTCATATTGGGCAGCACTTTCAAGTTCCAGTCTGCGCGGCTGGAATGCGCCGTTTCCAGCAGTGATGATGACTGTTTTTGTGTAGTGGACTTCCTTATCAGTAGTCAACTTAATATTTCCGTCCTCCAGCTTTTCCAGCTTTTCAACAGATTGCTCCAGAGCCGTAGTTGGTTCGAACTTCTTCATTTGCTCCTTAAGATTATGGACCAGCTCCTGTGCGCGGATTTTTGGAAAACCGGCTACATCATATATATACTTTTCAGGATAAAGTGCTGATAATTGCCCGCCTAATTGTGGCAGACTTTCGATAATCTTAACGGATGCTTGTCTCATCCCGCCGTAGAAAGCAGTGAACAGACCAGCAGGACCCCCGCCGATAATCGTGATGTCATAAACTTTTTGATCTTCTTTCACTCCATATCCCCCTCACTATGTAGTAAAATTGCTCCAAGTTTTATAATACCATAAATCGAAAAAATAAACTGCAAATCATAAACTATGGAATGGATGTACACACTATAATTCGTAGGAGAATCTCTTTTTCAAAAAGATAGTTATTGAAAACTAGTTATTTTCTGAATATTTCCAAGTTATATTAATTGCTTGAAAATGCGCCGTAAAAAGAATAAGATGGATGATAAGCAAGAATGTTAAGATTTTGTGACATTTTCAGGACATTTTTTTGAACGTTTTAGTGAAAAATATCACAAACTCATACAGGAATAATGGCTACCAAGAAAAAGGAAACCAAAAATATTTTAAAAAGGTGGAAGTGATCACTTTGAGAAAGCCAAAGATCGTAATTTTAGGAGCAGGATACGGGGGATTAATGACAGCAACCCGTTTACAAAAAACTGTTGGAGTAAACGAGGCGGACATAGTCCTTATCAACAAAAATGATTACCATTATGAAACTACATGGCTCCATGAGGCATCTGCTGGTACCTTGCATCATGACAGAGTCCGCTATGATGTTCGTGATGTAATTGATCGGCATAAGGTGGAGTTCATCCAGGGATCTGTTGAAGAAATAAAGATGGACGAAAAGCGGGTCATCCTTGAGAACGGGGACATTGAATATGATTACCTTGTCATCGCCCTTGGTGCTGAATCTGAAACTTTCGGTATCAAAGGTTTGAAAGAGTATGCTTTCTCGATCGTCAATGTCAACTCAGCTAGACAAATTCGGGAGCATATTGAATATCAATTTGCAACATACAATACAGAAGTCGAAAAGAAGGATGAGCGCTTAACGATTGTGGTAGGCGGTGCGGGCTTTACTGGAATCGAGTTTCTTGGTGAACTGGCAAATCGTGTTCCGGAGCTTTGCCGAGAATATGATGTAGATTACCATAAAGTCAAAATGATATGTGTGGAAGCTGCTCCGATGGTTCTGCCTGGATTTGACCCCGAGCTAGTGGACTATGCGGTTGCTACTCTTGAGAAAAAAGGGGTGGAATTCCGCATCGGTACAGCAATTAAAGAAGCGACCCCAGAAGGCATCATTGTTGCTAAAGGCGAAGATGATGTAGAAGAAATCAAAGCTTCCACAGTTGTTTGGGCAGCAGGTGTCCGAGGAAACTCTGTTATCGAAAAATCAGGAATCGAAGCTATGCGCGGCCGTGTGAAAGTGCAGCCAGATCTTCGTCTCCCTGGTTCTGAAGATGTATTCATTGTCGGTGACTGTTCGTTGATCATCAACGAAGAAATCAACCGCCCATATCCTCCGACTGCCCAAATTGCGATGCAGCAGGGTGAAGTGTGTGCGAGAAATCTTGCTGCATTAGTCCGTGGCAAGTCAGAACTTGAAACATTCACTCCAGACATTAAAGGAACAGTTTGCTCGCTTGGTGAGGATGACGCGATCGGGGTAGCGTTTGGCAAGAAAATGGTTGGTACAAAAGCATCCTTCATGAAAAAAATGATCGACAACCGTGCGCTTTATATGATTGGCGGACCATCAATGGTGCTTAAAAAAGGGAAATTCAATATACTTTAATCGATGTACTAAAACAGGCTCTAGCGGTGGGCCTGTTTTTCTTTTGGCCAAGACCAGTAAATGCTTTCTATTAAGAAAAGCACAGCTAATGGCATGCATCAGTGTTAACTTCGGACAGGTTTTGTGAGAAAAGGGGAAAAGTAGTCCGAACTAAGGGCAACTTCGGACAGGTTTTGTGGGAAAAGGGGAAAAGTAGTTCGAACTAAGGCCAACTTCGGACAGGTTTAGTGGAAAAAGAGGAAAAGTAGTCCGAACTAGAGCCAAGTTCGGACAGGTTTAGCAATTTTCACTAGTTTGTAACATTTTTATAATTTTCTGAAATTTAATGAGAACGGTAGGGAATCAAAGAAATAATAGGATGTATTCGCTTTCATATATGGTTTTCGGACTTTTTCATCACTTTGCAAATAGAAAGAGTTTCTGATATATTATCTGAAAGTTTAAAAAAATATAAGGAGGGATTTTTGATGAAGATGCAAGCCTCTGATCAAAAGGATTGTCCTTACTGTTCTGGAAAAGGCTATTTTCAATTGCTTCTTGGCGGTTCAGAAACATGCACCTGTTGTAGTGGTTCAGGAAAATCAAAATAATAACGCAAAACCATTTTGACCTTCGCAGCTTGCGGGGTTTTTCTTTTTTGTTTCGATTAGATGATACACCATTTCATTGACGCGAAAACGGACAAACAGTAAACTAGAAATGATGTTTAATGGGGGGATACAGATATGATGACGATTGTCACACTGATCATTTCAATGTTATTGTTCTTTGTTCTGTTTTTTGGAATTGGATTTATATTAAATATGCTGCTGAGGATGTCCTGGGTAATGGCGATCGTATATCCGTTAATTGCGATATTCATAATCGATAAGTACCCATTGATTGATTACTTCCGTTCCAGCGGGAAAGCTTTCCGTGACCTTGGACAGCGGATTTCACAGCTAGCAATCGCAGATGTATTAATACTTAGCAGTGGCTTGGCAGGTGCAATCTTGGCTGGTGTAGTTATCAAACTGTTACGAAAAAAAGGATATCAAATGTTTTAAAAAGCGACCTTCAATTTTTTGAGGGTTTTTTTATGGATAAAATTAAAAAATGAAGGGAATAATTTACTTATTATGGTAGTGTAAATAGGCCTTTTGACCCTTTTTTTGCTCCTTTTGGAATATTTCTTGTTTTTTTGGGAAATGAATAGTTTTGGGAGGAGTGAAATAATATATGAATAGATTAAAAATGTGGGCAATACGTTTAGTACTGGCTGTATTATTTTTTGTAGCACTAACTTCCACTTTCCAATCGATATCCGGTGTGGAGGCTTCTGCTGTTACTTCATACGTTTTTGACAGTGATAGCCGGCAGCAAGAGGGAATTTCCAGTTTCGATCATAAAAAGAAGTCAATGGGACTAGCATTAAAGTTTTTTAAAAAAGTATCAGAAATGAAGACGAAGATTTCTTCAAGTGAAAAAGTAGCCGGAACACCGCCAACGCTTGAGGAATCGATGAATTGGGCAAAATATCCGACAAAGCAGATTATTGCAACAGGGTACACGGCCGGAGTGGAATCCACTGGGAAAAATCCTGACCATCCTGGCTATGGCATCACCTATTCAGGTGTGAAGGTAAAGCGTGATCTTTATTCGACAGTAGCGGCTGATCTTAATGTATTCCCAATTGGAACCATTTTGTTTATCCCTGACTATGGATTTGGAGTAGTGGCCGATAAAGGTGGGGCAATCAAAGGAAATAAGGTGGACTTATATTACAATACCGTGAAGGATGTATACGAACAGTGGGGCAAGAAAACGCTGGATGCATACATAATTAAAATGGGCAACGGAAAACTTACAGAAGAGGACATGAAAACCCTTAACGAAAATGAATCGATGCAGGTATTCCGCCAGCAGTTTACTAGCGGAAAAAAATCATAAAAGGAAAAGGCGCTTTCCCTGACGGAAAGCGCCTTTTTATTCATGGATGAGATGGTACAATTTTTCCAGACCATCCAAGAGCCGAGGGGACGGCCGGCAATACAATTCTTCTTCGAGGATGAAAAGACGGTCTTCCTTGATGGCTTCAAGTTCCTTCCAGCCAGGTCTGTTTATGATCAATTCTTTCTTTATTTTTTGTTTTCTGACACCTACCCAGGCGATACAAATATAATCTGGGTTTCGCGACTTTACATCATCCCAGTTCGTCTGAACGCTGGCAAGATCGACATCTTGGAAAATATTTTCACCGCCGGCTATCGCAGATATTTCGGTCAGCCAATTGATCCTGCCGGGGGTGAATACGGGTTTGGGCCACCATTCCCAGTAAAGCTTAGGAGTCCATTTAGCTGTTTCCCCTTTTAACCTGATGCCCTCCAACCTGCTCCTGAACTTCTTTGCGGCATCCTGTCCACGCTCTGGCATATTCAGTGCTTCAGCCGTGATCACTAAATCATTTTCTATATCTTTGAGTGATTGTGGATTCAGGATGATGTGAGGAATATTACGTACTTTCAAGCCTTCGATGTTCTTTTCCATGCCAGGAACGCTTAATGATGCAAGCACGAGGTCAGGCTTCAATTCCTCAACAAGGTCAAGATTAATCGAAAGGTCCGGACCGAGCTGGGGCAGGGACTTAACCGCCTCTGGCCAATCAGAGAAATCATCCACTCCGACAAGAAGATGGGTCAGCCCGAGAAATTCCATAATTTCTGTATTGCTGGGACATAAAGATACTACTTTCAAACTAATTCACCAGCCTTATAAAAGAAGATAATGAAACAGCAAAGTCAGTGCAATGCCCGTTAATCCACCGAAAAATACTTCAATCGGCTTATGTCCTAGCAGTTCTTTCAGCTCTTTTCGTTTTTCCTGTGCAGGCTTATCTTGCCAGCCTTTAGCTTCCTGGGCGAAGCGGCCAAAGTCAAGCACCAATTGATTAAGGACCACGGCTTGCTCACCAGCCTGCCTGCGAACACCAGAAGCGTCAAACATCGTGATAATTGCAAAGACTGCCGAAACGGCAAATACCGCTGAATCCATCCCTGTCTGCAGAGCAACTCCCGTTGATAAAGCGGTAACAGCAGCGGAGTGCGAGCTTGGCATTCCACCGGTGCTCGTCAGCAATGACCAGTCAAGCCTTCTCGTCGCAATATATTGAATCGGGACCTTCACGAACTGTGCGAAAAAAATCGCCGCCAGAGAAGCCCATAATGGGAAATTTGTAAATAAATCCATAGATGTTCCCCCTAGTTTAAAGCATTCTTTTTTCAATAATACCCAAGTTTTATCATAACATTACAGCGGGTGTCCAATGATTGATTAAATTGTGTAACTTTGTTTTGACAGGCTACCTGAAGCGTATGTTACATTCTCTTTATTAAATTCAACGGATGGAACTATTATACCTTCTATGACTCGTTAGAAGAAATATGGATGACGGGTAAAAGGAATTTTGAAGAAAGAATAAAATTTACCTCGAGAATTGGCCAGCCAAAATTATATTAAAAAGGGAATTAACTAGGTATCATCCGCCCGAGAGATGCCCTTATGGAGGTGGAATTGCTCGCATAAGGGTATCATTCCGCCCGAGAGATGCCCATATGGAGGTGGAATTGCTCGCATAAGGTATTTGAAAGGGGACCTTATAACCGCTGGCTAAAAAAATAACTGTGAAAGTCGAAATAACCATGCTGGTTCGATATAATGAAAGTATCATGATGAAGGGGTGAAGGGTTTGTTTACAGTTAGCAATCAATTTGATTTTACGAATCGCCATGACTGTCTTGTGATTGGTCTTTTTAATAAGCCAACAAGTCTTGAAGGTGTTATAGGGGAAGCAGACAAGCTATTTGACGGACAATTGACGGAGCTGATCAAAAGCGGTGATATATCAACCAAGAAAAAAGAGATTTCGAAAATACATACTTTCGGAAAAATTGGTGCAAGGAAACTATATGTTGTCGGACTTGGGCATGAGAAACAATTCAATTTTGAGACGTTGCGAGACGCATTTGGCCGCCTGTTCAAGACAGCGAAGAAGGAAAAATGGACAGAAGCAGCAGTGATGTTGAATTCTTTTACAAGTAATAGTGTTGAACTGAACGATGCGGCGCATGCACTTGGGGAAGCTTTCCCAATGGCAACATATGAATTCGCAGGTTATAAGCAAAAATCGAATGAACCGGAAAAGCGCATCGAAAATCTGACTGTGTACAGTGGCGATGAAGAAGGTGATGTGGAAGCAGCGCTTGAGGTTGGCTTTGTATTCGGCAAGGGAACGAACTCAGCACGCACGCTCGTCAATACACCGGGGAATCTGTTGACAGCAACGGACATGGCGGAATATGCGCTAAGGCTGGCAGAAACATATGAGTTTGAAGCGGAAATTTTAGAAAAAGAAGAAATGGAGAAGCTCGGCATGGGTGCATTGCTGGCGGTCAACCAGGGTTCTGCAGAGCCGCCGAAAATGATTGTCCTTAAGTATCAGGGCAAGCAAGAGTGGAAGGATGTTATCGGGCTCGTCGGCAAGGGCATTACGTTTGACACCGGAGGATACTCGATCAAAACCAAGGCTGGCATCGTCGGCATGAAATCCGATATGGGCGGTGCAGCGGCCGTACTAGGAGCTATGGAGATCATCGGCGAACTAAAGCCTGAGCGCAATGTTGTGGCTGTGATTCCGTCTACCGACAACATGATCAGCGGTACTGCTTTCAAGCCAGACGACGTCATTACGTCAATGAGCGGAAAAACGATTGAAGTGCTGAATACCGATGCAGAAGGCCGTCTCGTGCTTGCAGATGCTATGACATACGCAAAGCATCACGGCGCAAATTACCTTGTGGATATAGCCACTCTGACAGGCGGAGTGATTACTGCTTTAGGACTGCATACATCGGGAGCTTTGACGAACAACGAGGACTTCTTCGAACAAGTACTTGAGGCTTCCTATGAGTCAGGAGAGCCAATCTGGCGTCTGCCATTGTTCGAGCGCGACATAGAGCGTGTGAGGGGCAGCAAGATCGCCGACTTGAATAATTCACCAGGATCCGAAGGACATGCTATCATGGGTGGCGCGTTTGTCGGTGAGTTTGCTGAAGGGACGCCATGGGTGCACCTCGATATTGCCGGAACGGCCACTACCAGCAAAGAATATGACCTAGGACCTGCAGGGGCAACCGGTGTCATGGCCCGAACTCTTGCATTGCTGGTTGAGCGATTTGAAACAGAAGAAGATGGAAAATAAATAGAGAACAGAGCAGCTCGAGGCAGTATGTGGAAAGCTCGCATCCCCCTCAGGACTAGGCATTTTTTTTCGTTCAATAGACAGTCGCCTATTCAACTGCCCCTCGATATGCATATGAAGTACTATAGGCATACAATAAAGGGAGGTAGGTTGAATGATGAGAAGAAGACCGTTTTATGTTGGCCGACGTCGTCCATTTGGTTTTGGTTTTGGAGGTCCGTTTGTTGGCGGATTGCTTGGAGGGATGTTAGGCAGCGCGTTATTATATCCTGGCGGTTACGGCTACGGATATGCACCATATCCGCCTTATGGATACAGTTACGGATATGGATACGGTTACCCGTTTTATTAAATAGAAAATTAGCAGCCGCTGTTGCAAGACAGCGGCATTCTTGTGCGATAAGTATGACAGGAAAAAGAGGATACCTAACGAGGAACGAAGAATTGTTATACATACTAATTTCTATTGTAAAATAGAATCGGACCAATGTGCAGGAAAGGAGATACCTCATGGATTTGGATTTGGTCGTGGAAATGATTGACGAGAATGGCTATTTAGGATTGTTTTTATGGCTTTGTTGCGGAGTGTTTATTCCGATTCCCAATGAGGTCATATTGATGACAGTTGGTTTTGCTTCATCGCAGGGTGCGTTAACTCCCGTTCCTGCCTTCTTAGTTACCTATTTAGGAATAGCAGCAGCTTTCACCTTAAGCTACCTGCTAGGAAGGTTGATCGGCCGAAGACTATTGTCGTTAATATATCGGAAAAAGCGATTAGCAAAGTCGGTAAAATCTGCCATGAGGTTAATGGATAAGTACCATATGTTTTCCTTGTCGCTTAGCTGTTTTGTTCCCGGTGCCCGCTATTTTGTACCATTGCTTTATGGCATCAGCCGGCTTTCATTCCGGAAATTTGCCATCTTTGCCTATAGCGGCGCTTTTGTATGGGTATTGATCATTTTTGTGCTAGGCTATTTATTTGGTGATAAAATGGAACTAATCATGAAATACAGTAATGAAATGTGGCTGTGGGTGGCGGTTCTTGCAGCCGCTTCGCTAATTATCATTGTTAAGGTGAAAAAGAAAAAATGGAAGAGCTCAGCCTCTGAAGTGGAGTGAGCATTCTAAAAAGGGAGGGGAGATAGATTTGAATCAAACTTTGCTGGACTCATTAGGAATAAAAGTAACAGAACTGCAAAAAGGAAAGGTAGTTGCAACAATGCCGGTCGATGACAGGACGAGGCAGCCGCATGGTCTGCTGCACGGAGGTGCCTCCGTTGCGCTTGCAGAAACGGTTGCCAGCATCGGAGCATTTGAGTTAGTCGACCAGGAAAAGGAAGTCGTAGTCGGCCTTGAAATTAACGCCAACCACATCCGAGCAAAAAGGGATGGTGTGGTTACAGCGGTAGGAACCGTCCTTCATCAGGGGAAAACGACAATGGTATGGGATATAAAAATAACAGACGAAGACGGCAAACTTATTTGCCTATCAAGATGCACCATTGCCGTGCTAAAACGCAAAAGTTTTTAGAATTTCGCCGAACAAACAAAGCGATCATACTTGATCGCTTTGTTTGTTTTGCTTTTTCTATCTAGATTCTTCCGTTTTTTGTTTTATTCGGGCTTTTGCAAGGTCATCCTGAACGGTACGGTCTGACAGCTTAACTCCGCTGTTATAGGCGGCTCTTGAAATCAAATGTCCTGCAACAGGTGAAGTGAGGAAGATAAAGCCAATCCCAAGAAGCAACCGCGAATTGAAGTGGTGCTTAATGAGCCAAAAGTAAAAGAAGGTGCCAAGCAAAACGAGCATGACGCCTAAAGTGGCGCTTTTCGATGCAGCGTGGTTCCGTGTGTAGACATCCGGAAGCCTGATCAGGCCGAATGCGGTTACCAGGCTGAGGAATGCTCCAATCAGGATCAATAATCCTGCAAAAAACTTAACGATCTCCATTTCTGTCATATTCCATGATTACCCCTTTCTCGAGAAACTTTGAAAAGGCGACTGTACCAATGAATGCAAGAATCCCGATCAGAAGGATGATATCGAGAAAGGCGTTGGTATCTAAAAGGATTGATACTAACGCCACCACGGAAACGAGGCTGATGCCGATTGCATCAAGGGCCACTACTCGGTCTGCGACTGTCGGCCCTTTGATTACACGGTAAATCAATCCAATCATTGCTAATGATAGAAAGGTAACGGAAATCCATAAAACCGTATCAAACATTAGCGACTCACCTCCATGATTGCTTTTTCAAACGTATTTTTGATGCTGAGGATGGATTCGTCCGCATCACGAATGTCCATAGCGTGGACATACAGGATTTTGTTATCGTCCGAAATATCGACGACAAGGGTTCCAGGAGTCAAAGTAATCAGGTTTGCGAGCACGGTAATCTCCCAGTCCTGCTTCAATTCTGTCGGGAAGGCGAAGATTCCGGGCTTGATATTCAGCTTTGGGCTTAAAACGGCCTTTAGCACTTCGATATTTGATAGAATCAATTCCCTGATAAAAATAAAAAACAAATTCACCAACGCGACTACCCGTAACAAGTAAAAACGGCTAGTGAAGAAGCGGCGGAAAATATAAATGATGAGCAGGCCAAAGAAGTACCCGACAAAAAACGAGGCCGGGGAGTAGGATGTCTTTAGGAACATCCAGACAAAGGCTAAAATAAAATTCAGCAAAATTTGAAATGCCATTGGCTCATCACTCCTTTAAAACAGCATGGATGTAGATTTCCGGATTGGCAAGCGTTTCTGCAGCCGCAGAGATAACCGGATAGACAGCTTCCGTACCTAAACCGTATAAAACAGCGAACGCCGTCAGGACAGCAGGGGCAATCAGCAACCATTTGACTGGTGCTTTATCCTCATTTTTATAAGCCCTTGGAGTTCCCCAAAATCCCCCGATGAAAATTCTCATGATGGAATACAGAACCAGCAGACTGGACATTAGGACAACAAACGCACCAATATAGTTTTCAGTCTCAAATCCTGCACGGACGATCATCATTTTCCCTGCGAAACCGCTGAGCGGTGGTATGCCGGCAAGGGCAAGTCCCGCGATAAAGAAGGTCCATCCTAAGCCAGGATAGCGATTGATCAGACCGCTTATTTTATTCAAGTCACTCGTTCCTGTAATGGCAATGATAATCCCAATTAACAGAAACAGAGCCGCTTTAATATTCATGTCGTGGATCAGGTAAAACACTGCGCCAGTCAGAGATTCAGGCGTCAGGACAGAGACACCGAATAAGATAACCCCGACAGCGACGATGATGTTATAGATGACGATTTTTTTTATGTCTGTAAAAGCTAGGGCACCGATCACTCCGGAGATAATCGTCAAGATAGCCAGGATCTGAAGCAATTGATGCGTATAACCCACATCATGGTAAAAGAACAAGGTGAAAGTTCTCGTGATCGAGTAAACGCCCACTTTTGTCAGCAGGGCACCGAACAAAGCCATAACCGGGGCGGGCGGAGCATAATACGACCCGGGAAGCCAGAAATAAAGCGGGAAGATTGCTCCCTTTAAACCGAAGACAATCAGGAATAAAACCGCAAGCACCGTAATAATCCCTGTGTTTCCAGCCTCACTTAGTCTCACCGAGATATGTGCCATATTCAATGTCCCTACCACTGAGTACAAATAAGCGACTGCGATGACGAACAATGCTGATGAAATGACGTTAACAAGTATGTATTTAATCGATTCACGCAGCTGAATTTTCGTACCGCCAAGTACAAGCAGCACATAGGAAGACATAAGCATGACTTCGAAAAAGACAAATAAGTTAAAAATATCACCAGTCGTAAAGGCACCGTTCACTCCAACAATCAGGAAGTGGACGACAGGATAATAGTAAAATTTTTCTCGGGCTTCTCCTATTGATTGAAAAGAGTAAATCAAAGCGGCAAAGGCAATGATACTTGTCGTCAGAACGAGCAGAGAGGAAAGCATGTCCGATACGAGTGTAATCCCGTACGGTGCTTCCCAATTGCTGACATCCATTGTTTGAATGCCATCATGATAAACTAGGTTGGCTTGCATGAAGGAAACAATGATTACGATCAGAGCGCTAATCGCTGAAATCCAGCGCTGCACCATGATATTTTTTGCGAAAAAGATAAGTACAACCCCTGTAATCAGAGGAATCAAGATAGGGAAAATAATTAGATTATTCATGTCCTTCCTTTCCTCTCAAACGATCCATATTATCGGTTCCAAGTTCCTGATACGCTCTGTAGGCGAGTACAAGGAAAAAGGAGGTGACCCCAAAGCTGATGACGATCGCAGTCAGAATCAACGCCTGTGGCAGCGGGTCCACATAGGTTGCGGCATGTTCTCCCAGAAGTGGCGGTGCACCCCTTTTCAGGCCACCCATCGTTAAAATCAAGAGATGGGCGCCATGACTCAACAATCCTGTACCGATAATGATCCTGAGCAAGCTTTTTGAAAGCATAAGGTATGTGGCTGCCATAAACAAAATTCCAATTAGAAAAGCCATTAAGATTTCCATTATTCGCTCTCTCCAATCGTTTGAATAATGGTCATTGTTACGCCAATGACGACAAGGAAGACGCCTGTATCAAATAATACCGCAGTATGCAAAGAGGTTTTCCCCAAAAGCGGCAAGTCGACATAAGTAAACGCATGGGTCAGGAACGGCAAATCAAAAAATAATGCCCCTGTACCGGTTCCAATTGCGAAAAGCAGCCCGATTGCTACCAATTTAATATAATCAACTGGCAAAATGGTTTTGACTGTCTTGATATCAAATGCAAGCAGCAGCAGGACAATGGCACCGGAAGTCATTAGTCCGCCAATGAAACCGCCACCTGGATGGTAGTGGCCAGCAAAAAATAGATGAATGGAAAAAAGGATAATGACAAACAGGGTGAACTTTGTAACAGTTTGGAGGATGATATCATTTGTTTTCATCCAAGTCTTTCCCCCTTGTCAGCCGAAGCTTGATCATCGCGAAAATGCCAAGGGCTGCGATGCCAAGGACGGTTATTTCAAACATAGTATCAAAGCCGCGGAAATCAACGAGAATGACGTTCACCATATTTTCGCCGCCCGCTTTCTTATAAGTGTTTTCCACATAAAACTCCGAAATAGAGCGAAACATTTTATTGCTGTGGGCAGATAGGGCAATCATCGTAACGACTGCACCTACGCCGATCGATATCAACGCGTTAGCAGCCTTGAAACGGATGCGTTCCTCTGGTCTGATTTTAGGCAGGTGGTAAAATGCCAGCAGGAACAGCGCTACAGAAACCGTTTCGATCACAAGCTGTGTCAGTGCAAGGTCCGGCGCCCGGAAAATGACGAAGAAAAGCGCGACCGTATAGCCGACGGCACCGAGCAGGATGATCGAAGTCAACCTTGATTTGGCAAATAAGATCGTAATGGATGAGACAGCAATGATCAGCATTAGGACGATTTCCATTATATGGACAGGTGCGGTATTGCTTACATCAAATGCAAAAGCATTTTTATACAAAAGGGTAAAGGTCAGGATCAGAATAAAAAAAGAGAAAATATACACTAAATAGGACCGGATAAACCCTGTCATATAAGACTTTGTGATCTTTTTCGCGACAAGATGGATTGCTTTGAGACCTCGATCGTACAAGTGATTCAAGGCCAGTCGATCCGGAAAAAGCCGATAAATACCTGCCCATTTTGTCAGAAACTTATAGAGCACAATCCCAATCGTGATAACAGCAAACGTCATCAATAATTCCAATGTTGGTCCGTGCCAGAACGAAATATGAACGTTGAATCCATCTCCGTTTTCAAGCAATGACGGCATAATTGCTTCCATTGCTGGCGATAGGATGGTATCGGACAATAGATTCGGAAAAATACCGAATAGAATGACGAGTGATGCAAGGATAATCGGAGAAATCAACATGCCGATTGGCGCTTCATGCGGTTTCTTTTTTAACTTTTCAGGATGATGCTTGCCCGTGAAAGTCTTGAATACATACATCATGCTGTAAATAAAGGTGAATACACTCGCTGTCCAGGCGATAATTGGGAACAGAAGCCCCCATGTATCCATATGGAAACTATCCATTTCTGCCAATCGGAGCATGCCTGTGAAAAACATTTCTTTACTTAGGAAACCGTTGAACGGAGGAATCCCGGCCATTGAAAATGTTCCAATGATCGCAAGCGTGAACGTGATTGGCATGAAGTTCATCAAACCGCCAAGCTTGCGAATATCCCTTGTCCCTGTTTCATGGTCGATAATCCCAGTTACCATGAACAAACTCCCTTTGAACGTGGCGTGGTTAATCAGATGGAAGACAGCAGCCGTAACAGCAACGAGATAATAGCCATCATTAATCGTACCATAATGAAGTGCAGCAGCTCCAGCACCAAGAAGCGACATGATCATCCCTAGCTGGCTGACAGTGGAGAATGCGAGAATGGCTTTTAAATCGGTCTGTTTTACCGCAGAAAAAGATCCCCAAAACAGTGTAATCACACCAGCACCGGTAACGAGCCACACCCATGTAGCCGAATCGGCAAAGACAGGAGTCATGCGAGCTACAAGATAGATGCCGGCCTTAACCATCGTAGCCGAATGCAAATATGCACTGACAGGAGTAGGAGCCTCCATGGCATCAGGAAGCCAGATGTGAAATGGGAATTGCGCAGATTTTGTAAATGCACCGAGCAAAAATAAAATCAGCGTCATTGTGAACAATGGGTGGTTCTTGACTTGACTGGACATTTGAATCGTTTCCGAAATGCTGAAGGTCCCGGTGATGATTGAAAGCATCAGGATGCCCCCGAGCATCGCTAATCCTCCGAAAACAGTAATCAGCATGGATTTTTGCGCACCGTAACGGGAGCGTTCACGTTGATTCCAGAACCCGATCAACAGGAAAGAAGAAAAGCTTGTCAATTCCCAGAAGGCATAGAGTACAATGAGGTTGTCTGACAAAACGACCCCAAGCATGGCACCCATGAATAAAAGCAAGAATACATAGAATGTGTTCAGCTTTTCCTTGTTCGGATTTAAGTAATAAATCGAATAGAGCACCACGAGAGCGCCGATTCCAGTGATCAGCAAGGCAAATAACAGCCCTAATCCGTCCACTTTTAATGTGAAATCAATCCCAAGCGAAGAAATCCAAGGCATTGTTTCCATAACCGTGCCGCCACTGCCAGTCGTGCCGATGAATTTCAGAAAGTAGATAAACAGCACGGCCGGCAGCGGCAACAGGAACCAACCTGTATGGATATTCTTGAAATAGGTATGTATAAATGGAATGATGATAGCGAGTAAGAGTGGTGATAAAACAGCAAGGTGTAGAAAAGACAAATGATCATACCTCCTTATGTAGTGTAACATTAGCTAATTTTTGTTATTTAATCAAACATATGCGATAACGCACTGTAAAAAGTATATCGTAAACAGGTTCAGGATGCATGTCAAGCGCTTTAAAAAATGAAAGTTTTCTGAATTTCAAGAGAAAAATCCTGACGAATTGTGAAAATTGCAGAAAATTAAAAAATCTGTTTAAAAACGTGCTATAATAAAAAAAATAATGCAGCGAAAAGCATATACGGGTTACATATGAATCGCTTTTCAGAAAGTTGGGGAAGCATGAGCGAAAAAGAAAGGACCATATTATTTATTGATTTTGAATTCACGATGCCTGACCGTAACAGCAAGAAACGGGGATTTTATCAGGAAATCATTGAAGCTGGGGTCGTCCTGGTTGAGAATAACCAGGTGGTCGAGCAGTTTTCATCTTATGTAAAACCAATCCGATTTCCAAAATTGACGGAACGATGCCGGTCATTCCTGAATATTTCCCAGGAGCAGGTAAACTCGGGAATCGCGTTCAAGGATTTAGTGGAAAAGCTTAAGAGACTTGGCGGGAACAGGCATTGCCATGTTGTGACCTGGGGAAATATGGACATGAAGGTGTTATCGCAAAACTGTCAGCAGGCTTTAGTCGAGTTTCCATTGCCGGGAAAACAAATCGATCTTTCGATGGAGTATAAGCGCTTTTTTGGCGACCAGAACCAGACAGGTCTTTGGAAGGCCGTGCAAGAATATGGTCGAGAAGGGACCGGGAAGCATCACCGCGCTCTTGATGACGCGCTGACGACATACCATATTTATAAGCTCGTTGAGAAAGACAAACAATATCTGCAGAAGCCTGAACCAGCAACGATCGGGGATATGGTTGATTTTTCCAATCTGCTAAATAAATTCGCTTAAAAAGCCAGATTGGAAGGAACAATCTGGCTTTTTGGCATTTTCACTTGCTTTTAAGGTAATCCTTTTCAAGTGAATCTAGATTTCTTAGACTTTGCTGTGCCCACGGGGAATCATCGCCTTCGAGTTCTGAACGAAGCTTGCTTATTGCTTCCTTTAATGACTCAAGGTAATCCGGAATTTCCCCTTCAAAGGGCTTGACCATTTTTTCCGGAATGTTCGCTTGTTCGCGGAAGGAAAGCGCCTTCCTTTCATGGAAAAAACCTACCTCGGCATCCTTAGGGTGATGAAGGTCGCCCTGCATTGGGTGTTTTGCGACAGCGAGGACTCGAACAAGATAATGCTGCGGGCGACGCTCGGTGATCTCCCCTATATACTTTCCAGTTTTATAAATGGCGGTGACGTGATCGCCAATTTGTAATTCAGCCATAGAGATTCTCCTCTCGGTTTTCTTTTATTATAGCAAAATCCAAGATGTTCGTGTAAAGTCGCTAAAGGAGTCGTGATATGGATGTTGTTTGCGGTTGGAAGTGACTCCTAACCCTGCTATAATGAATTTGTATGGATGAAAGGAAGATGAGAATGAGCAAGTGGTTTGTCCTCTCGTTATTTTTGTATTTTCCGGAAGATAAGACAGAATATATCCCCGCCGTCATCACTTCCCTCGTTTTCCTAATCGGGGCGATCCTGACGATGCGATTCATCATTAAAGTATCCAAAAAAGAAGCTCAGAAAGCAAAAGAACAAGAGCTGGAAATCATGAAGCGAATGAACGATACGAACGAGAACAGCTGACATATAGCTGTTCTTTTGTTTTAAAAAAATAGGGTATATAGTATCTTTTCCTTATTTTAAGAAAACGTTATAATACGGGTATTCTAAAAATCTAGAGTAGGGGTTTATATTGGAGAACTTATTGATAGAACAGATAATTGAGCGTATTCTAGTCCAATCCGGCAGCAGTGTGCAAGTTGTCCTAGAAGATTTTTTTCCGGGAGATCGGTTTGCGGGCGGGAAATATAATGTTGACAATCATATTATTACTTTATATAGGGAAGAGATTAAGGCGCAATGCTTGCAGTTGTTTTCCTCAACGGAACAGTTTGGAAATTACCTTGCCGTTGTTTTCGCACATGAGATTGGGCATGCTGAAGATCGCGAGCTTCGCGATTTGATTCAGCGAATGGATGGAACCGCCAATGAAGCTACGAAGAAGGGAATCGCCCTTCAGATTGAGATGAATGCCTGGGATTTCGCGAGAACACTGATTCCACAGCATCTGCATTCTTTCATGGACATCATTATCGATTCTTCCCTTGAACCATATTATGAAGCACTTGAAGTGACAGCTTGAAAATGGAGCCGACCCGTAAGGGAGGCTCCATTTTTTTATAAAAGTCTAGCTAAAAGCTTTTTTCAATCTTTGAAGCCCATCATTTAAAGTTTCCCGCGGGCAGGCAAGATTCATTCGAACGAAGCCTTCACCGCCTTCGCCATATTTCGTTCCTGGTTCCAGCCCCAGTTTTCCTTTTTCCAAAAGCTGTTTCTGGATTTCCTCGTCGCTTAAACCTAGGCCACGGCAATCGATCCAAAGAAGGTAGGTGGCATCAGCCTTCATTGGTTTGAGTGCTGGTAGGTGTTCAGCAATAAAGTTCGTTGTGATATTCATATTTTCATCGAGGTAGGCAAGCAGCTGCTCAAGCCATTCCGCTCCGTTAAGGTAGGCCGCTTCCATTCCGGCAATCGCAAAAGTGTTCAATGTGAAAAAGCCTTGCTGGTCCTGGACTGCCTTGAATTTAGCCTTCAGCTCTTTGTTCGGGATCAGTGCTGCAGATGCCTGAAGCCCGGCAAGATTGAAGGTTTTGCTTGGCGCGATGAATGTGGCCGTAATCTTCTTGAATTCTTCTTTAATAGAAGCGATGGGAATATGGACATTTGGTTTGAACACCAAGTCTGAATGAATTTCATCGGAAAGAATCAGCACATTATACTTTACGCACAGGTCGCCGATTTTCTCCAATTCATCCTTCGTCCATACTCTTCCCCCAGGGTTATGGGGATTGCAGAGAATGAAAAGTTTCACATCATCCTGCAGCTTGGCTTCCAAGTCGGCAAAATTAAGTTCGTAGCGTCCGTTTTCAATTAGTAAATTAGAAGTAACCAGCGTGCGGTCATTCTTTTTCACCATGTTGAAAAAGGGTGTGTACACAGGGGAGTGAATGAGCACCTTATCACCCTTTTCTGTAAATGCGCGGATCGCCGTGCTGATCGACGGGACAACTCCTTCACTGAAAAGGATGGATGATTTCTTAAATTCACAGTCGTGCCGCTGTTTCATCCAGTCCTGAATAGCCTCTGTCACAGACATTGGGACAAACGTATAGCCGAAAATGCCGTGATCGATTCTTTCTTTCAATGCATCGAGTACTGCCTTCGGAGGAAGGAAGTCCATATCCGCCACCCACATCGGCAAGATGTCCTCTCTTCCAAACACTTTATCGAGAGCATCCCATTTTATTGAATAGGTTTGATTCCGATCGACTACCTTGTCAAAAATACTATTTTCCATATTTTCCATATGTACGCACCGCCTCTTCCTAAAAATTTTTTTAGTTCTACACCTTATGATAAGTTATTTTTTAAAAATAATCAGGTGATTAATTTGGAATCGGAAGAATTAAGCTAAAATTAGTAGAATTTTGAAAGAATGAAGATAGAAGAACCATAAGACCTGAACGGCAGTCTTTAATGGCTGCCGTGTGCTGTTGCTTCCGCTGTTTTTTCTGCCTGGATAAATTGATTGATAAGATGGTGTACATCCTCTGGCCGTTCCTCGGGGACAAGGTGGCCGGTTTCTTTTAAGATGACGAGCTCGGAATGCTTCAGGTCCTTGTTTAACTTCCTGCCAATCCGAACAGGTACCACTTTATCATGTTCCCCCCAGATGAGCAGGCATGGAGCATTGATTTTCCTTATTTCTTCTGTTGAGAGATCCCCTTCACGATGGCGGATCATCATCGTTAATGCTTTGAAAATATCATCTTCAAGAAAAGGGGATAGATAACCATACAGCATTTCGTCATTGATCATGGAATGGTCATAGACAACATTTTGAAGGTTTTGCTTCACACCTGATCGGGCAAGATGGAATTTTACATACCGGTGAAAAAAGGGAATATAACTGGACAGAACCATTGGCAGGCTTGCCTTCTTTAAATAGCCGGAGCTGCAAAGAAGGATGCCCCTTTTCGCATAATCTGAATGATGCAGCAGAATATTCATGGCGATTTGTCCGCCCATCGAGTGGCCAACGATTTGGAACTCACGGATTCCAAGCGATTTCATTAGTTCCACAACTGTCGCGGCAAGGTTCTTATAGGAATAGCGGAAATTGGACAGCTTGCCGCTTTTTCCAAAAGGGGGAAGATCAATCGAAATTACGTTATAATCCTCTTTCAACAACGGAATTAAATGCCGGAAGCTGAAGGAGGAAGAGAGGAAACCATGAAGCAGTACAAGCGTTTCCTTTGCGTCAAAGTTTTGGTAATGCTCATAATACAAATCGATCCCTCTTATCGTTTTATTTCTGGCGTATTCCATCGGTTTTCACTCCTGACATGATTACAATGTTGGTAGGTATGTCATTTATTTTCCCCGTGATTCCCAACTTCACACAAAAAAATGTCCAGAAACAAAAAAAGAGATGGACACCAAAACTGGTTTCCATCTAAAAGGGGGGAATACTAGAAAGCCTTATGGGAGTAGGATAACCGATTTGACAGAATAATATACCTGTAGTTTTCGTTTTTTTATTCATTATACATCAGTAGATTTTTCGCTTAGGTAAGACGGTGCAGCATAATAAACTTCCCTTATCAGCTCGGATGCTGGAACGTCGAGTGCTGTAGAAATCTTTAACATCGTTTGCATCGTAGGTATCTGCTCCCCGCTTTCGTATCGTTGGATCGTTCGAGTACCTACCCTGATTTTAAAAGCAAGGTCTTCCTGGGAAATTCCGGCTCGCTCACGAAACATTTTGATATTATGTCCAATTGCAACCATCGCTCTTCACCTCCAAAAAACTGTTACTAGTAGTTTATCATTAAAATTTTGAAAATACCGACAATATTTTGAACGTTTTCTAAACTTTCGGTTTGATTGCATTAACTTATTCTTTTTGATTAATCCTATAGATTGTGATATAATTTTTAATTGCGTATTAATGGGATAAAATAAAAAATATTTAGGAGTGTTTCCATGTCAGAGAAAATCGAAGTAGGCAGTGTTTTAACAGGAAAAGTAACAGGAATCCAGCCATATGGCGCTTTCGTAGCATTAGATGAAAATACACAAGGTCTTGTGCATATTTCGGAAATTACGCACGGCTTTGTTAAGGATATTAACGAGCAGCTGTCAGTTGGCGACGAAGTGAAAGTGAAAGTATTGTCAATTGATGAAGCAGCTGGAAAAATTGGCTTATCTATCCGTGCAACGGAAGAAGCTCCTGAACAGCCGCAACGCGCTAAAAAACCACGCAATAAACGACCAGCTGCAGTTGTTCAGTATCAGGACGACTCAGCACAAGGCTTCAATACGCTGAAAGATAAGCTTCAAGATTGGATCAACCAGTCAGATATGGCTAAAAAATAAGTTTTAAACCTGAAACCGGACATTGCGTCTGGTTTTTTTATTTTAGTTGGGGGTTAAAATGAAAAGGTTTGCAGGTTACAATAGGAGTGTCTACCAACTTTTTCATTGGAACGGAGGAAGATTCATGAAATTAAAAACGAATTCGCTGATTGAACAGACACAAAAGTATGGTGCAAATAATTATCATCCGCTGCCGATCGTAATTTCGAAGGCAGAGGGAGTGTGGGTAGAGGATCCTGAAGGCAATAAATATATGGATATGCTTAGTGCATATTCTGCTGTCAACCAAGGGCATCGCCATCCAAAAATCATCCAGGCGTTAAAGGACCAGGCAGATCGCGTAACGCTTACTTCAAGGGCATTTCACAATGATCAGCTTGGACCTTGGTTTGAAAAAATTTGCAAATTGACGAATAAAGAAATGGCCCTGCCGATGAACACGGGTGCGGAGGCAGTCGAAACGGCAGTAAAGGCTGCTCGACGCTGGGCTTATGATGTCAAAGGAGTAACAGAAAACCAGGCGGAGATCATCGCTTGCGTCGGAAACTTCCACGGCCGCACGATGACAGCTGTTTCTTTATCTTCTGAGGAAGAATACAAGCGCGGTTTCGGGCCAATGCTGCCAGGAATCAAACTGATTCCTTACGGAGATATGGAAGCTCTGAAAGAAGCAATCACTCCAAATACTGCAGCATTCCTGATTGAACCGATCCAGGGAGAAGCTGGTATCGTGATTCCACCTGAAGGCTTCATGAAAGCCGCTTTTGACGTGTGCAAAGAAAACAATGTCCTGTTCATTGCAGATGAAATCCAGGCTGGGCTAGGCAGATCCGGAAAAATGTTCGCATGCGAATGGGAAGGCATCGAGCCTGATGTCTATATTCTCGGAAAAGCACTCGGCGGCGGGGTATTCCCAATTTCCTGTGTGGTGGCAGACAAAGCAGTGTTAGAAGTTTTTAATCCTGGCTCTCACGGATCGACTTTCGGTGGCAATCCAATGGCTTGTGCGGTGTCGATTGCCTCTTTAGATGTGCTGATCGAAGAGGAACTTGCAAACCGTTCCCTCGAGCTCGGAGAATACTTTGCCGGTAAGCTTCGTGAAATCGACAACCCAATGATCAAGGATGTTCGTGGCCGCGGCCTGTTCATTGGTGTCGAGCTAGCAGAACCAGCGCGCAAATATTGTGAACAATTGAAAGAAGAAGGCCTGCTGTGCAAAGAAACACATGATACCGTCATCCGTTTTGCCCCACCGCTTGTCATCAGCCAGGAAGAACTGGACTGGGCGATCGAGCGAATCAAGAAAGTTTTGTCATAAAATGAAAAAAACCCGCTTCTTGGCGGGTTTTTCTTATCCTACCGGGTTGGGCGCGGTTCTGTTGCTCTTTCCTCGCTTTCGCTTGGCGCGAAAAGAAGTCCGATATTGATTAAACCGGCAAGTCCTACTAAACCATAGACGATTCTTGCTATCGCTGAATCCTGGCCGCCGAAGATTGCTGCAACAAGATCAAATTGGAAAAATCCGACTAGTCCCCAATTAATTGCTCCGATTATCGTAAGAACAAGTGCTGCACGTTGCATGCCGCTCATGGCAAATTCCTCCTTACATTAAATTTGTACATATATAGATTGTTTCAGTACGGTGTGAATTATTCATCTGATGTATTTTTCTTGTATCCTTTCTAAAACTAAGGAGTGTATTTTTTGCAATGCTTTTTAAAAAAGAACATAATAGTTTCTAGAGGAAGGTGATTTAAATGGATAACTTTACTTTTTACAATCCAACAAAACTGATTTTTGGCAAAGGCCAGCTGGAGGAACTTAAAAACGAGGTTCCACAATACGGAAAGAAAATCCTGCTGGTTTATGGCGGCGGAAGCATCAAGCGCAACGGACTTTATGATTCCGTAATGGGCACTCTAAAAGAAATCGGCGCCGAAGTATTCGAGCTTTCCGGTGTGGAACCGAATCCGCGGCTTTCAACTGTCCATAAGGGCGTTAAGATCTGTAAAGAAGAAGGCATTGAATTCCTTCTGGCAGTAGGCGGAGGCAGTGTCATCGACTGCACGAAGGCAATCGCTGCCGGGGCAAAATATGAAGGCGATGCCTGGGACCTGGTCACCAAGAAGGCGATGGCAACAGAGGCACTTCCCTTTGGAACAGTGCTCACTTTGGCCGCTACAGGCTCAGAAATGAATGCCGGTTCTGTCATCACCAACTGGGAAACGAATGAAAAGTACGGCTGGGGCAGCCCTGTCACATTCCCGAAATTCTCGATCCTCGATCCTGTAAACACTTATACAGTCCCTAAAGATCAAACGATTTATGGAATTGTGGATATGATGTCTCATGTATTTGAACACTATTTCCACTTGACCGAGAACACAGAATTTCAGGATCGCATGTGTGAATCCTTACTGATGACTGTGAAGGAAACAGCTCCTAAGCTTCTTGCAGACCTGGAAAACTATGAATACCGTGCAACAATTCTTTACTCTGGAACAATGGCGCTGAATGGAATCCTTAATATGGGTTATCGCGGTGACTGGGCTACGCATAACATCGAGCACGCCGTTTCAGCTGTATACGACATCCCTCACGGTGGCGGTTTGGCGATCCTGTTCCCGAACTGGATGAAGCATAATCTGCAGGTAAAACCAGAACGCTTCAAGAAAATGGCTGTAAGAGTCTTCGACGTGAATCCGGAAGGCAAGACAGATGAAGAAGCTGGTTTGGAAGGAATCGAAAAGCTGCGCGAATTCTGGAGCAGCATCGGTGCACCATCTCGACTTGCTGATTATGACATCGATGACAGCAAACTGGAATTGATGGCGGATAAAGCAATGGTGAATGGCGAATTTGGCAATTTTGCTAAACTGAATCGTGAAGATGTTCTTGATATTTATCGTAGATCCTTATAAAATCAACCGGATCCGGGAATTTCCCCGGATCCTTGGTTTTAAAAAGGAATTACAGAAGCGTAAAAAAGATTTCACAATTGGGCACGCTTACATCTAAGGGTGTTTCTTGATTATTCGGATTCAATTCGATAAAGTGATAGAGAATATAAAATATTGGAGGATCAGACATGACACATGTTCGTTTTGATTACTCAAAGGCGCTTAGCTTTTTTGGTGAACACGAAGTTACATACTTAAGGGATTTTGTAAAAGTAGCCCATCATTCCTTACACGAAAAAACGGGTGCAGGCAGCGACTTTTTAGGCTGGATTGATCTGCCTGTTGACTATGATAAAGAAGAATTTTCCCGCATCCAAAAGTCAGCGGAAAAAATCAAGCGCGATTCTGATGTTTTGCTCGTTATCGGAATTGGCGGATCTTATCTAGGCGCACGTGCTGCGATTGAATTTTTGCAGCACAGCTTCTACAATGCTTTACCAAAAGAAAAACGGAGCACTCCGCAAATCATTTTTATCGGAAACAATATCAGCTCCACTTATATGACAGATGTGATCGACCTTTTGGAAGGCAAAGACTTTTCGATCAATGTGATTTCGAAGTCTGGAACAACAACCGAGCCTGCGATTGCTTTCCGTATTTTCCGCAAACTGCTTGAAGAGAAATATGGTGCCAAAGAAGCACGCAAACGCATTTACGCAACTACTGACAAAGCACGCGGTGCATTGAAGACCCTTGCTGATGATGAAGGCTACGAATCATTTGTGATTCCGGATGATGTTGGTGGCCGTTATTCTGTATTAACGGCAGTCGGCTTGCTGCCAATTGCTGTCAGCGGATCAGATATCGAAGCGATGATGAAAGGTGCTGCACAGGCAAGGGAAGACTTTGGCAAGTCAGAGTTGGAAGAAAATCCGGCTTATCAGTATGCTGTGGTCCGAAACACGCTTTACAATAAAGGCAAAACCATTGAAATGCTGATCAACTATGAGCCATCTCTTCAGTACTTCTCAGAATGGTGGAAGCAGCTGTTCGGCGAAAGCGAAGGAAAAGATCAGAAGGGCATCTATCCTTCCTCTGCGAACTTCTCGACTGACCTCCATTCACTGGGGCAGTATGTACAGGAAGGGCGCCGTGATTTGTTCGAGACGATCATCAAAGTGGAGAAGCCTCGTCATGAACTGACAATTGACGAAGCAGCAAGCGATCTTGATGGCTTGAACTATCTTGCTGGAAAGACAGTTGATTTCGTAAATAATAAAGCGTTTCAAGGAACAATGCTAGCCCATACAGATGGAGACGTTCCGAATTTGGTTGTGGAAATTCCTCAGCTTGATGAGTATACTTTCGGTTACCTCGCATACTTTTTTGAAAAAGCCTGCGCAATGAGCGGCTACTTGCTTGGCGTAAATCCTTTCGACCAGCCAGGCGTGGAAGCATACAAGGTGAACATGTTCGCATTGCTTGGAAAACCAGGCTTCGAAGAAAAGAAAGCAGAATTGGAAAAACGGCTTAAATAATAGTGAAAGGAGCACCCGAACGAGAAACGGGTGCTCCTTTTTTAATTTTAGAAACTGGAAAAAATCGCGTGGAATTTCCAGTTCGCCAATAAATTTTGAAAATCGCCAATAAGTCTGTGAAAATCGCCAATAAATTTGGATTATCGCCAATAAAGTAGTGAAAACCGCGAATAAAAATAAATTATCGCCAATAAATGTAATGGCACTAGAAAAACTGTCCGTCATCCGGCTTGTGGGCGGACAGAAATAGCAAAATTTCGGAAGTATAAACCAATTTCCAGTCAGATTCCGACCTTAGTCCACTAATTAAAAGGTCGCTTTTGGTTAAAACTAAGCGAAAATGAATGGAAAGGCGGAACGACCATTGATTCAGATACAATCGGAGCTAGAGGGCAAACATTTTGAGCTTTTCAAACTGGAGCAGCTGCTTAAACCGTTGGGATATTCGGTAGGCGGAAACTGGGATTATGATCATGGAGCCTTTGACTATAAAATGGATGATGAGGCGGGCTATCAATTTTTGCGCCTCCCGTTTAAGGCGATTGATGGGCAGTTAGACTCTAAAGGTTGCACTGTTGCATTACAGCGGCCATTCCTGCTATCACATAACTATCAGCGTGGACTGGATGACCATGCGGAAATTGGAAATGCCAGCGCCTCCTTTAACCAGTTCCAAGAGCCGGTTGATAAGGATGCAAGCTTTCCAAAAAAGTATATAGAAGTGGGCAGAGCACTTGTCCACGAAGTGGAATCAATCTTATTGCCGCATTAATCATTCGAAATGGCGAGAAGTTGATCCTCCTTTTTAATGCTGAGATTTTTTGGGGGGTTGACAATTAGGTCATCCCCTCTTTTTATTCCGATTAGGATGACGTTATTTTCCTTTAGCAATAAGCTGCTTGCTACTTGAAAATCTTTGCCGTGAAGGAAGGATTCCACCTGTATATAAGCCAAATGGTTGCTTTTTAATTCCGCTAGCAAATCAAGTAATGGACTGACTGCGTCAACAGAGGAGATCGTGTTCATCAGCACGGCACTCGTCAAAGCATTAGCTGGGATCAGCTCATCCGCTCCTGCTCTTCTCGCGTTATTGACTTGTTCACTCGTTTGAATTTCGGCAATACAGCGGATATCTGGATTCAATCCTTTGATGGCAAGCAGTGTTAATATCGTATGCATATCAGCTTGTAATTCATCTAGATTTTGATCTGAAGTAATCATTACTATTTTTGCAGTGGAAATCCGGGCTTTCCATAATGTCTCATCCTTGTTCGCTCGTCCCTTGATAAAATGAACATTGTCAGCTTTTATTGGATGGGACTCCAGTGTCTCATCGATTAGGATGATCGATTCTGTTTTCATAAGATTTTGGATGATCGTCCGCGACTTTTCATTCCAGCCGATAATGATCATGTGATCGGACCCTTTATAACCAACACGCCCCTCCATATATGCGTTTTGTTTTGTCACTGTTGCTGCGGAAAGGTGAATAAAATAAGAGGACAAAAACCCAGTCCCGAACAGGAGAAGGATCATAGCAGTTACTCTTCCTGCTGCGGAAACCGGGTAAAAGTCTCCGTAGCCCACAGTGGAGGCGGTAACAATAGCCCACCAAACCCCGTCAAAAACAGTTGGAAAACGATTAGGCTCAATAATATGGATGACCGATCCAAACAGGACTACCATAAAAGCGGCCATCATCAGGATTCTCGTCCAAATCGGCAGCCTGACAAAGCGAATATAAAACTGGTTGGTCATTTCGAATCCTCCTCTCTCCACCCTGCTGCATTATTCTTCCCATTTTTTTCATCAAATAACGAATTTTTTTCTATACATAAATCTTAGCAATTTAGTAAAAGTTAAGAATAGGAAAAAGTGAGATTGTAGCGGGGAGAAGATTAGATGCTTAAGGAAATGTTTCAAGTGATCAAGAAAAGGAAACAGAAACCACTCTCCATGCAACAGCAGCTTGTCGGAGAACAGACGGAGTTAAAAGAACAAAGTATATCCAGTGACCTCGAAGAGAATTTTCAAACTCTAAAAAAACTGTTTCATATCCCTAAAAATAATGACGTTAAGGTAAGGGAGTTATACATTGAAGGCTTAAATAAAAAGGCTTGCCTGCTATTTATTAGTACGATTTCTGATGTCAAAAGCATTGAAGAGAATATCCTAAAACCTTTACTCACAAATAAGTCTGGAAAGGAAATAAAGGAAATTGTATCGATACAGGCAGTAACAGAAATTCACCTTTTTAAGGATGCTGTCAAAAATCTTAATCAGGGAAACACGGTCCTATTAATAGATGGATGTTCCCAAGGCTTTGCCATGGACTGTCCGAATTTTCAAGGCAGGACAATTGAAAAGCCCTCAACGGAAATTTTAATTAAAGGGCCGAAGGAAGCATTTATTGAAAAAGTCCACGTCAATATTTCCTTGATTAGGAAAAAAATAAAAAATGAAAATCTAGTCGTCGAGTCAATAGACGTCGGGGCAAGATCGAAAAGTGAAGTATATATTTTATATATTGATGACCTGGCGAATGACAAGCTGGTGGAGAACATTAAAAACAGATTGAACCGCCTCGATGTGAATTCAATTCAAAATTTGTCATTGCTGGAAGAGTATATTGAAGAACGGAGCTACTCTTTGTTTCCTAGTATATTATCTACGGAAAGGCCAGATCGGGCAGCCACCTTTCTCGAGGATGGCTATATCGTTCTTTTAATGGACAATTCTCCTGACTGCCTTGTTCTCCCGGCAACTTTTTGGTCATTTTTTCACAGTCCGGAGGATCATTATCTCAGATTCCTTTACGGCAATTTCACGAGAGCATTAAGAATGGCAGCAATGTTTATTACGGTGTTTACCTCGGCGATCTATATCGCGATAACAGCTTATCATGCGGAGATGATCCCTTCTGAGTTAATGCTTGCGATTGCGGCTTCACGTGAAAAAGTACCCTTCCCGGCTGTGGTAGAAATTTTGATGATGGAGTTTGCGTTTGAACTAATTAGGGAGGCAGGACTGCGAGTACCAAGCCCAATTGGACCAACAATCGGCATAGTTGGAGCGCTGATTCTTGGACAAGCTGCGGTTCAGGCGAATATTATCAGTCCGATCGTTATCATTGTTGCAGCGCTGAGCGGGCTTAGTTCATTTGCAGTAAGTGATATAAGTCTGAACTTTGCCGTTAGGCTAATCCGCTTCATGTTTATCCTATTTTCAGCCATTATGGGGATTTATGGGATGACTGCTTTTTTTGTAGCAGGCCTGTATTATATGGTTTCTATTAAATCGTATGGCGTTCCTTACTTGGCGCCAATGTCACCTAGCTATAAGTCTTCTAGTGATACAATTTTTCGAAGGCTGTTAAGAAATGAGAAATTCCGGCCAGGGTTTTTAAAGCCTTCCGATTTACAAAAAAAACAATAATGGGGCATATAAGATGAAACAAAATAAGGGGACAATTGGGATTAAGGAATATATCGCACTCGTAATTCTGACCGTAGGTGCCAAGCTAAGTGATGATACTCCGGCTATTCTGTTCGAAAACGCTAAAAATGCTGGATGGATTGCGGTTGCATTGATTGGCTTGGTGTCCGTTCTGCCCATTTTGTTCATGCTGAAAGTGTTTTCGGTTCATAGGGAAAAGAATCTTCATGAAATTACCCTTCACCTTTTCGGCAAATTCATTGGAAACATCGTGTCCATTTTGCTGTTGTTAGGCGGGGTATTTGCCTTAATCGTGGATTCTGGAATTTCTACCGACATCATTAGCTCCTTTTATTTGACAAAGACACCGCCAATTATTGTATATTCGATTTTGATGATGGTGTGCGCATACGGTGCGAAACGAGGGTTTGAACATATCGGCACAGCTGCCTGGCTGTTGCTTCCTTATATAAAAATCACCCTGTTTATTGCCTTATTATTTTCCTTCGGGGAGGGCACCTTCGGGTTCATGTATCCTTTATGGGGAGAAGGTATGCTGCCAATCATAAAAACGGTAGCAAAGGATATGTCTATTTATGCGGATTTTCTCTACATTGGTTTAGTCGCCCCTTTGGTAACTTCCTTTAAAGTGTTAAAAAAAGGAACAATTTGGGCCTTAGCCATTGTCACGTTTGAAATATGCATTGCCATGGTGGCATTTGTGATGTTATTTGATTACACGACGGCAGAAATGCTTGCTTACCCATTTCATGAAACAATTCGCTATATTCATATAGGGTTTCTTTCAAATGTAGAAACATTTTTCTTCCCGTTTTGGCTGGTCGCGACATTTATTAGGTTCAGTTTTTATTTATACTTGAGTGCAACCTTACTAGGAGGAATTCTAAAAATCAAGGAATTTGAATACTTGATTCCATTATTGACGACCATCGTGATCTTATTGGGAGCAGCAGCGGAAAGTCCTTCGATTACCCTTTCTGCTGCCAGAAAAATGAATTTTCAATTGCTAACTCCAGCCTTTTTTGTGCTCCCGCCATTAATGTGGATCTTGGCAAAAATACGGGGTGACTTCAAAAATGAAACAGCATAGATGGCTCAAAATCATTCTTTTGTGTCTGCTTACGATGGGGCTTGCCGGCTGCTGGGATAAACAAGAGCTTAATGAGAAAGCTTTTGTGATTGGCATCGGACTCGATAAAGATGAAGAGGAAGGGAAGGTAAAAGTAACCTACTTAATCACAAACCCTGAGGCAGGAGCGCAGCAGGCAGGGGGAACTACAAAAGAGCCCCCCCAGGAAATCATCTCGCTCGTGGCGGATGATTTTATTTCTTCAAGAAATACGGCCAACGCAATTGTTGCGAAGAGCATTTCTTATAATTTGCTGTCCGTGCTGATTGTATCAGAGGATTTGGCGAGAGATCCAAACTTCATCCGGTTAATATATAGTGCTGCCAAGGACAGGGAAATCAAAAGAAGCTTAAAAATTATTGTGACAAAGGAAAAAGCAGAAGCATTCATTAACAATAATAAACCTAAGCTGGAAACCAGGCCTGATAATTATTTTGGGTTAATCATTAATAGAGGGCAAAAAATAGGGATGATCCCTGACGCAGACTTAAAGAGTTTTTTTACCGATACGGAAGGAGATGCAGATTTTTTCCTCGCTATTTATGCAACGACTGATAAGGAGCAACGTGACAAAGAAAATACAAGTGATGATAATTTGATCGCGGGAGAAATTAAGGAAGAGGGAACGTCCAATAATACGGAAATGATTGGTTCTGCCGTTTTTAGCCAAGGGCAGATGATTGGAAAAATGACAGGCGAGGAAACGAGAATTTCGAGCCTTCTGGATGATACATGGAATGCCGTGGATATATTGACGGCATATCCAGACCCATTTGATGAAAGGTATAGGCTCACAGTGAGAATGTCCAAGCAAAAAAATAATACATATAAGCTAACAAATGATTATGGCAGGCCGCATTTTGAAATTACCGTCCCTCTATACATTGAAGTACTAAGTGATCCAAGCATGGTCAATTATGCCGAAAATAAACAGAAAGTGGTAAAATTGAAACAATATTTGACTGACAATATTGAGAAAAAGATGCAACAATTTATTGAGAAGACTCAGAAGGAATTCAAAGGAGATACCTTCCACCTATCTGTCCCTTTTAGGAAGCATTTTGCTACACTAGGGGAATTCCGCGATTTTGACTGGATGAAGACGTATCCCGACGCAGAAGTCAACGTGAAAGTGGAAATTCACTTTGGGGAATTTGGCCGTCAGACAAAGTTGCCTAAACTGAAAGAAGTGAGGGATTAACATTGATTTATGTTATCTGGGCTGCGGTATTCCTTGTAAGCTTTTATTCGATCCTGTTTTCAGTCACTCTTTGGAAGCAGAACAACAAGCCTGGTTCGATTGCGATCTTCCTGCTGTCGCTTGCAGCAGCCACGCTACCCTATTTTACATTAGTAAAATGAAAAATCAGGCTGATAAATCGATCTCAACCTGGTTTCTTGGTTCCAGCTTCCCCACCTATTCTTGCAAAGAGCAACAAATCAAATCAAAATGGTTGCTGTTTTGGTTAATCTTTTTTACAATATACGCATAGTGTTTACCGTAGGAGGTATATCAACTTAGTATGGATTCCGCGAATTCATAAAATACTAAGCTTTAGGAAGGGGGAAAGTGATATCCATTTCTGCGGATAAAGTACTGAAAGGAAAGGACTTCATGTCCAATTTCGATTGTCAACACGAAAAAACCAATAAATGTTGTTTCCGGGATGAACGAGCCTGACAGAAACATCAGTTGAAAACTAAGGAGGACTAATAAATGAAAGTAGCTATCATCGCCTCTAACGGCGGAATGTTCGACGCATATAAAGTATTCAATATCGCCACTGCGGCAGCAGCATCAGACGCAGAAGTAGGGATTTTCTTCACATTTGAAGGTCTAAATTTGATCCACAAGGAAGCATATAAGCAGCTTCCGACACCTGAAGGAACGGAGCACTTCCAGGAAGGCTTCGCGAGGGAAAATGTTCCTCCAGTGGAGCAGCTTGTTGAGATGGCAGCAGAATTGGGTGTCAAAATGATTGCCTGCCAAATGACTATGGACGTTATGTCTTTGGAAAAAGACCAGTTCGTAGATGGCATTGAAGTTGGCGGTGCAGCTTCCTTTATTCACTATGCAAGCGATGCAGACATTACCTTATCATTCTAACAATCAAGAAAGGAGTACCTATTGTAGGGTACTCTTTTTTTAAGAGTAAGAAAGTATAAAATTCACTTAGAGAATTTGCCAGCTCCAGCGCTTGTCAGGGCTGACCAAGGCGCTTATGCTTTTCTTACAAAAAGGCATAAACATTAAGTAAATTAGGAAGTATAGGAAAATACGCAAAAGGATAAGGAGGATTCGATGGCTAAGTTGACGATCATTCAGCAGAACGATACACACGGAAGTTTGGATTTGCATGATGAATTGTTTTGGAAGGATAATCAGCCAGAGCTTAAAAAGACTGGTGGCCTTCCGAGAATTGCAAAATATGTGAAAAATCTCAAATTGAAAACGGAAAATGTGCTATTTCTTGATGGCGGCGATCTTTTTCACGGCACACTCCCATTGGTTGCTTCAAAAGGGGAAGCGCTCCTTCCTGCTTTACATAAAATGGAATTGGATGGTTGGGTTCCAGGAAATTGGGATTACGCCTATGGAAAAGAGCAATTATCTTCATTGGCAAATGCCCTTCCTTTCCCTGCTGTCGCTTGCAATGTAAAGGAGTCAAGTTCCGATTCGTTTTTTTTAAAACCCTATTTGATCAAAGAGTTTAACGGAATGAAGATAGCGGTAATTGGTTTGACCTATCCATATGTCGATGAGACGATGCCGGAAAGCTTTGCTAAAGGTCTTTCTTTCTCAAAAGGGGTGGAAGAGGCCCGTCGTTGTGTCGATGAGCTGAAAGACAGTGTGGACCTGATCGTGCTGCTGAGCCATATGGGCCTCCCGCTTGATGTGGAACTAGCGACTCAAGTCGAGGGAATTGATATCATTTTATCAGGACACAGTCACGATCGCATTGAAAGACCGATTACCGTAAACGGTGCTCTCGTTGTCCAGGCTGGTTCCAGCGCCTCTTTCCTTGGGAAGCTGGAGATCACTTTAACAGACGGTAAAATAGCTGACTATCAGTATGAATTGGCAGCAATCGATGAAAGCTTTCCTGTGGATGAGGAAATAGAAGGAATCATTGAAGAGATTCTGCTGCCTTACAAGAAGGAGCGGAAAAACATCGTTGGCAGGACGGAGTCGATTTTACACAGAATGACCTTGAATGAAGCTCCGATGGACCAGCTAATCACGGATGCGTACCTCGATGGCTTTCCGGAGTGCGACTTAGCTTTTTCCCACGGCTGGCGCTATGGCACACCTATCAGGCCTGGTGATATAACGGAATACGATCTGCATTCGATCATCCCGACAAATCCACAAATGTTCACGCTTGAAATGAGCGGGGAGCAGCTGATAAATGCGCTCGAAAAGAACTTGGAGATGGTATTTTCAAGGGATCCATTCAAACAAAAAGGCGGATATATCCTGCGATCCTCTGGACTATTCATGGCCTTCAAACCGTACAATCCTGATGGCAACAGGATCCAGAAGCTGCTCGTTGGCGGAAAAGAAATCAGCTTGACAAAAAAATATAAAATCGCCGGTGGCGGGAAACAGCTGTTCAAAAATGCAGAAGCCCGCAAAACATATCACGGTGTTCAGGCAATCGACGTTATCAAGAAGTTTTTACAACAACGGGGAACATACAAAGCTGTTCAGGAACCGAGGATCATCAGCATCTAAGGAATATCGAGGGCAAGAAACACAACGGCAGGAAAAACTTTCGGTTGCCCCAAAACAAATAAAAAAAGTCACGGCCTTTCGCCGTGACTTTTTGTTATTTTACTCCTGTGAGGTCCTTCATCATATTCTCATCCATTGGTCCAATGACTTTCTTAGTTATCACGCCGTTTTCATCGAGGATGTAGCTCGTTGGAATCGTGTAGGCCTGATAGGTTGTTCCTACATCCCCATTTTCATCCAAAGGAATGAGAAAAGTCAGCCCGTATTCGTCCACGAATTTTTGGACTTCTTCAACTCCTTTGTCCATGCTAGTCAAATTGACAGCAAGGATTTCAACTCCCTGATCACTGTATTGTTCATAGAAATTTTGCATATGAGGCATTTCGGCCTTACATGGAGGACACCAAGTCGCCCAGAAGTTCAAGATCACCCTTTTGCCGCGATAATCGGACAGCTTAACAGTCTCTCCTCCCAGCGTTTTTAGTTCAAAATCTGGAGCCTCCGCCCCTTCTCGTAAGGAAGACAGCTTTGCGCCAGGAATATCCTCAGTTGTATCAACGGATTCTCCTGTTGGGGCTGGTGTAGTTTTGTCGCTTCCGGTCGAATCTGGTTTCCAGATGTTGACGACCAAAATAACGACAGCCAATGCTAAAATTGCGAATGATAATAGATTTTTGTTCAATCCTGTAATTCCTCCTTATGAAAACTCTGAAATACTAGTAAAAAAACTCCAAGTGCATAAATCAGCAGGTTTTCCACTGAAAGTAAATTGGAAAAAAGACTGAGTACGAGTGCTTCAAGCATCAAGAAGAAAGTTGCATACTCCTTCGAAAGCTGCCTCCCTTTTAAATAAAAGGCTCCAAAGATCAACGCCAGGAGTACTTGTACACCTGCAGCGATGAAATTCTCTGAAAATGCGAACAGTCCCGTCCAATAAAGCAAAAAGAACAGGAAATAGGCATGCAGATAATCGGTGATTTTGATCATGATTTTCTGTTTCCTTGCAATCCAAAATAAATAGCCTGCAATCCCTGCATAACCGAGAATTTGGCCTTCTGTGCCACCGTTAAAATATAGGAGGGAGAAGGGGGTATCAAGGAACATTTTAAAATTAAAAATCGCGTAGCTTAGCTTGTAGAGGGCTATGTAAAGGAAAAAACTGTTCCAGTACCAATCCCCAATGCTCTTTTTTTCTTTGACCCGATAGATCAGGGCACCAATAAATATCGCAGCAATCGCCGCAAGCAAATCTGCCGGCAGCGTGAATCTGCCAACTGTTAGATAATTCAAGCAACATCACCTTTTTTGGGCTGGTCTGACAAAAATTCAATCTCGTATCGGATGTCTATGCTTTCAATGACGGATTGAATCATGCCGCAATTTTTTAAGACAAGCGCAGCAATCTTTTCAGCTTGCTTTGCCTGCTCCACTTTCACAGTCTGTACGCCAACATGAAAGGTCAATTGTTCAATCCTGTTTGCTTTTTCAGGATTTCTGACAGCTGACACGTTTACGTCGATGCTTTTATAGTCTATTCTCTTTTTGACGAGAATATTAGCGAGCACCGAAGTACTGCAGCCGGTCAAGGAGGATACGAATAGCTCCAACGGTCTGTATCCCAATTCTGCATTTGGAGAAATAGGAAGCAACCCATATTCCATCTGTCCGGTAAGCTTTTCATTACTATAAGTAAATTTCATAAAAATCGCTCCTTCATACGAAAACCAATTTTTCAGATCAGTATGCAATCGCATTGTTAAGGATTGATTAAGAAATGGTTTGGAGTGGGATCTTGATCCAAAATGAGTGAGTATGTCCATCTGTATCGACACCGATTTGGCCCTGATGGGCATTCATGATACTTTTGGCAATTGCAAGACCGAGTCCGGCTCCCTCCGCTTTTGTGCTGCGGGATTCTTCAAGTCTGTAAAATCGTTCGAAAATCAAGTCCTTATTTTTCGGGTCAATATAAGTTCCTTCATGGGTAAAAGTCACTTTGTAGTTAGCTCCCTCTCGCTGCCCTTGGATTGCAAGATGCCCACCGGTGTCATAATCGATGCAATTTTGCAGCAGATTAGACAGTACTTGCTTCAAGCCATCTTTATGGCCGAGAACAGGAGCATGGTCGATTCTCTGGTTCACGGCCTGAAATCTAGCTGACAGCTTTAGATGAAACGCTGCAATTGCTTCTGTCAATACTTGTTTCATATCCATTTCCTCAAATTGCTTTTCAGGGAAATGGGACTCCTGGCTCCATTCATCCAGCTCGGCTATCAAATCGACAATTCTTGTGATTCGTCGGGATTCTTCAAGCAGCGATCCGAAAAGCTCCTGATCCCCCTTTAAAACACCACCGTGGAGAGCTTCCAGATACCCATTGATATTCGTCAGCGGTGTCCTTAATTCATGGGCAATATCCCTTAGCATTTCTTCACGCCTTTTTTGAACAACCGAAAGAGCATCGGTCATGGCATTGAAATTTGTTACGAGTTCTCCCAACTCCCCGCTTGCCTGTACATCAATTTCCGATGGGATCGTTCCTGTTTTCAGCTGATTTGCGGCAGCTGACATCGCTTTAACAGGATTCACAATCCTTTTGACTGAAAAATAATGCAAAAGCCCGGCGGCGATGAAAGCGATCATGCTTACTTTGATCAGGAATGAATTCAAGGTTTCTACGAGCTGCTGGCCAGTCACTTGTTCGTGATTGACGAGGTAACAGGCATAGTCTTTTACTGATATACCGGCAAGCATAATGACCAGCAGGATGACGATGCTGTTGATCGCAACTAGCTTCGATAACAGCAAGCTTGCAATGCCTTTAATTCGCCGCAAATTTATACCCCATTCCTCTCACAGTCTGAATATAATCCTTTGGCGTTTTCTCCTTGATTTTCTCACGAAGATTTTTAATATGGACATCGATTGTCCGCTCAGTCACGGCCTTTTCGTTATTTTCATAAATGGTATCAAGTATTTGTGTCCGCGAAAGAATCTGTCCCGGATGCTGCATGAACATATGGAGGAGCCTGAACTCAAAATTGGTCAAATCGAGTGGTGCACCATCCACCAGTGCCTGGCCCTTTGCCGGTTTAAGCGTCAGTCCTGTAAAGGTCAGCTTCCCGCATCTGCTTGCCGTCCTTCGTAAAACGGCTTCGATCCGGACCATAAGCTCAGCAGGACTGAATGGTTTTACCACATAGTCGTCGACGCCAAGCTTGAAGCCTTCAATTCGGCTCTTTTCAGAAGCCTTTGCCGTCAGCATGATGACAGGCATCATGCTTTCTAAATCGTTCCGCAGCCAGCGGCAAATTTCTTCTCCGCTTTTACCAGGAAGCATCCGGTCAAGTAAAAGGATGCAAGGATCATATTTTTCAATCATCTCCTGGGCATCTATTCCATTGTCCGCTTCGAGCACCTCATAGCCTTCATTCGTTAAATAGATTTTGACAAGCGTCCTAATTTTTGGATCGTCTTCGACTACCAATACACTTTTGCCGATCAGTTCTTTCTTCACAAAAATAGGTCACTCCTTCAGGTGGGCCTTTTTAAAATCAAAATCCAAACAAGCTGTATGCTGATAGCCATGCGCTTATTTTCTGCATTTGGCCAGACAGGACTAGGAAGCCCATGCCTACCATTATCATACCATTGACGAATGCGAGCTTTGACAGGTATTTATTGATTTTCTTGATCGCTTGTAAGGAATAGGAAATGACGAAAGAGATAACCAGGAAAGGCACGGCCATTCCAAGCGAGTAAGAAGTCAGCAGGTACATTCCTTGATATAAAGTATCGGATGAACTGGCCAGCAGCAGAATGGAGGATAGAGCTAATCCGACACAGGGCGACCATCCGCTTGCAAACGCCATTCCTAAAAACACTGAACTGAAAATGCCCTTCGATTTCGTTTCCGAATGAACCTTTTTCTCCATCATTAAAAATTTAATATTCAGCAATCCTGCCATCTGCAAGCCGAAAACGATGATCAGCAAGCCAGCAATCTGCATTACGATCGATCTGTAATTTGCAAAAAGCTGTCCCAAAAATGTTGCTGAGGCACCCATGATAATGAAAATGATACTAAAACCAATAATAAATCCAAATGACCGGGTAAAAAGCGTTGTCCGATCAACTGCGACCTTTGATCCCTCAATTTTTCCTCCTGTTAAATGAGTGATGTAAGCAGGGAGGAGAGGGAACACGCACGGGGAGAAAAATGATAAAATCCCGGCAGTAAACGCAAAAAACAAACCAATATCTGACATATTCATATTCACTCCTTTTCTATCAACTATTTTGGGCAGTTTTTGTTAAGGATTAATGAAGAAAAATCCTTGTTATACCCCGGTTGGTATATAACGTACTATATTGTATAATGAATGAGAGTGACTTTCCATTTTTTTCGCTTTCAAGTGAGAACAGATTTCTTCCCTTTTGTTAGCTAGTATACTGTCTTCTTGAAAAAAATAAAACCCAGGAGTGCTCCTGGGTCTGATCTTCCTTATTTTACCTTCGTGTTTATAGCTTTGTGGTATAATGCCTATTAATGATGTAAGTTTTTTCTGATCCCGAAATAAGTGAATAGGGATACAGTTGCTAATATTGCCATCGAAGCGATTTCAAATTTGAAATCGCGATTGCTGATAGAATCGCCTTTAGTGAAGTACATTAGCCCGAAAATAAAAGCGGATAGTACAATAACGGTAACTGCGAAATCTAGTTTCTTCATTATAATTCCCTCCAATCTTTAAGTAAAGGGGCGCGATCATATTGAATCTTGAACATCTGAAGACATTCATTGCCGCTGCGAAATATGAAAGCTTCTCCCAGGCTGGAAAGATGCTGAACCTTTCGCAGCCTGCAGTCAGCCACCAAATCAGCCAGTTGGAGACATACTATAATAAACAATTATTCATTAGGGCCAATCGGAAAATAAGGCTGTCAGAATCAGGAAAAATCCTGTATGAGCATGGTCAGCAGCTCCTGGCATTAAATGCGAAACTGGAAAGCCTTCTCGCTGAAGGAGATCGTAGTGAAACCATCAAGATTGGCTGCAGCAATACGATTGGTGAATGCCTCATATCCAAAATGATCCAGGATCTTATCAAATGGAATCCTGATATAGCAAGCCATCAAATCCAGGTCACAATCGGAACATCGATTGAAATTACTGATTTGCTCTATGCATCTGACATCGACGTAGCGCTAGTTGAGGGACAAGCTGGACGTTATGATTTTATTTCCCATGAATTCTATGATGATATGCTCGTACTTGGAGTCTCCCCGCAGCTCAGAGTCCATCCAGAAAATCAGGATCCAGCAAAGCTTGAAGAAATGACATGGCTGATTCGCGAACCAGGATGCGCAATTAGACAGGCTACACTGGATTTATGGAAAGGCCTGAACATCGAACCGAAGTCCGTCCTTGTTTATAACAGCAATACGCTAATCAGGGAAGGGGTGAAGAATGGCCTTGGTGTTGCAGTCTTTTCCAAGCTGGCTATTTGTCCGGAGGTACAATCCGGGCAGATCAATGTCAGTCCTTTTAAAGACAGGGACCGCTTTCGCCCATTCTACCTGTTAAGGAAGGATAAGCAGTTCAAGTCAAGCCTCCATGAGAGAGTCTGGAACTTTATCAGAAGTCTAGCTGGAAATCCGAAAGCTCCTTGTTAACGAATTTATCAATTATTCTTATCCTGAAGTTCTGCCTCTAATTCCGTTTGAATTGAGAGTGACTTGTGCTGGTCAGAAGCAAGGTAATCGATGATTTGCTGTCTTTGTTCATCGTTCATTTTTGCGCCGTTCCCCTTCATTCGGTCGACAACAGAAGTCCAAGCTTCCGCACCTTTGCTGTTGTTCCTCATGATACGTCCAATATCATGACACTGGAGGCAAGTGCCAAGAAAGGCTTCTTCATTGACATCTCGTGCTTTTGGAAAAATAAGCGTGGATGCTTTTTTGATTCGAGTTGCTTCTTCTGCATTCTGTTCCTGCTGGTATTTGACTAGCAGTTCTTTTGGAACATTCGTCTTGATCGCGATGCCGTTAGGATTTAACCCGACTGGAATGGTAGTTCTAAAGTCTTTCTTTTTCGTCAGGTCGATTTTTGTGAGCGTCTTGTCTCCCCAGTTAGAACCGAACATCATGCTGCCATCCGGGCTCCAGCTTAGCCAGTGGATATTCTGGACGCCCCAGATTTTCCTTACAATTTTAAAATTATCTTCCGGGTCCATTACAGTTAGATAGCCTGCACCATTTTGGGAGGTATACCAGTATCCGTCCGGACCAAGATAAGGGATATTTGTTCCCGGACCAGTTTTGATCGTATTGATAAATTTCAATTTATCCGCATCCATAATCGAAATGGACCCATCATTTCGATTTCCAGTTGCAAGAATATGCGTGTTGCCCATGAAGCTCACGTTAACTGGTTTCGGGATATCTCCGAATTTTTTCAGAAGCTTCTCGGACTGAGCATCGTAAAGGGCGACTTCATTGTCTGCTGTATTTGAAACCGCAACATATTTTCCGTCGTTTGACATATCAAGACCAGATCCTGTTCCTTTCCCATAGTCGGTGGTAGTTCTTTCCAGTTTTCTCATTTCGCCTGTTTCAATGTCAATGACGGTAATGAATTGCTCCGCCTGTAAGCTGACAAACAGCTTTTTGCCATCAGGCGTAACATTTAAATCCCTTGGTTTCTTGCCTACATCTTTGAACACCTTAATAAGTTCAGCTTTGTTGGCGTCAATCATCCCGACAGCTCCGACGCCATTCAAGGAGGTGAAGGCATACTTGCCATCTCTTGACATCGTCATATGCTGTGGCGCTGGGGCCTTTTCAAAGCCTGGAAAATCAATGTTATGGGATTCCAATGTCTCCATGTTGATGGCTAAAACGCTAGTTCCGTATCGCTGTGTTGCAAAAGCCCAAGTTTGCTTTTTGTTCAAATGAATATGGTGGGGAGTACCTGAACTTTGAATATATTTAACGACATTCCCCGTTTTGATGTCAGCAATGGCAACCCCGTTGCTAACTTCATTTGATGACAGAATCCAGCCTTCGCCATTCCAATCTGTATTGGTATCTGCATTTCCGTTCGGCTGGTCTTTCCACCAGTTGGAAGAATAGTCTTCATGAACAGGCGGAAGCTCTTTTTTATTCACCTCAGCAAGAGAGGTATTTTTCACTGCGGCCTCCGTGCATGCGGTAAGGGAGACAGCTAATAGAACGAACGCGGATAGCTTTAAGCTCTTTTTCATTATTGATTTTCACCTCGCTCTTAAAAATAAAATTAAAACCAGCCAACAAGCAGGATCAGAACAAGCGCAGTTGTTGTTCCCCATGTAATCCATACTCCAGGATGGGTAAGCCATTTTGTTTTGTCCTCCACACGGGAAATGCTCTGGGCAAGTCCATATGGGCAAACTTTGCAAAAAGAGTTTCTTGCCTTGTAAGACAGAGCGGTATAAAGAACAGCAGTAGAAGTAACAAGGAAGAAGTATTTATCCATTTTGAAATGGGCGAGTGACTCCCAAATTGTCAGTGGGTTGTAAAAGTAACTGACAGTCGAGTACGCCATGAAGACACTAACAGCCAACGCGAGCAGGAAGGAAACTACTTTGCCGTTGTCACCCAACTTCGTTTCGATTTTGTTCAAAAGCATGCTGAAGGTATTGTGTGGGCACGCATACTGGCAAAAAGCCCTGTACACAATCATGGACAGTGCAAGAAACGCCATCATGAACAAAAATAAGAACACAAAAAATAAATAGCCAGCTTCATAGGATAATTGAAAGCCGAACAAGAACAGCTGTTCCTTGTCGATATCCATCCGGAAACCGTTCCAGAATGGCAGTGTGAAAATTAGGATGAAAAAGGCCCATCTAGTTATTTTTTTCCCCACGAAAATCCCCCTCTCTTCATCGATAATCCTCTAAGAATTCATAAACCTTATCGATCTCTTTGTCTGTGTAAAGATGTCCGATTGCCGGCATCGTATTGCGGCCGTTTTTGATGACATTTTTAATGTCCTCTTCTTTCAGCCTGTCTGTAACACCCTTTAAGTCAGGGGCTGCTCCCGTAGCGTGGCAGTTCAGGCAAGTTCCGGTAAAAATAAGCTCTCCTTTGTTATCCTGTGGAGCTGCCTCGGGTTCAACTTCAAGCTTTCCAGGCATGAAGATTGCATAGCCAATCGCCCAGATGGCGACAACATAAAATACAGCCACCAGAAGTTTCGGCACTTTATTGTGTTCAATTTTAATACCGGAGACTAGATCCTCGTCTTTGCGATCCTCATCATGTTGCTGATTTTCTTTTTTCACGGTTTACACCTGCCTTTTAAAGCTGTGATAGAACTCCTTGCCTTAAGTCGCAGGGATTCAAGGCAAGGAGAATGGGACCAATATTATTTATCGTTCATTGAATTTTGCTCTTCCCGCTCTTTCTTGTACTCTGCTAATCTTTCTTCCGTTGGCTTAAGACTCATCAAGTAAGCAACTAGGTCATCCAGTTCCTTATTTGTCAGGTAATCGAAGGATGGCATAATCGAACCAGGACTTGTGGATTGAGGGTCAATTAAGTGCTGGCGATGCCAGTCTTCGTTATATTTCAGGCCAACCCACATTAAATCCGGACCTGTACGGTTAGAACCTAAAAGATGTGGCAAATCATATTTGTAGTCACCGCCTTGAGAAACTGGTCCAAGGTTTTGGTTTGTATCGGCAGGCAATGCACGTACAAATTGTGTATGGCATGTCTGGCAGCCGTTTTGGATATAAATTTCCCGTCCTTTTGCTTCAGCAGAATCCTCTGGATAGTTGCGAAGTTCCCCGCTTGCTGTTGCAGAATTGATTTCCTGGTCGAAAAGCGGAAGGATGACCGTTCCGGCGACACCGAACATCCATAAAATCAAAGCAACCATTAATACAGCTGATGGTTTACGTTCCAACTTATTCCCTCCTCATTAAGCAGTAACAGCTTGGTGCAGTGCTTGCTGTTTTTTCTCTTGTTTTGCAACTTTAATCGTTTTATACATATTCCAAGCCAGGAAGAACTGGGCGACATACATCATCGTTCCGCCAATTGCGCGGCCTTGCACGTATGGTTCCATCATCAATACAGTCTGCAGGAACGGAACGCCTTCAATCCATGCGAATCCTTGGACAACGCCAGCAATCCACAGCGAGAAAGCGAATACAAGAAACCCGACTGTAGAGAACCAAAAGTGCGCCTCCATTGCTCTTTTGCTGAACATTTCCCGTCCGACGATTTTTGGCAGGATGTAATAAATGGCAGCGAAAGAGGTGAAAGAGAATGCACCGAATGGTCCCATATGCGCATGCCCAACAGTCCAGTGCGTGAATTTAATGACAGAACTCACAGATGGAAGGGCTTGCAAAGGACCTTGAAGACAAGCGAAAAGGTAGAAAATTGTCCCGGCCATTGTGAAGCGAAGCGGTACGTTTGTTCTAGTCTGTGCCCATGATCCTTTCATCGTTCCCCAGAAGTTGGCTAATACGGCCCAAACCGGAATTAACAGCACAATGGAAGGAATAACGCCAGCTTTTGATATCCAGCTTGGAATCGGACCATTCATCAAATGGTGAGGGCCATTCCAAACATAAAAGGTGGCAATTGCCCAAAACCCAATCATCGATAGCTGGTGGCTGTAAAGCGGACGTCCAGTCAATTTAGGAAGCAGGTAATAAATTTGTCCAACACCGACTGTTGTCATCCAGAGCCCAATTGCGTTATGCCCTAAAAACCAGCCCATCAAGCCCTGCTGTACGCCGCTTGGAATCCATTGTGCCGGAAAGTTTCCAACAATCCATGTCAATGGCAGCCACAGCAAAGATCCGAGAAAGTACCACAGGCTAACATACAGCATTTTTTCTGTTCTTTGGCCAACCGTTTTGAAAAGGTTATAAGCAACAATTACGATTGCAATCAGGAGCTGAACATCCACCCAGAGCGGAAATTCTCCGTACTCAATGACAGAGGTTTGCCCGTCAAGCAATGCGAAGAACCCTTCTAAAATGACAATATTGTAAAATACTAAAGAAAAATTCCCGAGCTTTTCACTGTATATTTTTGTTTTAGCAAGCTTAGGAATCATGTAGAACATCGATCCTACATAAGCCATTGATAACCATGCATAGATGACGAGCATGACATGGGCTGAGCGAATATGACCGTAAGTTGTCCAGCGATTGTTCAATAGATCAGGCCAGATTTGTTTTGCTGCAGTAAGAAGTCCCATACTCATGCCGATGATAATCCAAATAACAGCAGCAATGAACCAATTCTTGGAAGAACTCCATTTTTCGTCTGTAAACATTTTGCCACTCCCTTGTTCATAAAATAGACACAATAAATTCATAATTTCTTCACAATCTGCTATGTTACATGATACATCCCATGAGGAATTATAGTTATTCAATTTTTTTATCGTGTTATCTAATTCTTTTATCCTTGTCTATTTAAGCTAGTTGGGGCAAAAAAAACAGAACGAAATTGAATTCGCTCTGCGGAGGGGGGTTAGTTTTGCTCTTCCTTTTTATTGTACTTTTTTCGGAGTGTATCAAGGATGAAGATAATCAGGATGGGCACTCCGATGTAATAGAAGAAATCGAAGAAAAAGCCAAGGGATTGATGGTCCATTTTTCAGCCTCCTTTTTTAGATGATCACATTGTAATCCGATCGTTTTTTTTTTACAACCCCTGGACGGTTTCGAAAATTTCTGTTAAAGTATTTCGAAAGTAATGATATTAAGAAAAGGGGGTGGAAGAATGGTACCGGGAGCATGGATTTTATTGAGCGTCATGATCGCCTTTACCGCTTCAGCAGGAATCATCTGGGCATGGAGCAAGAAAAATGGGCTTTACGATGAAAGTGTTAAATATAGAATGCTAGACGAAGACTAATGAGCCTGAAGCAAATCTTTACAATCTGCTAATTGAAAGATGCTTCCCTTTAGGTTTTTTTATTTCCGCAGTTTTCCCGCCTTTGAATGCCCCGGCCTTTCCAATTATTTTTATACTAGAAAACCTTTCCCCTAGTAAAAGAATCAGAAAATCTTTCACAACTTTTCCTCTGTTTTGCATAGAATGATGATATCTGTGTAAAAAAGCAATGACTCGCTGTGCAGCGCCCTATTTAAAAAAATGTCAAAAAAAATTCATAATTACGGTTGACAACAAAGTAAATATTTTATAATATATACCCTGTGAGGTATTTTGGCGCTTTAGCACTGTAATCACGTTATCAAACATATAATTTATATACTGCAAAGGAAATGGCATAAGAACAGTTTGCAGTTAACAGTAGACTTATTTGGTCTAAGACAAGAAGAAATTATCGATGAGGTCGAATTGCTAGTGCAGCTTGATGCTAAACAAGGCAATGACAGCCTGTTCATCAAATAGATTTTTCATTGGAGGTCAAAAAATGGAAACTGTTAAGACAAATACTACAGTCGATGCTAGAGGGCTTGCCTGCCCAATGCCGATTGTCAAAACAAAGAAAGCTATCAATAATTTGAATCCTGGCGAAGTGATAGAAGTGCTCGCAACGGATAAAGGTTCAAGGGCAGATATCCAAGCTTGGTCTAAAAGTTCTGGCCATCAGTACCTGGGAACGATTGAAGAAGGCGACGTTCTTAAGCATTACATCCGCAAAGGCGGTTCAGTTGAAGATCAGGAAGAAACAAAATTCGAGAACATTGTGTCAAACGAGGAGCTTTTGAAAAAGCTGGAAGCGAACGAAGATGTTCTTGTTCTTGATGTAAGGGAACCAGCTGAATATGCCTTTGGACATATTCCACATGCAATTTCGATTCCTTTCGGCGATCTTGAAAACCGGATGGAAGAACTAGATAAATCCAAACCAATCCTTGTTGTTTGCCGCACTGGCAACAGAAGTGACATGGCATCCCAAGCACTCGCAAGCAAAGGTTTCACAAAGATTTGGAATGTCGTTCCAGGCATGTCTGAATGGACTGGACCAACAGAAACGCAGGTAAAGTAATTTTTTTAAAGAAAAATATACCCAGGGAGGTAACATACACTATGAAAGCAATGACGTCTAAAGAAGTAACAAAAAAAATATTCAATAAAGAGCCTTTATTTATCCTAGATGTCCGTAATGATACCGACTTCCAAGACTGGAAAATTGAAGGCGAGAACTTCGAACATTTGAACATTCCATACTTTGATCTTCTTGATGGAGTAGAAGAAATTCTCGATCAATTGCCAACTGATAAAGAAGTGCTTGTTGTTTGCGCAAAAGAAGGATCTTCTGTAATGATCGCTGAAATGCTTGATGAAGCTGGCCGTGATGTATCTTATCTTGAAGGCGGAATGAAAGCATGGAGCGAACATCTTGAGCCAGTGAAGGTTGGGGAACTGAAGGACGGAGGTTCTATGTACCAGTTCGTCCGCATTGGGAAAGGCTGCCTTTCCTATGCAGTTGTTTCCAACGGGGAAGCTGCTTTGATTGACGCTACAAGAATGACGGATGTTTACCTGGACTTCGCTAAAGAACAGGGCGTTGAAATCAAGCATGTATTCGATACCCATCTACATGCAGACCATATTTCTGGCGGCAGAAAAATTGCCGAAGCTACAGGTGCAACTTACTGGTTGCCTCCAAAAGATGCAGATGAAGTAAGCTTTCAATATCAGCCTCTTGAAGATGGCAATGTTGTAAAGATTGGAAAAACTAGTATTGACATTAACGCGCTTTATACACCAGGACACACAATTGGTTCTACATCGTTTGTAGTTGATGGAAAGTATCTTCTTTCCGGGGATATCCTATTCATTGATTCAATTGGACGCCCGGACCTTGCGGGCAAAGCGGAAGACTGGGTAGCAGATTTAAGAGACTCCCTATACAACCGTTATAAGCAGCTTTCTGATGACCTACTTGTTCTTCCAGCACACTTCATGATCATCGATGAGTTGAATGAGAATGGCAGCGTATCGGAAAAACTAGGGACACTGTTTGCGAAAAACCATGGATTGAACATTGAAGACGAAGCGGAATTCCGCAGACTTGTAACAGAGAACCTGCCTCCTCAGCCAAATGCATACCAGGAGATCCGCGAAACGAACATGGGCAAAATCAGCCCAGACATTGAAAATCAAAGAGAAATGGAAATCGGACCAAACCGATGTGCAGTGAGATAAACTGGCAACGGGGGGCTGTTGCTTCCAGACCAGTATCGGAAACTTTTTTATCAACCAAGGAGGATGTTAACATGATCGTAGCGAAAGTATTAGACGCAAAAGGACTTGCATGTCCGATGCCAATCGTAAAAACTAAGAAGGCTATCACGGACCTTCAATCTGGAGAGGTACTTGAAATTCATACAACTGATAAAGGTGCTGTAAAAGATCTTGCAGCTTGGGCACAATCAACTGGAAATGAACTACTGAAGCATGAAGAAGAAAACGGTGTGTTCATGTTCTGGGTGAAGAAGGCCTAATGGAACGAGGGAGCTTGTCTCCCTTTTTCTTGTGATTTTTTTGCGTAACGGACCGGGTTGAAGAACACGGTGAAGGAAATATACAGCAGTTACTGAAATGGAGGAGAAAGCCCGATGGATTTTTCATTTTTTATCGTGATATTTTTAATTGGCTTTATCGGTTCTTATATTTCCGGGATGGTTGGAATTGGCGGTTCGATCATAAAATACCCAATGCTATTATATATTCCGCCATTATTTGGTCTTGCGACATTCAGCGCACATGAGGTTTCAGGTATCAGTGCGGTCCAAGTTTTCTTTGCGACCATCGGCGGTGTCTGGGCATACCGTAAAGGTGGATATCTGAACAAAACATTGATCATTTACATGGGTGCTGCCATCCTGGTTGGATCTTTGATCGGAAGTTACGGTTCCCAATTCATGTCCGAAGGCGGCATCAACCTTGTTTACGGTATTCTAGCTTTAATCGCCGCAGTTATGATGTTCATCCCTAAGAAAAACATCGATGATATTCCGCTTGATCAGGTGACATTTAACAAATGGCTTGCCGCCTTTTTCGCCTTGATCGTCGGAGTTGGTGCTGGTATTGTCGGCGCAGCTGGTGCATTTCTGCTCGTGCCAATTATGCTCGTCGTTCTAAAAATTCCAACAAGGATGACCATTGCGACTTCACTGGCCATTACATTCATTTCCTCAATCGGTTCAACAGCTGGGAAAATAGCCACTGGCCAAGTAGACTTCTGGCCGGCACTCATCATGGTTGTAGCAAGTCTAATTGCCTCCCCACTAGGAGCGAACGCAGGAAAAAAAGTGAATACAAAAATTCTTCAATATATCCTTGCAGTACTAATCCTTGGTACAGCAATCAAAATCTGGATGGATATCCTGTAAAATTCAAGTATGAAAAAGACTCCGCGGAAGCGGAGTCTTTTGTTGATTGTCTTGAATCGAATCTATTATTTTGACAACTTTCGGGTGGGAAGGGTAAAAGTTGTCAAGAACCCCCAACGGTGCTATCCCTCTTAGCGAATAATCATGATATAAACATGAAATTGCCAGAAATTAAGGCTTTTGATGCATCGGAGAAACTACTAAATAAGTCGCAATCCCTATTTTGAATTTACTTAATATTTTATATTATTTAGGTAGTGGAAATTTTCTGATAGGGAGTGAATGTATTGTTAAAAGTCCTTTCAGCTTCGGCGTTGTCTGTTGCTTTAGCAGGAAGCGCAGTGTTTGCGGGAGTAAATGCAAGTAATTCCGAGGTTAAACCGCAAAGCAAATATGAACTGAGTCTTGCGCATCATGTAGGTGCAGCTCCAGAGCTTGTTGATAGAGCAAAGGAGTTAGGTATCGATATTTCTAAAGTTGATCCTGCTGAAAAAACGGCAGAAACTGGAGTGAAATTCCAACAGCCGGGTGATAATCATGTTGCCTATAAAGAGGCGTCTGGTGATATTCCGGTGCTCGTTCTTTTAGCGAAATATCCTAATGGAGATGAACCAATAGGTGATATGCCAGGACAAGTTCCGGCACATTACTTTGAAGATCTCATTTTTGGTGCGGAATATAATCCTTACGAACTGCCACAGTTTAAGAAATATGATGGTCCGGATGTTCCCAAAAACCGTACGATGCAAAATGCTTACAAGGAATCAAGTTATGGAAAAGTGAATCTAGTCCGTAAAGAAAATACGGAATTTGTTTGGGTAGAGATGCCTAAAGGTGCCTCTTATTATCTTGACCAGGAAGGAAAATACGCAGAAGGCGGTGTCTATAAGCTTGGCAATGTGAACGGAGATGCCCATACTGGCGAATTCATCCGGGACCTTTTAAAAGCAGCGGATAGCCAAGTCGATTTTTCCAAATATGCAGATGAAAATGGTGAAGTTCCCAATGTTTTCGTCATCCATGAAGGGACTGGAGCAGAATACAGCCGGGACCCGGGACAATTCTGGTCTCATAAGTGGAATATCCTTAGCGCACTATACTATGGAAAATACTATGAAACTGGCAAACCAGCTCCTCAGTATGAAGGTGTAGATCAAGACCAGTGGATTGCAGATACAATCAAGGAAGACATGACTTACGATGGCGTCGTTGTTAACAATTACAATATCCAACCGGGAATTGGCGGTAACGTAGCTGGCTTCGATGCAGCGACTAACATGTATAAAGAAGAAGCGAAAACAGGTCCATTCCCAGTTCAAACTGGTGTTTATGCACACGAATTTGGGCATGCGTTAGGATTGCCTGATTTCTATGATACTCTTTACTCCTCAGAAGGGGTAGGGAACTACTCCATGATGGCGGGTGGCTCATGGATGCGTTATCCTGACAAGGCTGAATATGGCGGAAACTCACCGACACACTTCGATCCGTTCTCAAAGATTTTCCTGGGATGGGCTAATCCAATCGAAGTAACTCCTGAAAACGGCGTGCAGGAAATCACTTTACCAGCTGTAAACAAAGCAACAGCTGACAACGGAATCGTGAAAATGGAAGTTCCAGGATCGAACGGGACCGAATACTTTCTTTTTGAAAACATGCAGCAGGATGGCTTCAACAAAGGGATGATTCGTCAAGGAGAAGATGCTCATGGTCTAGTAGCATGGCATGTGGATGAAAATGTCATTAACCTATATCAGACAGCTGGTTTCCGTCCGAATAACGTGGAAAACTGGATGAACAAGCGCTTCCAGTATAACCAGTCACAGACGGCAAGCAATGGAGATGTGGTAACGCATTATGGTCTGTCCGTTCTTCAAGCAGACGGAAAATATGATTTGGAAAAGAATCTTAACCGCGGAGATGCTGGGGACTTCTTTCAGTCTGGCAGCAAAATCACTCCTGTTTCCGGAAATGTCCACACAGGCTCTTACTACTTCTGGAAAGGGTATGGTGCTACACCTGCTGATTCCGGTATCCATGTAACTGGTATCAAAGAAAATGCAGATGGCTCGATTAACGCTAAGTTTTTCTATAACTTTGATTCAAGTGTAAAATAAGGCGAAAAACCTGAGCATGGATAAATTCCTGTTCAGGTTTTTCTTGTAGAATAAGAAAGTATAAAATTCACTTCGAGAATTGTCTAGCTCCAGCGCCTAGCCCCTTGAGTCGCTTGTCTAGTGTCGCCTCCTAGAAACTTCGAAACTTCCACTCCACCAGTAGAAGCAAAAAGCGCTTCTTCTGATGGAGTCTCCAGTTTCTGCGTTTCTGGGCAGTCGGCTATACTTTTCGATTTCGGTCCGCCCAATGAAGTCAAAGAACGACTTCACTGGGCGGACCTCCGAGGCACAGGACGTGCTAGACCCGCCAGCCACATGACGTGGCGTTTTAGGCGGGCAGCGCTTGTCGGGGCTGACCAAGGCGCTTACGCTTTTCTTGTAGTTGGAACAAAAACATCGAGATGTCCTCGGAGTACTTTTGCACAAAAAGGCAAAGACTCACCTTCTTCTCCATCCACATTCACCACATGTTCTTGGTCCGAAGCGACAGTAAGATAGGAGGAGCGGAAATATTCGATATCCTTGCTTTCTGCCAATTCTCCTTTCAAAAGGGAAGGGATGAGGGTTGCAATTTTTGGGATGGATAATTTTTTGATGATAAACGTGTGGAATACCCCATCATTCACGTCCGCTTCAGGAGCAAGTGCCTCAAAGCCACCAACGGAATTCGTAAGGGCTGTAAGCAAAAGGAAGGTCTCCCCTTCCCATTTTCCTCCTTCATGTTCCACACTAATGGTAATCGCATTCCCATTTAGGAAAGATTTTGCTCCTTCGATAAAATAAGCAAGCGGTCCTAGTTTCGTTTTTTGATCCGTGCTCACCTTGTAAGAGGCTTCTGCAATCGCCCCAACTGCAAGAACATTGGCAAAATAAGATTCATTAACCTTTCCAATATCGACAGGACGAAGATTTTGGTGTTCTAAAATAGAAATGGCTTCATATGGTTCCAAAGGAATATGAAGTGCCCTGGCAAAATCATTGACAGTTCCGAGGGGAATGATTCCTAGTTTGGGCCGGTGAGCCTGATCGGCTAGTCCATTTATCACTTCATTGATCGTTCCGTCCCCACCCATAGCGATAACCGCATCAAAAAAAGAAACGCTTGCTTCCGCTGCAAATGCAGCTGCATCCCCCTCTTTTGCGGTTGTTCTAAACTGTATGTCTTTATATTTGTTTCGCAAGGTTACATCTATTTTTTCTGCGTATTCCTCCGCTTTTTCCTTGCCCGAAGAAGGATTTAAGATAATCATTGTTTTCATGCGAACAACCTCCAATCTATGATAACTTATCTCAGTTATTTACCTTTGATATTCTATTAATAAACCATTTAGAAAAAATTAATGTGAATTACAGGAATAGCAGTCTGTGTTTGAAAAAAACGCTGTATTTCAACCCGACTCCTGTTTACAACCTAGATGAGAAGGAGGTATGATAACAACAGTTTCAGTATTCTGGTGCTGTAGGGCTTTCACATAGCAAAATCATTTCAACCTTTCAGCGATAACAAAGAATAAAGGTCATTCTGATGATCGGGTAGGAGGATACTAGTATGGCAAATCAATATGCAGTCATTGGGATGGGGCGCTTTGGTTCGAGTGTTGCCACCACCTTGTATAATGAAGGAAATGAAGTACTGGCGTTGGACAAAAATGAGGAACATATCGAGGACTATAAAGAGTTTGTTACCCATGCAGTAATCGGGGATTCAACGGATGAGCAAACATTGCGGGCAGTGGGAATCAGAAATTTTGATACGGTGATTGTTGCCATTGGAGATGACATTCAGGCGAGCATTCTTACCGTCCTGATTTTAAAAGAGATGGGAGTTGCTAATGTTGTCGCAAAAGCGCTCAACAAGCACCATGCACAAGTATTGTTCAAGGTTGGCGCGGACAAAGTTATCTTTCCAGAACGGGACATGGGAGAACGGGTTGCTCATCAGCTGATGGCATCGCCAAATGTATTGAATTTCATCGAGCTTTCGGACGATTACAGTATCGAAGAAATCAAGCTGCCAATGAGCATGGCTGGCAAAAATCTGATTGAAATCAATCTTCGTGCCAAATACAATATCACAGTAATTGGCGTTAAAACGGCAGATAGGGTAGATATTTCGCCAGATCCAGAAAAAACACTTCGGGCAGAGGATATTCTGATTGTACTCGGAGAAAATGGCGATCTGAATAAATTCGCCAAACTAAAATAAATAGGAAAGTGGGATGGCAGCGACCAGCCTGCTTTTTTTATTTTAGTTTGAAAATAGAGAAAAAAACTGACCAATGAATAGAATGAATCCGTTTCAATCTTTAAATTTTAGCAATCCTATACAGTTTCCATTATATAAGTCTATAATAAAAAAAAGGAAATAAGCTTGATAGAAAGAGACTGTATAAAAGAAGGTGAAGTTTTGAAGCAAAGGGATTTATTTTTGGCGTTTTTCCGCGTAGGGATCCTCGGATATGGCGGCGGGCCGTCATCGATTCCGCTTGTACATAAGGAAGTAGTCGATAAATATAAATGGATGGACGCAGATGAGTTTGGGGATATTCTTGCTCTGGGAAATGCGCTTCCAGGTCCGATTGCGACAAAAATGGCTGGCTATATCGGCTTTCGAGTGGGGGGAGTTCTTGGCATGGTCAACGCTCTTTGTGCCACGATGATCCCAACCATTATTTTGATGATTTTCCTGCTGACTGCTCTAAACTCATACAAGGACCAACCTTGGGTAAAAGGAATGGCGGAAGCGGTCGTCCCGGTTGTTGCTGTCATGCTTGGCGTCCTGACATGGGATTTTATCAAAAAGTCGGGAAAATCGAAGCTGGGCTGGACATGGACAGGTGTTTCGCTGATTGCCAGTCTCGTGCTGCTTCAGTTCCTACATGTCCATCCGGCAATATTAATTTTGATCTTGCTAGTTGGTGCTTTAGTAAAAAAAGACTCCTCCCCATCTGAACAGAAACAAATGGGAGGAGAGCGAAAATGATCTTTTTCCAAATATTTTTGGCTTTTTTTATTCCGGGTATTTTAGGCTATGGGGGTGGGCCTGCCTCGATCCCTCTGATTGAAAATGAAGTCGTTGACCGATATGACTGGATGACGGTCAACGAATTTAGTGAAGTACTGGCGATGGGCAATGCGCTTCCGGGGCCGATTGCAACCAAGATGGCTGGATACATTGGCTATTCAGAAGGGGGGATTCTCGGTGCCGTTGTCGGCGTGTTTGCAACAGTAGCACCCTCTTTGATATTAATGATCACCCTGCTCGGACTACTGATGAAATTCAAGGACTCTCCGCGTGTCAAAAGACTGACAATTGTCGTTAGACCAGTTATTGCAGTGCTTATGGGAGTGATGACCTATGATTTTGTATTCTCCTCCTATGAAGGGATAGGAGTAACCCAAACTATCCTGATCGGCGGAATTAGCTTCGTTCTGATGGAAAAATGGAAGATTCACCCCGCTTATGTCATCGCTAGTGCGCTCGTTTATGGGGCACTTGTCCTCGTGTAAAGAAAAGTCCTCTCTGAGGGGCTTTTCTTTTTAATAGCTTTCTCCCTGGTCATTTGGGTAAAATAGATGGGAATCAATTAAACAGTAACCGAGGGAGATATATGGAAAAACGAAAGAATACATCTAGACATTTAGCGGCTATTTCGCTGGCGATTATGGGAGTAGGGTTCCTTGCAATGATTCCATTTCAGGAGTCGCTGATCGGGAAATTATTGATGGGGGGCTTTGAAGCCGGTCTTGTTGGCGGGCTAGCCGATTGGTTTGCAGTGACGGCGCTGTTCCGGCATCCTCTCGGCATCCCAATCCCGCATACGGCGCTTTTGCCGAAAAATCGTGATAAGGTAACGGGTGCGTTAATCAATATGCTTGAGAATGATTGGCTCACAAAAGAAAGTATCATGGAAAAGTTCAAGCAAATTCCTATTTTGGAAAAAATCATCGAAACAGCTGAGAAGGAGTTTCATTCTGACGCTGTGAAAAATAGCATTCATCGATTTAGTCTGGAGATGGCTAGAAAAATAGATGTTGAACGGTTCGCCCCGATGATCGAAAAAGAAATCAAAGACATGCTGCTGTCAGCCGATAGTTCCGATTTATTGCAAAAGGCAGGAAGTCATATCCTGGAAAAAGAATATGATTCGGCTGCATTCGACTATGTTTTGCAAGAAACAGAAAAATGGGCAGCTGATGCTGAAGCGAAAATGGTTCTAGGCAAGCTCGGAAAACAGGCCATTGATACAACCGAAGCTGATGGTCTCTTGAAATTTGCCATTCAATCATTCAGCAATATGATTACCGAAGAAAAAGTAGGAACGATTTTACAATCCTTCATTTTAAAAAGAATGAAAAATCTGCAGCAGGATGATAATCGATACCGCCATATGATCCTGGATAAACTCCGCAAAGAATTGGGAAGCATTAGTGAACGGGATGCTCTGATGGCTGAAATTCAGTCCTGGAAAGATAAGATGATCGAGGAAATGAATATGACCGGACAAATTAAGGGAGTCCTGGCAAAATCAAAGGAACGCCTAGTAGCGGAAATCGAAAAGGATCGTTTTATGGATGACATGGTGATCCCAGTAGTGAATAGGTTTTTCGACGAAATCAAAGCAGATGAAGGAAAGGTAACTGCAATCGAAGGCTGGCTACATGGAAAAATTGCAGAACAGATTGACAGGAACCATTCGAAAATTGGAAAGTTGGTCAAGGAAAATTTGGATCAGCTTGATACCGAAACACTCATTGACATGATGGAAAATAATGTAGGCAAAGACTTGCAATGGATCAGGGTCAACGGTGCGGTGTGCGGCTTCCTGATTGGAATAGGCTTAACCATATTCAAATTTATTGTTCTGTAAGTAGTGATCAAAAATAATCGGAAACACGTTGACGTCGTAGATATAGTCAGAAAGGATGAAAGACATGAATCAACCAGCAAAAGAGGCTCAACAGCATCACGGCACTGAGAAAATTTGGAGCAAGGATTTTCTGCTTATTTTTTTAGCGAATTTCTTTATCTTCATGGGATTTCAAATGACATTGCCAACCATTCCGCTGTTCGTCGAGCAGTTAGGTGGTAATGACCAATTAATCGGCTTCGTCGTTGGTGTTTTTACATTTTCCGCATTACTCGTGCGGCCATTTGTCGGCAGGATGCTGGAAACGAAAGGGCGAGGAATCATCTACCTGACAGGACTTGCCATCTTCGTTGTATCTGTTGGTTCATTTGGATTTGCTTCGGGAATGGCTTTGCTATTTTTCATGCGAATCATCCAAGGAGTTGGCTGGGGATTTTCAACAACCGCGTCTGGCACAATCGCAACGGACCTCATTCCGCCGAGGCGGAGGGGAGAAGGAATGGGGTTTTTTGGACTCTCCGGGAATGTCGCATTGGCGATGGGACCGATGCTTGGACTTGCTTTAGCTGCCGCTATTTCTTTTAAGCAATTATTTTTAATCAGTGCGGCTCTTGGTCTAGCGGCATTTCTCCTCGCATCAAGGATAACTTATAAAAAGGTGGAGAAAGCCGAAAAGGATCAGGAGAAGCGCAGATGGGATATATATGAGAAGACTGCCCTGCAGCCATCCTTGCTGTTGTTGTTCATAACGATCACCTTTGGAGGAATCGCTTCCTTCCTGCCGCTCTACTCGGCTCAGAAGGGAATCGCTGGGATTGAGTGGTACTTTTTTATTTATGCGGTGACGCTAATGCTATCAAGATCTTTTGCCGGACAACTTTATGATAAAAGAGGCCATGGTGCTGTTTTTCTGCCTGGGACATTTTTGATCATGATCGCGATGATTCTATTGGCTTGGCTTCCAAACAGCCTGGTGATGTTCATTGCGGCCGGCCTATATGGATTCGGTTTTGGATCTGTCCAGCCCGCATTGCAGGCTTGGGCTGTCCAGGAGGCACCGATGAACAGGAAAGGAATGGCGAATGCCACCTTTTTCTCCTTTTTCGATTTAGGTGTCGGAGTTGGGGCAATGGCTTTCGGTCAGATTGGCCACTGGCTTGGATATGGAAGTATCTACATCGCTTCCGCTGTTTCCGTTTTCGTTTCGATTCTGCTCTATATTTTGATGATGAAAAAACCAGCTAGAGCCTAAATTTCTTGTTTTTAAAAAATAGGAAGAGGGGTATAAAGGAATATAGGCACATAAAAATGTAGGGGGAATCTAGATGTATTTCAAGTCATATTTTGATGACCAGCTCGCCCATATGTCATACTTCATAGGCTGTCAGAAGACGGGACAGGCGCTTGTTATCGACCCGGCAAGGAATATTCAGCCTTATTTGGATACAGCCAATAAAGAGGGATTTACGATCACTGCCGCAACGGAAACCCATATTCATGCAGATTATCTGTCAGGTGCAAGAGAGCTCGCCCACCACCATGGAGTTAAGCTGTATGTATCGGATGAAGGGGATAAGGACTGGAAGTATCAATATGTTGACCAGTATGAGCATGAATTAGTTACGGAAGGATCAACCTTCCATATCGGGAATATTTATTTTGAAGTGATCCATACCCCGGGACATACCCCGGAAAGCATCTCCTTCTTATTGACGGATAAAGGTGGCGGTGCCAATGAACCAATGGGCATGTTTACGGGCGACTTCCTGTTTGTCGGCGACGTCGGCCGTCCTGATCTTCTCGAAAAAGCAGCAGGAATCAAAGATACATCCGAGGCTGGCGCTCGCCAGATGTTTGCGTCCCTCCGGAAAGTGGAAAAGCTGTCTGACTTCTTGCAAGTATGGCCAGCACACGGAGCAGGAAGCGCCTGTGGAAAATCACTCGGTGCCGTTCCGATGACCACTTTAGGTTATGAGAAAAAATTTAATTGGGCTTTCCAGATTAAAGAGGAGAATAAATTTGTGGAGGAGCTGCTAGCCGGTCAGCCAGAACCTCCGAAATACTTCGCCCAGATGAAGAAACTGAACAAGGAAGGTCCAGAATTGCTCAGACAGGAAGAGACACCTAAAGTGTCGCCGTCCGACACTAAAGTGTCGCCGTCCGACACTGGGAATGCAGTAGTCGTAGATACCCGGCCGGCAAATGAATTTGCCGCAGGGCACGCGGAAGGAACAATAAACATCCCGTACAATAAATCCTTCACAAACTGGGCTGGCTGGCTATTAAGCTACGATCAGGACATTGTATTGATTGCAGATCCAGAAGAACTAACTGAAGTGAAAAAATCCTTGCAGTCCATCGGGCTTGATCAGGTAACAGCATACATTGATTCGAAAGAATTAGCCGGCAGTCTGGAAGCATACAAGTCCGTCACCGCCAGCGAGGCAAAAAAAATGATGGAGGACGATACCTACTTTGTCATCGACGTCCGCAACCAGAGTGAATGGGATAGCGGCCATATCCCTGGTGCCCATCATATCATGCTCGGAAACCTGACCGACAAGCTTGACGAAGTGCCAAAAGACAAGAAAATCATTGCCCATTGTCAGTCAGGCGCACGCTCCGCGATCGGAACAAGCCTGCTTCTGAAAAATGGTTATAAAGATGTGCTCAATCTCGAAGGCGGCTTCAACGCTTGGGAAGCAGAAGGGCTTCCAGTTAAAAAAGAATAACACGAAAGCCAGCTCATTCTGTGAGCTGGCTTTTCTGTATGATAGACTTTAGATAACTGATTATGTAATAGAGGGGATTGCCGTGAAAATATTAGTGATTGAAGATAATGAGAGTGTGTGTGCAATGATTGAGATGTTTTTTTTAAAAGAGGGAATGGAAGGAGAGTTTGTGAATGATGGCCTCAAGGGGTATGAGGCATATAAGAGGGGGAACTGGGATTTAATGATTGTCGACTGGATGCTGCCTGGGATGGATGGGGTCAGCTTGTGCCGGAAGGTCAGACAGGAGGGCAGTGAGATTCCGATCATTATGCTGACAGCGAAAGATAGCGAGTCGGACCAGGTTCTAGGACTTGAGATGGGGGCGGATGATTATGTGACGAAGCCATTTAGCCCGCTTACTTTGATGGCGAGGATCAAGGCTGTTACGCGCCGGTATCATAAGCAAGATAACAGTGATGTCGGGACGAGCCATTTGAAAATCAACAAAGATACACGGGAGGTAAGCCTCGACGGCAAACCGCTAACGAATTTGACGCCAAAGGAGTTCGACTTGCTCCTCCTCTTCGTCCAGCATCCGCGTCAAGTATTTACTAGAGAACAGCTACTCGAGCGTGTTTGGGGTTATCAATATTACGGAGATGAACGGACGGTGGATGTCCATATTAAGCGGTTAAGGAAGAAGCTGGGTAGTGCTGACCAACCGTTCTTCCACACGGTTTGGGGAGTCGGCTATAAATTCGATGAAAGTGTTGATGTGCATGAAGGTTAAGTATATTTATCAGCAATTCCTCAGCCATATCAGCATCATCATTGTTGCTTTCCTGATCCTGAGTCTTGTTTTTACAAAGTATGTGGAAACATTGGTCTATAAAAACAAGACGGAGGAGCTTGTTTCCTATGGCGAGAATATTCTGCGCGACCTGGATCGGGGTGTGGAACTACCGGATCAGGTGATCAATCAATATGCACGAGTTCTGTTTGGCCGCGATATCCAATTCAGTGTGTTTGATGAAAATATTCAGCTGCTGAATCCCATCAAGTGGAGAGGCCCAGCAATTGAATTAACGGAAAAAGAGTGGAGTCAGCTTACAAACGGGAAGCCAATTGTCAAAAATTATGACTTGGAACGGTATAACCGTGCTGTGACCCTTGTGGTTTTGCCATATTTAGATCGTGGGCGTTTTGTTGGTGGTATTCTCCTGACCTCGCCAATTAGCGGGACACGGGAAACGATTGCCGAAATCAATAAGTATTTGTTTTATACGATGCTGATCGGTCTGTTCGTCTCTTTCTTGCTAAGCTGGATTCTGTCGCGGATTCACGTCAACAGGATCAAAAAGCTTCAGGAAGCTACATCCACAGTCTCAGCTGGGGACTATACGGTAAAAGTACCGAGTTCCGATTTTGATGAGATTGGCGAATTGGCAAAGGATTTTAACAGCATGGTTGACAAGCTGAATGAATCGAAATCGGAAATTGTAAATTTGGAAAATCGGCGCCGCCAGTTCATGTCCGATGTGTCCCATGAATTGAGAACACCGCTTACTACCATTAGCGGAATCGTCGAAGGACTAAGGAATGATATGATTCCCGAGGCGGAAAAAGAACGGGGGATCAATCTTGTCAGCCAGGAAACGAAGCGGTTGATTCGCCTCGTCAATGAGAATCTTGATTATGATAAAATACGCTCCAATCAAGTGCAGCTACATTTAGAGGATATCGAGCTGGTAGAGGTGTTTGAAATCATCCAGGAGCAACTTGAATTGCAGGCGGGGGAGCGCAATAACCAAATTAGAATAGAAGTGGAGGATTCGGCAAAAGTTTATGCAGATTATGACCGCCTTGTCCAAATTTTGATTAACATTACGAAAAATAGTATCCAGTTCACTGAAAACGGGATGATCACGCTACGAGGAAGGATGAAGGAGCAGATGACTGTAATAGAAATTGAGGATACCGGTATCGGCATTGACCCGGCTGAAATTGAAAAAATTTGGCATCGGTTCTACAAAGCAGATCTCTCGAGAACGAGCAATCCCTTCGGGGAATTTGGGCTAGGTTTATCCATCGTCAAGCAGCTAGTACAGATGCATAAAGGAAAAATTAAAGTAGAGAGCGAACACGGCAAAGGGACAAAGTTTGTGATTGAACTACCTTTTCGGTAAGATATAAAACGAGCTGAAGGAGAGGATGAACGAGATGGTGCGATTCGGAGTGGTAGGAACAAATTGGATTACGGAAGCTTTTATAAAAGGGGCAAGCCATCATATGGATTTCAAGTTGGCTGCAGTGTATTCCCGTACGGAGGAACGTGCTGCTAAGTTTGCAGACAAGTTCGGTGTGGAAACTATTTTTACGGATTTGGAAGCGATGGCCAAAAGCGATGCGATCGATGCCGTCTACCTTGCCAGCCCCAATTCTTTGCATGCCAGCCAGGCGATTATCTTTATGAAAAACGGCAAGCATGTTTTATCCGAAAAAGCGATTGCGTCCAACAGCCATGAACTTGGCGATATGATCAAAACGGCAAAAGACAATCAAGTGGTATTGATGGAGGCGCTGAAATCAACCTTAATGCCAAACTTCAAGGCAGTCCAGGAGAATCTGGACAAAATCGGTCCGATCAGAAGGTACTTTGCAAGCTATTGCCAGTACTCCTCTCGCTATGATAAATACAAAGAAGGAATCGTACTGAATGCTTTCAATCCGCAATTCTCTGCTGGTTCGCTGATGGATATCGGAATTTACTGCATATACCCGCTCATAGTGTTGTTTGGAGAGCCCAGGTCCGTTCAGGCGAATGGCTACCTATTAGAGTCTGGTGTCGATGGAGAAGGCAGCCTGTTATTGAAATACGATGAAATGGATGCGGTCATCCTGTTTTCAAAGATCACGGATTCGACGCTCCCTTCAGAAATACACGGAGAGAATGGAAACATCTGCATTGATAAAATCAGCTCGCCTGAAAAGGTGGAAATTTTTTACCGTGATGGCAGAAGAGAAGATCTATCAAGAAAGCAGCTAGCAGATCAGATGTTTTATGAAGCAGAGGAATTCATTACCTTAATTCAGCAAGGGAAAATGGAATCCAAAAACAATTCGCTCGAAAACTCGCGAATCACGATGAAGATTCTCGATGAGGCTAGGCACCAAATGGGAGTCAAATTTCCAAGCGATCACTAAAAAGGTAGGCAGGTTGTTTTAGCACCTGCCTACCTTTTTAGTAATTTAAAAACTTTACGCAAACCGGATCTGGAACCTTTATATCAGACTGTAATAAAGTTAACCTGCCTGTTTCAACATCACGAGAGTAGAGCGCGACATTGCTGGAGTTCTGGTTTGCGGCAATCAGGAAGTTTTCGCTTGGATCAAGCACAAAATCCCTTGGCCAATCTCCTTCTGTTGACGTATCTTCAATAAAAGTAAGCTTAAAGCTTTCTGGATCCACCAGGAAAACAGCAATGCTATTATGCCCACGATTGGCTGCGTAGACGTATCTTCCATCAGTTGAAATATGGATCGCGCTGCCTTGGTTGTTTTCGGTAAAATCTGCTGGCAGGGTGGAGATCGCTTGCATCTGTTCGAAGCTGCCATTTTCCCGCTCGTATGTTAAGACAAGAACCTCTGAACTGAATTCGGTCATCAAATAAGCGATTTTCTTATTTGGATGGAAAACAAGATGTCTTGGACCGCTGCCTGGTTTTACATGCATTCTACTCTTTTCTATCAGCTGGCCATTGTCGAGTTGGTAGGTAATCAACTGGTCGATGCCAAGGTCGATCACGGCAGCGTAATTCCCGTCCGGGGTAAAACCGGCAAAATGGGTGTGCGCTTTTTCCTGGCGCTCATCAGGCCCCGATCCTTCATGGGCCACGCTGGATAAGGTTGCCGAAATCCTTCCTGTTTCAGCGTTCAATAAATAAGAATTTGCAGAACCTTTATGGTAATTGGCGGACAAAAGCAGGGTGTTGTCCGGATTCACGCTCACATGGCAGGGAGATGATCCTGGAGCAAGCTGCGAATTGATGAAAGATAATTTTCCGGATTCGAGAATATCAAAGCCAGCCACTCCCCCGTTACCACCTTCTTTTGCAACGGCGTATAGGAAGCGGTTATCCTCGCTTATGGTCAGGTAAGTAGGATTTTCCAGCGCAGCTGCTGGTGTTACATTAAGAATCTTTTGATTTGCTACATCCAGTGTAAAAGAGTAGATGCCTTCACTGTCCCCTTTTGTATACGTACCGAAATATCCTTTAAATGTTTCGTGATTCGTCATTATGGATTGCCTCCCGTTCTTTCAAATAGTTGTATGTATTCTAGTCTAGCAAAAAACAGGCAACAGACAAAATGTTACGTTCCTAAACCGGAAGGGTAAAATGAGTCTAGATGTCAGATTTTCTGACTAACATCTAGACTTTGAACTTTAAATTGGATATGCTACGGTTAAATAGTTTCACGTGATTTTCGAGGAGGGTTATCATGAGTTTGCAAAAACAGATCATTGCGGCTTTGAATGTGAAGCCACAAATTGATCCCCAGCTAGAAATCAGGAACAGAATTGACTTTTTAAAAAAATATTTGCTTACAGCACAGGCAAAAGGATTCGTACTTGGAATCAGCGGCGGCCAGGACTCCACTCTCGGTGGAAGACTGGCCCAGATGGCTGCAGAGGAATTGCGGTCGGAAGGCAAGGAGGCAAAGTTCGTGGCTGTCAGACTTCCATATGCTGTCCAAAAGGATGAGGATGATGCCCAGAAAGCATTGGAATTTATTCGACCTGACCAAACAATCACCTTCAATATCCAGCCTGCTGTCGATACTTTCAATTCACAATTCGAAGCAGCGATCGGCGGCAAGATGACGGATTTCAATAAAGGGAATGCAAAGGCAAGGATGAGAATGATTACCCAGTATGCTATTGCCGGACAGGAAGGCATGCTGGTAGTTGGGACAGATCATGCTGCCGAGGCAGTAACCGGTTTTTACACGAAATACGGTGACGGAGGGGCCGACTTGCTGCCACTATCGGGCTTGAATAAGCGACAGGGCCGGGAGTTGCTCAAGGCATTGAACGCTGGCCCGGAACTTTACTTAAAAGAGCCGACTGCGGACCTTTTGGACAATAAACCGCTTCAGTCAGATGAGACGGAGCTTGGTGTCAGCTATGAAGCAATTGATGATTACTTGGAAGGAAAGCAAATAGAGGAAGCAGCCGCTGCGAAAATTGAAGGCAGATACCTTGCTTCAGAACATAAACGGCAGATGCCCGCAACCATGTTTGACTCCTGGTGGCAGAAATAACAAGGAACAAGCAAGCTGCGCTGGTCGAAAAAAGCGTAGCTATTATGCATGAAAAGATAGAAGATAAAAAAAGGACGGATGAATTGGCTAACGGGTTCGTTTGATGGAGAGAAAAATGCAAATAACACTGTAAATATCATGCTAAGTAGCATAGATATTTACAGTGAATTGGCAATATAAATGGTAAGTAAAAACGCTCAGATTTCTGAGCGTTTTTTGATGTAGTTTTTTACTATACTTATTGAGCTAACGCACCCGTTAGTTTAAGTGCACTTATTCACAAACTTAACTTTAAATAATATGCTCAATGCATGGTAGCAATCTGAGAAGATCCATAACCTGTATAAAGCCCACTCAATGAGGGGGGCTTTTTTACCTAACCTACCATTTTTTTAGTAACCCGCCACCTTCGCACCTAGTATCATTGCCTCCTTCACAGCTCGCAAAAAGGTAATAATAACCTGAAGATGTCACTGTCCAATAACCCCAGTTACCACCTTCCTTTACCGCAAGAAGTTCTTTTGAAACTGGTGCACCAGCTGAGTTATAAACCCTAAACCCTACTTGCATGATTCCAGGTGCATCATTATCCCAAGCGTAATATATGGTTTCACCTTTAGCGAAGTATGCTGTGCCAGTGGCAGCATACTGTTGTTGGCCATAGTACATTCTAACCGCTCTACACTTTATATCATCACTGTAACAAGTTGTATAGGCATACGCTGAATTTATCCCAAAACTAAATACCGATAGGAAAGTCAAGAAACACCATAATATTAACCCGGTTTTCTTCTTCATTACGTACAATCACCTCAACATTATTTTATTAAATGTAATATTTCTCCAAATCAATGTAAATTTCCTGCATAATATTTTAAAAAAATCATAAAATATCTAAATCAAATCAAATTGGGAAGGTATTATTTATGAAAAAATTATCGAAAACCTTATTTTTGTTGGGCTTCCTATTCGCTATTCTTGGTTCTATAGCATTTGCCAAGGATGAAATCATTTCTAAATATGAGGGTTTGGGTTATACTTCATCCAAAGAGGCAATAACAAAGTTTGAGAATAAATATAAACACTTAATATTTGCAGACACCAAACTAATTGCTAATGCACCTTTCAAAATTACTCATAATTTCGGCTCATATCAGTTAAAAGATGAGTTCCTAACTTTGGAGTATTTAAATGTAGATTCAAACTCCCTATTCAAAGTTATGGTTTTCCCTGAAAAGAACGCAATTCCTCTTAGTTCACAAGAACAAATAGGAGCATTCAGTGATGGATCCAATTATTCTTATATGCAAGAAGATGACTTTTTGATATTCAGATTCAGTACAAGCAATTACGCTTATGTTCTTTCGACTAACCATTTTGTACGAGAAAGTAGGCTAGGTATACGTTACTTCACAAATTTAGCTGAAAGCATTAAGAAATCGGAATGACTAAACAGGAAAAGCCCCTCTCTGTTGATAACGTTTTTACTTTTGAGGTGGAAACAGTCAAATATAATATGGAATCTCATAGCTAATCACTGATAAAGCACAGGTTAAATCATACAAAAAAGACCGACTTTGGATAAAGCGGTCTTTTTTATATTACCAATTATTGTCTTATTTAACTAAACTGCTCTTTAGTTTAAGAATAACTCTTCACAAACTCTCTCTATATTAACATAAAATTTCCATTTACTTCAAAAATAGTGTCCTGATTAGCACCAGTTTTAGCACTGATTTTAACAACATCGCATAAATTTATGTGATGTTGTTAATTTGCATGCGTATTTATGTGCTAATTAGTATGCTAAATCTGTTAAATCATTGATATAACAACAAAAAAGAGGACACCAATTCATATGCGAATGATGTCCTCAATTAGGTTGTTATTTAATGTTTTCTCCCCAGTAACCGAACCCGTTATGAATTGGCATCCGTCCTTTTTTAGGAATAAGAAAGTATAAAATTCTTAATTAAATATTTTCAATGATGGTTGCTACGCCCATTCCGCCGCCGATGCAGAGGGTGGCCAGACCATATTTTTGTTCGCGTTTCTTCAGTTCATGAATTAGTGTGACGAGAATTCTTGCGCCGCTTGCACCAATTGGATGACCAAGTGCAATGGCACCACCGTTAACATTGACATTGTCCTCGCTCATGCCCAGTTCCTTCATGACGGATAGAGCTTGTGCAGCAAATGCTTCATTTGCCTCAACTAAATCGATATCTGTTAACTCCATGTCAGCTTTCTTAAGAGCTTTCTTGACAGCCTGAACGGGTCCGATCCCCATGATGGACGGGTCAACGCCTGCGGATGCATTTGCCTTGATTGTTACTAGCGGAGTGATTCCTAGTTCTTTTGCCTTTTTGCCACTCATGACGACAACTGCAGCTGCACCATCATTGATTCCAGAAGCATTGGCAGCAGTGACTGTTCCGTCTTTCTTGAAGGCAGGTCTTAACTTGCTAATCTTCTCCAGCGTACTGCCGAATTTAGGATGCTCATCCTGATCGACGATGATAGGGTCACCTTTTCGCTGTTTTACTTCGATAGGGATAATTTCATCCTTAAAGCGCCCAGACGTTATTGCGGCTTCTGCCCTATTCTGGCTTTTGACTGAGAAAGTGTCCTGTTCGCTGCGTGAGATATCATACTTTTCGGCAAGATTTTCAGCAGTAATTCCCATATGATAATCATTGATTGCACATACGAGTCCATCGCTAAGCAAAGTATCTACAAGCTTTTGGTCGCCCATTTTAAAGCCTTCCCGGGCACCATTGAGAACAAAAGGTGACAGGCTCATGTTTTCCATTCCGCCAGCGACGATGATGTCCGCTTCACCGGCTGCTATTGCCTGATATGCCAAGTGAACAGCTTTCAACCCTGATCCACAAAGTTTATTAATCGTCATCGATGGACATGTGTCAGGCAATCCCGCTCTTAATGCAGCCTGTCGAGCCGGATTTTGACCTAGTCCAGCCTGAAGGACATTTCCCATAATGACTTCATCGACCAAATCAGTGCTTACATTCGCTCTTTCCAATGCCGCTTTAATTGCAGCAGCTCCGAGGTCAACTGCAGCTACCTTCGACAAAGCCCCGCCAAACGTTCCAGTAGCTGTTCTTACCGCACTTGCAATCACTATTGTATTTTCCATTTTTCTTGCCCCTTCCGAATTGAAATTAGAAAGGAGGATCTGCTCCTCCTCTCCTGTTATCATTATACTAGTCCCGTTAACTTGTAAACTGCAATGATGAAGAACACAGCCAAAGTTTTTATGACAGTGATAGCGAAAATATCTTTGTAAGATTGCTTATGAGTCAATCCTGTAACTGCAAGCAATGTGATGACTGCTCCGTTGTGCGGGAGGGTATCCATTCCTCCAGACGCCATTGAAATGACCCGGTGCATAACCTCTGGGGGAATATTAAACTCATTGATTGCTTTCATATATGTTTCTGACATTGCACTCAAAGCAATTCCCATTCCGCCTGAAGCAGATCCAGTCACACCGGCAAGGGTAGTCGTCGTCACTGCTCCGTTAATCAGAGGATCTGTGAAAGTAGTAGAGATACCTTTGCTGACAACCGAGAAGCCAGGCAAAGAGGAAATAACGCCGCCAAAACCATATTCAGCTCCCGTGTTCATTGATGCAAGCAAGGCACCGCCAATTGCTGCGTTGATTCCAACTTTAAAGCCTCCGGTAACCTTTTTCCAGTTATAGAGAAGGGTAGCCAAGATTCCAAGGATTAAGGCTAGCTCAACGGACCAGATTCCGACCACTCCGGACATTTGGACTGTTCCGTATGATTCAAGGCCAATTTTGGAAAAATCAAAACCGTTCGGATACCATTTTGGCAGATTCACTGTGAAGAACTTGTTGGCAACTCCTACAAGGACCAATGGAACGAATGCCAAAACAGCTCTATAGGTGTTTGTTTTAGCTGACATATCAATGGTGCTGCCACCATCCTCCAGTGCATCAGCTTCCGCAGCAGCGGCAGATTCGGCATTATCCATTCCATAGAATCCTTCTCCTTGTCTGGCCGCTTTTTTCCGGAGCGTTTCCAGGTAGAGCATTCCTAATGTAAACACAAGAATTGCTCCAAGGATTCCAAGTACAGGTGCCGCGTAAATATCAGTACCAAAAAAGCTGGTTGGAATTACGTTTTGAATCTGTGGTGTTCCAGGAAGTGCATCCATTGTGAAGGTAAAAGCCCCAAGTGCAATGGTACCTGGGATTAATCTTTTCGGAATGTTCGCCTCTCGGAATAAATTTTTAGCAAATGGATAGATGGCGAAAACGACAACGAACAGGCTGACACCACTGTATGTTAAAATTGCGCCCATTAGAACAATGGCCAGGATAGCGCGCGTGCCGCCGACTAATTTAATGATGGATTTGGCGATTGACTCCGCTATCCCAGACATTTCAACGACTTTACCGAAAATCGCTCCCAGCAGGAATACCGGGAAGTAGCTCTTGATAAATCCGACCATTTTCTCCATGAAGATGTTGCTGAAAAAAGGAAGCACATGGCTTGGGTCCGTCAGCAGTACAGCCAAAAGGGCGGCAATTGGTGCAAAAAGGATAACAGAAAATCCTTTATAAGCCGTAAACATCAGTAAACCCAAGGCCAAAAGGATAATAAATAGCTCCATTGGAAAACTCCTCTCAAATACATCGTTTTTTTTATTAAATTGCTAGATTGTGAAAACCAGAAGTCGTGATATCTTTTAAACCCATTGGCTCATCGGTGAAAATCTTGCTGTCCATCAATTTTAAGCTTTTCGCAATCAATGGCCTGAATCCCATTTGGGACAGAACATCTTTTTCTAAATGGATGCCTGGGGCGATTTCTGTCAGTGTTAATCCCTCAGGCAAAAGTTCAAAGACGGCACGCTCGGTGATATAGATAACCTTTTTGCGATTTTCCCGTGCTACTTCTCCGCTGAACGTAATTTGTTCGACTTCTTCAATGAATTTCTTTGCTTTGCCTTCCTGGAGAATTTCCAGCTTCCCACTGCCTGTCGCTACCTTCAAGCTTCCGGCAGTGAACGTTCCGCAAAATGCAATCGTCCCAGCATTTTGGGTAATATTGATGAATCCGCCGCATCCGGCGATTTTAGGTCCGAACTTTGAAACATTAATATTTCCTTTTGTATCACATTGAGCGAGGCCAAGGAATGCGGCATCAATTCCACCGCCATCGTAATAGTCAAACATGTACGGCTGGTCAATGATGGCCTCTGGTCCGATCGAGCAGCCAAAGTCCAATCCGCCAGCAGCTGTGCCGCCAATCGCACCTGGTTCAAGCGTAGGAGTGAACAGATCATTCATTCCTTCTTCCTGCAGGACATTTGCGATAATTTCAGGAACACCAATTCCATAATTGATTACTTTAATATCTTCGTTCAATAGCATCGCGGCACGGCGGGCAATCACTTTGCGCTCGTTGAGTGGATATTTTTTTGTTGACTGCTTGTGAACGACATCGCTTCGGTAAAAGTCTTCGTTATGCTGCGTGCCAAAGGTTTGCATATGGTTTGCCAGGTTTTCCGCAATGACCACATAATCGACGAGTATCCCTGGTATAGCAACAAGCTTAGGGTCGATCGAACCATTTTTGACCATCTTTTCTACCTGGACAATTACTTTCCCGCCGCTGTTGCGTGCATTCATGGCAATGGAGAGGATTTCCAGGGTAAGCGGTTCCTTTTCGAAGCTGATATTCCCATTTTCATCAGCAACCGAACCTTTCAACAACGCGAAATCAAGTTTCTGAGTTTTATAGGCAAGATAGGGACTACCATCGAAATGTACCTTCTCGACTATTTGTTCGCTGGTGGTTTCATTCAGTTTGCCGCCATCAATATCCGGATCGACAAATGTTCCAAGGCCGACATGTGTAATAGTGCGCGGCTTACCAGCTGCTCCGTCACGGAACATTTGTGAAATTACACCTTGCGGCAGGTTATAGGCTTCGATTTTATTATTTACTACTAGTGGCTGGAACTTTGGAGCGAGACCCATATGTCCGCCAATGATTCTTTTTACTAATCCTTCATGGGCATAATGATTCATGCCGCGATCCACTCCATCACCATTCCCGGCTGCATAAACCAGGGTAAGGTTTTTAGGGGAGTGGTTTTCAAGGAATCTTTTTTCTACTTCTATATAAATCTCTTCTGCAACTCCTACGCCGATAAACCCGCCTAAGCCAACAACCGCATTGTCGGTAATCAGATTCGCTGCATCCTGTGATGAAATGATTTTAACAGAAGACATATTCAACACCTCATTGTCGTTTTCTCATTCTGTCTAAAAGTATGATTAAAGCCTTAAACCGCCATTTACTTCAAGAACGTGTCCATTAACATAGCTCGACTCGTCACTAGCTAGGAACAATACAGCATTCGCAATTTCCTGCGGCTGCCCAAGACGTCCGAGCGGAGTTTTATCCCTGATTGGCTGAAGGACTTTATCAGGTACAGTAGCCATCATTTCTGTTTCTACATAACCTGGTGCAATCGCATTGGAGCGTACTGCAGCACCTTTGCGCGTGAATTCTTTCGCCCATGTATAGGTCATGCCGATTACACCGGCTTTTGTGGCTGCATAATTCGTCTGACCAACGTTTCCATAAACGCCAACAACGGAGGAAATGCTAATGATGGAGCCTTTGCCATTTTCCATTATGATTGGAGCGACTGCCTGAGTCAGGTTGAAGACACCTTTTAGATTCACATCTATAACTGCATCCCACATATCCTCCGTCATTTTTTGAATTAGCGCATCTCGAGTGATACCGGCATTATTTACAAGAACATCCACTTTCCCTACTTCATTTTTCACATTTTCGACAAATTTCGCTACCTGGTCACGATTCGTCACGTTTACTTGAACTTGCTGTACATTCGGCAAATCATATTCGCCGATTCCCATATCGAGTGAATAGATTCGTCTAGCTCCTTCGCGCGAAAGCGTTTCCACAATCTGGCGACCGATGCCACGTGCTCCTCCTGTAACAATAGCAACTTTATCTTCCATTCTGTTCATAATGTAAGCCCCCTACGTAAATTAATATGAGTACACTAATAATGTAAGCGGTAACACAAATAAAAGAAAATACATATAAATCATAGTATGAATAACTTTTGGTTATGGAATAAAAAAAGAGTGAAGGTTGGGGATCCTTGCACTCCTGCGGAAATAATGACTTATTGCTTTGCTATATTTTCTTTAATATATTCAATGAATTTCCTTGCGGCAAAAGAGATGTATCGCTGCTTTTTTACAATGACGGCAATCCGCCATTTCATTTCCGGATGATCGATTCGGATTTGCTTAATATTTTTGCTGTTGAATCTTGCGAGGATGGGCCGCGGCAAAATCGAAATTCCCTGGTTAAGACAGACCAACTCCGTAAGAAAGTCCCACTGCGAGCTTTTAAAATAAATATTCGGTTCAAAGCCGGCTTCCCGGCAAGCTTTAATGACATGATGGTGGAGAAGAAAGGTGTCATCCAGGAGAGCAAAGGTTTCATCCTTCAAGTCCTCGAATACTACTGTCTCCTTTTCAGCCAGCGGATGATCGTTATGGACGATTAAAACAATCTCATCCACCGTCACAGGAATGTATTCAATTTGGTCAGAAAGCTTAGGCAAAATCACAAGCCCAAGGTCGACAAAGCCTTTTTCCACCATTTCATACACGGTCACAGCCCCGTTTTCAATGATTGAAAGATTGATACCAGGATATTTTTTTCTGAAATTCGCAATCAGTGGAGGGAAATAGCTTGTCCCGATGACAGGAGGAATGCCAACACTCACATTTCCGGTCCTTAAATTTTTAGTATCCTGAATCGCTTCCGTGATGGAATCCATCTCCAGGAGCAGTTTTTGGCCCTCTTCGAAAAGCTTTTCTCCTACATCAGTTAATGCCATTTTATGCTCGGAACGATCAAAGAGCTGGACTCCGAGTTCCTCTTCCAGTTTTTTTATCATTTTGCTTAAAGCAGGCTGAGAGAGATGCAGATTCTTCGCTGCAACTGTAAAACTGTTATCCTTTGCGACTTGCACAAAATAAGCCAATTGCCGTGTATCCATCTTGACTCCTCCGTATCATTCCATGCTATCGTTATTGTACCATACGCTGTCCGCTGCTTTTGAAGAAAAAAACAAAAAGCCCTCTGCCGGTTTGGCAGAGGGCTTTCTATATATGAAATGGTTAAACTGCTTTATGCGCTGCTTCTGGTGTTTGTTTGAAGACAGCCTTGCGAATGAAAGGAACGACCCAGCGGTCCAAGCCATATTTGCCAGCATTGAAGCCTGCAAACAGGAGGATAAATCCGAAGAAGATGTCCGTTGGGTTATGGGATACAGTGCCGGCCAGGAAGAAACTGAAGTTCATCACAAGCCCGAAGAACATTGCTGCAGTTGTTAAACAACCTAATATCAGTCCAAGACCGATAAGGAACTCTCCAAGCGGCACGATAAAGTTGAATAAATCAACGTTTGGAATTGCAAAGTTTTCCAAGAAATTCACATACCATCCATACACCATATGTCCATCTGGACCTTTCACTGGATTGGCGACAGCGCCTTTCAAAAATCCAGTTGCGTCAAAACCTTCACCAGTCAATTTTCCCCATCCAGCAGTCATCCAGTTGTAACCGAGCCAAACACGAATCACAGTCAACAGGCCAGCAGCAATATTGTTTTCTCTTAACCAATTAGCGAACATCTAAATCGCTTCCCTTCACAATATAATGATTACACTTATAAAATATCAAAGTAATGAAGGGAAATCTGTGAAAAAAGTGTGAAGTCACACATCATCCATAATGTTTTGAACATTTTTTGACAACTATTTCCCTTTTTTGGATAATATACCCTAAAGGGTATAAGGTCTTTTTCTTGTCACGTAGATAGGGAATGGATAAAATAATCATTAGCAACCAGGAAAGGGGAAAATAATGAGCGAACTATTGTTTAAACAATTTGCTTTAACGAGACAAAAATTTTTGCAGGAGATTGAAGGATTAAACCGTGAGCAGGTGAGTTTTCAACCGGAGGGCTTCAATAATAATATCCACTGGAATACAGGCCACGTGCTGACGGTGACAGAACAGTTCATGATGGGTTATCCAGAAAAATCGAATCATCTTCCGGGAAGTTACATAGAGCTTTTTGGCAATGGAACACGTCCGTCAGACTGGACTGGGAATGTTCCATCCGTTGAGGAATTGGCTAATCAATTGAAAGCGCAGCTCGAAAGAATCAATGAGGTACCGTCATCCATGCTCGATCAAAAACTGGAACAGCCAATTTTCGGATTGGAGACGCTTGGGGAGCTAGCTAATAGGAGCTTGTTTCACGAAACCTATCACCTTGGCCAAATTCATGCGATGAAAAGACTAATAAAATAATCACAGTTAGATGGCAATGTGAGAATTGTCCATAAAGAAAATGGCTCTGCTTATGCAGCGCCATTTTTAAGTTGTGCTCTCGTTCCAATCAGAATATAATCCACTTCCATTGCAACCTGGACATTCATACGGTGCCGTGTAATAAACAAATTCATTCGCGGAAAAAGCGTAGTAACCCTTGCCATGGCAGTCAGGGCATTTATTTTGATCCTTCATATTGGTCAGGTGGTTTTCGTATCTAGTATTTCTCCATTGATTAAGCGCATTGAATAAACTCAAAATCATACACCTCCAGTTCTATGCATAGTTTGGCGAAAATTACTTATTTTTATGTATAGTTTATGGAGAAATTTAGTTTTTGCCCCGGGTACGAGCACATAGTGTTACTGAAAAGGGTCTGGAAAAAAGCTATTCATAGAGAAAATAGGTAAAATTCCGAAAAAGGTCTTACTGAGCGAATTAATTGACCAGTATAAAAAGACGTATTAATATCTCGAAGTGGACTATTTTCATTTCGAGACATATTTTAATCGAAATGCCAAAAATAAGATAGATAGGTGGAATTACATCATGGCAAAAGTTTTATACATCACAGCACATCCACTGACTGAAGAACAGTCATTCAGTTTGTCAGCTGGCAAAGCCTTTATTAACACATACAAGGAACAAAATCAGCTTGATGAAGTCTTTCATCTGGATCTATTCAAAGAAAACATCCCATACATTGATGCCGATGTTTTAGGCGGCTGGGGCAAACTGCAAAAAGGCACTGAATTATCCGCACTAACTGCAGAAGAACAGGCCAAAATCGGCCGTCTTGCAGAGCTGGTTGACCAGTTCACAGCAGCAGACAAATTTGTTTTCGTGACACCGCTATGGAACTTCTCATTCCCGCCAGTCATGAAAGCATACCTAGATGCAGTCGCAGTCACAGGCAAAACATTCAGATATACACAAGAAGGCCCTATTGGTTTAATGACCGATAAAAAAGCCCTTCACATCCAGGCTCGCGGCGGATATTACTCAGAAGGACCAGCTGCGGACATAGAAATGGGACACCGGTACATCGAAACAATCATGAACTTCTTCGGCGTACCATCAATTGAATCCCTGATTCTTGAAGGTCACAACGCAACCCCTGAAAAAGCACAGGAAATCAAAGAAAACGGAATTGCGCGTGCGAAGGATTTAGCCCATACATTCTAATAAAAGATTGACAAGAACAAGCTTAGACATCCAAAAACAAAAGTGTTGATAGTAACCAGAAAAAGCTGTGCAGATTCTCCTGTACAGCTTTTTCTCATTTAGGATGGTTTTCTAGTAGAAAAAGCTTGTTAAATATTCGAATAAAACATACTAATTAATTGCAATACAATATGAATGGAGGAATGTTTTTTGATAGTGAAAACCCGTGTGGAATCGTTGGAACTACAGATTCTGAGAATGCTGAATTCCAGAATGAGCCTGACTCCGAAAGAACATAGTAACTATCTTTATTTGGAAAAAGGATATGAAGGCGAAGTGATTTTTGATCATTGGATGGAGGAGGTAGAAAATGGCTTCCTGGTTTTGAATGATTTGCTTTTGGAACATAGAAATACCAAGTTCCAAATCGATTCCCTATTCTTGTCAAAGATTATTCGCATGTTCGAAGTGAAAAACTTTGAGGAGATTATTTTATTGAAGGCGATAGATGGTACACCCACAATGGAGTGGAAATAAGCAATCCGCTCATACTAATGGAACGAGCAGAATCTCTCCTGCGAAGGATGGTCCGAGACCTTGGATACAACATAAAAATTGGATCAACACTAGTCTTCGTGAACCCCCACTTTGCCCTCTATCAAGCACCGCGTAATTTACCAATTATCTTTCCAAACCAGATTCCAAGACTTCTTAAAAATAAATCTGCAAAAACAATTTGCTCCAATAAAAGATACCCACATAAACCTAGCGGAACGGCTGCATTCCCTGCATACCCAAGATTCACCATACTCACGGCTGCCTGAATATAGTTTCAACAAATTGAAAAAGGGAATAACATGTTCTCATTGTCATAGCATCAATACGATCGTTACTCGAAAAACACTATTATGTAGCAATTGTGGGAAACGGGAAAATGTACATGATGCAGTATTGAGAAGTATTAAAGATATCCAATTACTTTTTCCGGAAGAAGCTTTAGTCATTGTCTAGCCTATTTAGCACCATGCAATAGGATGTAATTTTGTGGTTTAATACAGGCTTTTATGAGGGGTACGATAAGGGGGTATGATAAAATATACAAAAGGGGGGTTTTTAGATGGACAGTTTAGAGCCCAACGTACACTCAACTGACTGTGGGGACAGCTGCTGCGCCTCAGTGCGAAAAAGCCATCACTCTGAAAAAACGAAGAAAAATCTCGTTAATAGATTGAATCGGATAGAAGGACAAATTCGCGGTATTAAAGGGTTGATTGAAAGAGATACGTATTGTGATGATGTGATCACGCAAATTTCTGCAACTCAGGCGGCATTGAACAGCGTAGCAAAGCTGCTGCTTGAAGGGCATATGAAGTCTTGCATCGTTGAACGGATTCAGGAAGGTGACAATGAAGTGATTGATGAACTGCTGACGACGATTGAGAAACTGATGAAAAAATAAGAAGCTAGTTTGTTGTGCTTTCCAGAGCATATTCTGTATAATGATGCTAATTGAATATTCCTTCGGGGTCGGGTGAAATTCCCAACCGGCGGTGATGAAGCATTTGCTTCTTAGTCCGTGACCCGGTTAACATTTGTTAAACGGTGGATCTGGTGAAACTCCAGAGCCGACAGTTACAGTCTGGATGGGAGAAGGGAAAAACAAGGATAGCAAAAGGGACGATTATCCCCTTTTATATCCTCTTGTTTGATATTGTCTTTTTACGGACCCCGAAGCCTATTGTTTCGGGGTTTTTTCTTTTAACGAGGAGGAAAAAAGATGAAGCATCAAGATTATATGGCCCTTGCGATCAATCTTGCAAAAGCAGCGGAAGGACAAACCTCCCCAAATCCCCAGGTTGGCGCTGTGCTCGTAAAAGACGGGGAGATCATAGGTTTTGGCGCCCATTTGCGGGCAGGTGAGCCGCATGCCGAGGTTCACGCTATTACAATGGCAGGGGAGAAAGTGAAGGGAGCAAATCTTTACGTGACTCTTGAGCCGTGCAGCCATGTTGGGAAGACACCGCCCTGTTCGAACCTTGTCATAAAGTCGGGCATCAAAAAGGTATTTGTGGCTTCGGTTGATCCAAACCCCCTCGTTGCTGGTGCAGGAATTACCAAAATGCGGGAGGCTGGCATAGAAGTGGAGGTTGGGTTATTAGCGGAAGAAGCCATAGCCCTGAATAACGTATTTTTTCATTACATAAGTACGGGACTCCCATTTGTAACCTTGAAGTCTGCCACGAGCCTTGATGGCAAAATTGCGACAGTGTCGGGAGAGAGTAAATGGATCACAGGTGAGGAAGCGCGAAAGGATGTTCATCACTTTCGCCATACACAGGATGCTATTCTTGTAGGTGTCAACACCGTTATCAAAGATAATCCAAGCCTGACAACAAGGCTGGAAACTGGCGGAAAAAATCCCGTTCGGGTGATTTTGGATTCGACTTTGAGAACACCAATGGAATCAGAGGTAATTCGTGATCACGCAGCTGAGACGATCATCGTCACAGCTGCTGGTGCCAAACCTGAAAGGGCAAAACAATTCGAAGACCAAGGCATCAAAATCATCAAGCTAGAAACTGCGAAAGTCGAAATAAACGAAATGCTGAAAAAATTGGGGGAACGCGGGATCACTTCTCTGTTTGTGGAAGGCGGTGCCGAAGTCCATGGCAGTTTTTTAAAAGAGAAGGCCTTTCAGCAGGTGATTACTTATATTGCCCCTAAGCTGATTGGTGGCAGAAATGCTCCGACAGCCTACGGAGGCGAAGGCATCGTTCGTCTGGAAGAAACAGTTCCCTTGAAAATTACCGATGTAAAACAAATCGGCGAGGATATCAGGATTATTGCTGAGCCGATCTAGAGGGAGGTTTTCATATGTTTACAGGAATTATTGAGGAAATTGGGACAATTGCCAATATCCAGTACAGCGGAGAATCGTTTATGCTGACAATCGACGCAAAAAAAGTACTGACAGATGTACAAGTTGGTGACAGTATTGCAGTGAACGGGGTATGCCTGACGGTCACCTCTTATACAGAAAATAGGTTTACCGTAGATGTGATGCCTGAGACAGTAAAAGCCTCGAGCCTGAAAACCGCCAGGCGGGGTTCAAAGGTAAATCTGGAAAGGGCGATGGCAGCGGGAGGCCGCTTCGGCGGTCACTTTGTCGCCGGACACGTGGATGGCGTCGGGATCATCAAAGGAAAGACCCAAGTTGAAAATGCAGTGTATTATGAAATCCAGGTGGAACCGGATTTGCTGAAATATGTCATCCTAAAAGGCTCCGTCGCTGTTGATGGAACAAGCCTAACCGTTTTTGGAATATCAGAAGACAGTTTGACCTTGTCACTGATCCCGTTGACCCTTGCTGACACGGTACTAGGCTTTAAGGATAAAGGCGATATCGTCAATATTGAATGTGACATGATTGGCAAGTATGTGGGGCACTTCTTGAGTGATCAGCTCGCAGCAGCTCCAAAAAGAGAAAGCAAGATTACAGCCCGATTTTTAGAGGATAACGGGTTTATGTGAGGATGATGAAAATGTTTGATCCAATTGAAGAGGCGATATATGAACTAATGCAAGGCAATGTCGTCATCGTTTGCGATGATGAGGACCGGGAGAATGAAGGAGATTTTATTGCGCTTGCTGAAAAAGCAACACCTGATGTCATTAACTTTATGGCGACGCATGGCCGGGGGCTGATCTGTGTTCCAATTGAAACAGAACTGGCACAAAAGCTTGGCCTGATGCCGATGGTGTCGCACAATACGGATCCTCATGGTACCGCGTTTACGGTTAGTGTTGACCATAAGTTTTCCACGACAGGTATTTCTGCGTTTGAGCGCTCAGCCACTGTGCTTAGTATGCTTGATCCAGAGTCAAAGGCAGCTGATTTCAAACGTCCAGGCCATGTATTTCCGCTTGTTGCCAAAAAGGGTGGCATCTTAAGGCGTGCTGGCCATACAGAGGCGGCGGTCGATCTGGCGAAAATGTGCGGAGCCAAGCCGGCCGGCGTAATTTGCGAAATCATGAATGAAGACGGCACGATGGCACGAGTGCCGCAGCTCCGCAAGATTGCCGACCAATTCGATTTGAAAATGATCACCATCAAGGATCTTATCCAATACCGCAATCGTAAAGACAAGCTGATTCAGCGCGAGGTGGAAATCAATCTTCCGACGGAATTCGGGATATTCAAGGCTATCGGGTATTCGAACGTTGTGGATGACAAGGAGCATATTGCCCTTGTGAAAGGTGATATTGATCCAGATGAGCCGGTATTGGTTAGGGTTCACTCAGAATGCCTTACCGGAGACGTATTTGGTTCCTATCGCTGTGACTGCGGTCCCCAGCTGCATGCTGCACTTACTCAGATTAATGAAGAGGGACGCGGTGTGCTTTTGTATTTGCGCCAAGAAGGCAGGGGCATCGGCTTGCTGAACAAGCTGAGGGCATATAAGCTGCAGGAAGAGGGCTACGATACGGTAGAGGCCAATGAAAAACTCGGCTTTGGTGCTGATCTTCGCGAATATGGGATTGGAGCACAGATATTAAAAGACCTTGGCATCAAGCAAATGAAGCTACTCACGAACAATCCAAGAAAAATCAGAGGGTTAAAGGGTTATGGACTAGAAGTAGTCGACCGAGTGCCCATCCAGATGCCAACAAGGAAAGAAAACGAAAACTACTTAAAAACAAAACACAGCAAACTTGGTCATTTACTTAAATTTTAATAGGGGGATTCAAATATGAACAAAACATTTGAAGGCAATTTAGTCGGAGCAGGTCTTAAGATCGGCATCGTTGTCGGACGTTTCAATGAATTCATCACCTCAAAGCTTTTGGGCGGGGCACAGGATGCTTTAAAAAGACACGGCGTCAATGAAAAGGATGATGTCGAGGTTGCCTGGGTTCCTGGTGCTTTTGAAATTCCATTGGTGGCGCAAAAAATGGCAAAGAGCAATAAATATGATGCAGTCATCACGTTAGGAACCGTCATTCGTGGCTCCACTCCGCATTTTGACTATGTTTCCAATGAAACGGCAAAAGGCGTGTCAGCCGCCGCTATGAACACAGGGATTCCTGTCATCTTTGGTGTCCTGACAACCGACACAATCGAACAGGCTATCGAACGAGCCGGCACAAAAGCAGGCAATAAAGGCTGGGATGCAGCAATGTCTGCAATCGAAATGGCAAATTTGCTGAGGGATATGGATCGCTAATCTCTTTAAAAAAAGCTGCAGACAACGTTGTCTGCAGCTTTTTTCTGCGGGAACGACGAGAAAATGTTTTTAAACATTTAAAATCCTTGCCTCAATTTGTTAATAATTTGTTCATATTTTCTGGTTAAGATGAAAACAAGATAAAAAATGGAGGAGGAAATACCATGAATGAATTCGAGCAGGAATCCCGGAACCATGAAACAGAACCGGTAAACGAGCAGGAATCCCGGAACAAAGAGTGGGAACCGGACAAAGAACAGCAAACCCGAAATCAGAACTTGGAGCAAACGAACGAGCAGCAATCCCGGTACAACGGATCGGAACCGGCCAAAAAGTCTAATAAAATGAAAAGCATTTTATCATCTGTCATGGCTGGAGTAGTTGGTTCGGCCATAACACTTGCGGCTGTGAATTTTACTGAAATGGATGCTGGGCAAAATGTTCAGCCACAGACAGCGGCAGAAAGCAGTTCGAATGTTGTAGCGACCCCAACCTCTGCAAAAAGTACAGGTTCCATTGCGGACATCATTGAAAATTCTTCTAAATCGATTGTAGGCATCAGCAATATCCAGCAGCAAAACAATCCTTTTTCCCGCACTCAGGGAAATGTCGAAACTGGGTCTGGTTCTGGGGTTATTTTTAAAAAGACGGGCAAGGATGCCTTCATTGTCACCAATAACCATGTAATTGAAGGAGCAACCAAAGTAGAAGTTTCCTTGTACAATGGCGAAAAGGTTGAGGCGCAAGTTGTTGGAGCTGATGCGTTAACTGATTTGGCAGTGATTAAAATCGAGGACAACAAGGCAGTGAATGCCCTCGAATTTGGCGATTCTTCCGCCTTAAGGCCTGGTGATCAGGTTCTGGCTATTGGAAATCCACTCGGACTGGACTTATCGCGGACTGTTACTCAAGGAATCGTAAGCGCGGTTGACCGGTCGATCTCCGTTCCGACTTCAGCCGGTGAATGGGTAATGACCGTTATCCAGACCGACGCAGCCATCAATCCGGGGAACAGTGGCGGCGCATTGATCAATACAGATGGAAAAGTGATTGGAATCAATAGCTTAAAAATTTCGCAGAATGGGGTGGAAGGCCTCGGCTTTGCCATTCCGAGCCAGGAAGCTTTGCCAATCGTCAACCAACTTATCGAAAAAGGCAAAGTTGAACGTCCTTATTTAGGTGTTAGCCTTGCTGATTTGGAGCAAATTCCTGAAATGTATCTCGAAAATCTGCCCGCCAATGTCAACTCCGGCACGATGGTGACAAGCGTTGACCCAAATTCTGCAGCAGCCAAAGCGGGCCTTCAGGAACAGGATCTTATTGTCGGCATTAATGATGTACCAGTAAAAAGTGCCAGTGATCTAAGAAAATATATGTATACGAAGCTGAAAAAGGGTGACAGTGCTCAAGTGAAAATTTACCGTGACGGCAAGCAGCAAACTTTAAAGGTTGTGCTGACTGCTTCAAGCATCTAATAATGGAGGGAAATAATGATTGCTTTTATGAAAAAAAACAAATTAATGCTGATTTCTGCTGTAATTACCTTAGGAATTATCCTGATCTTTGCGACAGCTTTTTCAAAAACAGAAACAGCAGCGAGCGTCAATGGGGAAAAAATTACCAAGGATGAACTGAACACAAAATTAACAGAGTTGTATGGCGCAGATACATTGGACTCGATGATCACCAATAAAGTGATTGAAATGGAAGCTGACAAGCAAAAGGTAACAGTAACCGGAAATGAAATAGATGAAGAGCTGACAAAGCTCCAGGAATCCTATGGTGGGGAAGATGCGTTTGCAGCGGCACTTGAGCAGAATAAAGTATCAATCGACAAAATCAGGGCGGATATCCAAACGTATTTGCTCGCTGAAAAAATGATCAAACCTTCCATCAAGGTAACGGAAGAAGAAATGAAAACATATTTTGCGGAAAATAAAGCTAATTTTGACCAAAAGGAACAGGTAAAAGCAAGCCATATTTTAGTCGAGGATGAGGCAACGGCCCAGAAAGTCAAGAAAGAACTGGACAGCGGTAAAGACTTTGCTGCATTAGCCAAAGAATATTCAACGGATGCAAGCAATGCGGATAAAGGTGGAGACCTGGGCTATTTCGGAAAGGGCGAGATGGCGAAGGAATTTGAGGATGCAGCCTTTGCGATGAAAGTGGGAGAAGTCAGTGCCCCGGTAAAAACGGACTTTGGCTACCATATCATCAAAGTTGCCGATAAAAAAGCAGCAAAACCGGCGGTATTTGAAGACCATATGGAAGAAATCAAAGCATCCTTATCCGACCAAAAAATCCAAGCAGAATATCCAAACTGGCTTAATAAAACAAAAGCAGACTATCAAATTCAGACATATTAATTTTCAAAAAAACCTCTTTTAGAGGTTTTTTTGCATTTTAAAATCCAAAACGATATTGGGAAATTTTAAAAATGATTCTTTGTGCATATGACATTTTTTTCACATAGCAATGGACCCTATTCTTAAAAATTCAAAATGATTCATTTAGCATATTGTAGTTATCTAAAAATTTAAAATATAATAAAAATTGTAATACCATATCAATGCCGAGGAGTGGTTGGATGAAAGGAAAAAAAGCAATCGGAGCCGCACTATTAAGCATGACAATGGGACTATCTATGTTCGCAGCTGGGGTATTTGGACAGGCACCAGAGACGCAGGACTCCTATCGAATTTTGGTTCATGGTCCATCAGCGGAAAAGGCTAAGGCGAAAGACCAATATGGAATTAGATGGGATTTTGGAGAAACCGGTTTTACCACGACGGTAAATGCTCCGCAATATCTAGCACTATTAAAAAACAAGAATCTAAAAGTAGAACCAGTTTCTCAGGTTCTGCTGGAAGCGAAGCCAGGATCAGGTGCTCAGGCTGCACCTTCCGACCGCACACCTTGGGGAATGGAAGCAATCTACAATGATAGCAATTTACAGGCAACATCCGGTGGCAGCGGGGTTAAAGTAGCCGTACTCGATACGGGAGTCAACGTAAACCATGCCGATTTGGCTGGCAGCGATGAGCAATGCAAGGATTTTACGAACCGAAGATCCCCGTTGGTAAATGGGACTTGTACGGATAAAAACGGCCATGGTACTCATGTAGCCGGAACGGTACTGGCAGATGGAGGATCAGGAAATGGAATTTATGGGGTAGCTCCTGAAGCTGATCTTTGGGCCTATAAAGTGCTAAACGATCAAGGATCCGGTTATTCTGATGATATCGCCGCCGCCATCCAGCATGTTGCAGATGAAGCTGCCCGTACGAACTCGCATGTCGTGCTCTCGATGTCTCTTGGTTCGAGCAGCAAGAGTACAATGATTGCGGATGCAGTGGATTATGCCTATGGAAAAGGGGTTCTGGTTGTTGCAGCAGCTGGAAACAGCGGTCCGAATGCGGATACCATTGGATACCCGGGCGCATTGACAAACGCAGTTGCAGTCGCAGCACTTGAAGATGTTCAGGAAAACGGTACATACCGTGTCGCTGACTTCTCCTCCCGCGGAAATCCCGCTACTGATGGGGATTATCTAATCCAGGAACGGGATGTGGAAGTATCTGCACCAGGAAGATCAATTGAATCAACCTGGTACGACGGTTCCTATAACACCATTAGCGGAACATCCATGGCAACTCCGCACGTGTCCGGATTGGCAGCGAAGATCTGGGCGGAAAATCCAAACATGAGTCACAATCAGCTTCGCGCCGAGCTACAGAATCGGGCAAAAGCGAACGATATCCAAGGTGGATCGGGTGCAACATCAGGCGATGACTATGCGTCAGGTTTCGGTTTCCCACGAGTGAAGTAACGATCGCGAAAAAAACCGCCGAATCGGGAGTGAGCGCCGATTCAGTGGTTTTTTGTTTTTCGATAACTGGAAAAAGGAGCCCGGAAATTCCAATTCGCCAAAAATTAGTTTTTCGCCAATAAGTAAGTGGTTTTCGCCAATAAAACAATATTATCGCCAATAAAATCCGGAAATCGCCAATATAATTGTGAAAACCGCCAATAAAATGATTCAAGCATGAACAAGCGGTAGAATTATATTGAAAACTAGACTTGATCCTCGGAAATAACCGATATTGCAGCTTTATATAGCGAATTTTTCCCAGTCAGCTTTCTTAAAACTTCCTCTTACTGTAAAAGTTCTCTGTAAAATAAGGTTCATGCTTTGGTCCGAAGGCGACGCCGACACCAAGCAACTTGAAGTCCGGCTTCAGGATATTCTCCCGGTGCCCGAGTGAGTTCATCAAACCTTCATGGGCGAAAATGCTGCTGAATTGGCCGTATGCGAGGTTTTCCCCGGCGACGGAAAAGACAATATCGTCTTCAGCCATCCTGTCAAAAGGCGACTGGCCTGCAGGATTCGTATGGCTGAAATAGGAGTTCTCCGCCATATCGACACTGTGTTTGCGGGCCGTAACCTTAATTGGATCGTCCCAAGTAAGGATGCCTAAACCATGAACGACCCTTGAAGCATTCGTCAAATCAAACAACTGGTATTCAAAACCTGCTCTCAACGCGTCACTCGCTTTCGTATAAAAACCTGCCTTACTTTGCTCCAGTTTTTCACTGATCATCTGGATGGCTGTTACGGTATTGTTCCTGTGTTTATCATAAAAGACAGTCACATAGCTGTCATCAATATGGTAAACGTCATAGTCTTGATCATTCTGGAACTGGTAATAAACAAGCCCTTTTCTGATTTCCTTGAGTGGTTCCCCAAGTGTCTGACGAACGGTCTCTTTCGCAGCGCCATATTTGATGCCATTTTTAGCAGCAATCAGGTCCTGATTAGTATACAGAGCATTCACTACTCCGTCCTTGCTATAGGAAACCATCGTGAAGTTCTGAAAATTTTCATGATAGGCATGCCACTCTGTACCGTACTCATTCATGGAAATCCGTTTCGGGGCGCCAAGCTGTTTTTCAACTTCGACCTTTTTATCCCCAATTCTAATATTATGGATGGTGAATGTTACCTCTGAAGGTGTTGCCAGTTCTGGTTTAGATACTTTAGGCAAAATCTTTTCATCCTGCGTTAATTCCTCTTTTTTCTCATTGACCTGCCAGATCAGTTGGTTCAATCCGCTATTCAGCTTCTCAAGCACAGACGCAAGTTCTTGGTTTTCTTTTAAATTCTCTATTTTAGTTTGAATATCTTTATTCTCAGTAATGTATGGCCATGAAAAGTAGGCCAGCGCCCCGATAATCAGAAGCGAAAAAAATTGTCTCAAAGCCGATGATCCCCTTCCTTTATTCCTTATCCCCAATATATACCCATTTATCCATTATAAAAAGCATAGTGTTACCCAAACTAATTATGAAGTGTTTTAGAAAATGTTCATAACTGTGATAAAAAAAGTCTATATCACACTGTAATAATACTATAATTATAAGTATTAACTTTGCTACAGGAGATTACCCTTTCGCTTGAGGAATGGAGAACGAAAGTGAATCCTAAGCGGGAGACTATTTTATAGAGGAAAGAAGGAAAAATGTATGGAAAACTGGATTGATATTTCGCAGGTTTTACACGATAAAATTCCTGTCTGGCCTGGCGACACGCCATTTGAATACCAAGTGAGCTGGGGTATGGAAAAAAGCGGTTCGGTCAATGTCGGGCAGGTGACGATGAGCACTCATACGGGCACACATATTGATGCCCCTTTTCATTTCGAAAGCGATGGGAAAAAGGTCATTGATTTGGACTTTCAACTCTATATTGGAGTTGCACTTGTAATCCATGTGGATAAGCCAGCCAGTATCGGGCTTAAAGAGCTTGAAGGCATTAATCTAAGCGGAGTAAAGCGGCTGCTGATCAGAACCGATGCATGGCAGGATAAAACAGCTTTCCCGGAATCAATCCCTCATATCGAACCGGAATTGGCTGCATATCTGTCTGAGCAGGGAGTACAATTACTCGGACTCGATTTGCCATCGGTCGATCCACTGGACAGTAAAGAACTCAATGCGCATCATGAACTGAACAACCATGGAATCCATATTCTTGAAGGCCTTGTACTGAATCAGATTGAACCGGGTGACTACGAACTCGCCGCCCTGCCGCTCCCGCTCGAACAGGGAGACGGGAGCCCGGTTAGAGCGGTGATTCGAAAAATGAAATAAATTTGCAGGTTTGGCGGATTACAAGTATATTTGTAACTTTAGGAGTACTGACCTACATTATTGTTCGAACGATTTTTACCTGGAAACAATATAGAAACCAAGGAAGAGTATCCATAATATCGAATAACCGCGGAACTGGCGACTTTATTCCGCGATCTGCCATCCTGATTCCGCGATAAAGACGATTAATTCCGCGAAACTCGCACCTGATTCCGCGAAAATCAATGATAATTCCGCGAACTGGTAATTATCATTGATTTTTTCCAGTACTCTCGTTCACATTTTAGTAAAATAACATCCATCAACTCGTCTGTTTCTAGTGCTATACTTTTTGTATGTTAAAACTTTCACATATTAGATAATCAATACAAAAAGACGGGTGAGCAATATGGATCAAAAAAAGGTTATCATCATAGGCGGTGGAATTACTGGGCTAACTGCTGCGTATTATCTCCAAAAGAAAGCAAGGGAAGAAGAGCTGCCGATCGAAGTTAAATTGATCGAGGCTAGCGGCCGTCTTGGCGGGGTTATCCGTACTGAGACGAGGGATGGTTTTGTCATTGAAAGAGGTCCTGATTCAATCATTGCCCGAAAAAAAAGTGCGTTGAGGTTGATTGAAGAAGTAGGTCTCCAGGATAAAATCATCTCGAATACGGCGGGGAGATCTTATATTTACGCAAGGGGCAGGCTGCACACCATGCCTGAGGGGTCGTTCATGGGAATTCCCACAAAAGTCACCCCGTTTGCGTTGTCCGGGTTATTTTCCCCTCTGGGCAAATTACGAGCAGCAGGAGATTTTATTTTGCCAAAAGGGGAACCGAAATCCGATCAGTCATTAGGTGTATTTTTCCGGCGACGGCTCGGAAATGAGGTCGTTGAAAACCTAATAGATCCTTTGTTGTCCGGAATTTATGCAGGCGATATAGACGAGCTGAGCCTGATGGCTTTGTTCCCCAATTTCTATGAAATCGAACAGAAGTATCGCAGCCTAGTGATTGGTTTGAACAAATCGATGCCGAAGCCTCCGAAAACTGCCAAAAAGCCAGGATCGAAAAAAGGGATGTTTATTTCCTTGTCAACCGGTTTGGAGGAATTGGTCCGCCAGGTGGAAAGGCGTCTTGAAAAAGGGTCCGTTTTGAAGGGAAAAGCGGTGAACAAGGTTGAGAGGACAGGATCGACTTATCAAGTCTATCTCGAAACGGGGGAAGTGGAAACGGCAGATAGTGTAGTGATTGCGACAGATCACTTCCACGCCCAGCGGATGTTGTCGGCATATCCATTCATGGAACCGTTTAAACATATGCCAGCCAATTCTGTGGCAAACGTGGCGATGGCATTTCCAAAATCAGCGATCGAGAAGGATATCGACGGAACAGGATTCCTGGTGTCGAGAAACAGTGATTTTCGGATTACTGCCTGTACGTGGACACATAAAAAATGGCCGGGCACATCACCTGACAATATGGCGCTTCTCCGCTGCTATGTCGGCAAACCGGATGACCAGGAAGCGGTCAATCTTACAGATGACCAAATAACCGAATTGGTATTAAGAGATTTGAATAAAACGATGAATATTAAGGCAAAGCCAGAATTCACTATTGTGACCAGGTGGAGAAAAGCGATGCCGCAATATACAGTTGGCCATCTTGAAAGAATCGCAAAGGTGAAAGCGGAGCTTAAACAAGAGCTTCCAGGCATTTTTCTTGCTGGCGGTTCTTATGAAGGTGTTGGGATACCTGGATGCATCGACCAGGCAGAAGCGGCTGTGGGAAATGTGATGGAATACTTTAAGGAATGTTTTTAAGCTGGAGTCTGCATAAGGATTTTTATAAAAAAAGATGCGGCTTCCATATGGGAGCCGCATCTTTGAAAGGGAGCATATCTGTTATTTCTATTCGTTAAACCAGAGTGGATCGTTATTATCGACCTCGCCATTATAGTTAATGACAATCTCTTCGCCTGCGCGAATATCCCGATAGGCATAAAAATCAAAAGTATGTTTGCCAAAATTGATTTCATAGATTGCATTTGGCTCATAGGAATGATTGAACAGCATCCCGTAACCCAACAAGATCGCTGAATGGTTTATACCGTACTCAAATGCATAATCGGCTAACGCGGTTTTCTCGATGTGCACATGCTGATCATTAGGATACGAGAGAACAGGAGCCTCGTGGATCAGATCGCCCTTTGCAATATTTTGAGTGGCAAAAACGCCTCTATTAAACTCGCCATCGCTTATTTCAGAAGTTTTTATTTGAATCACTTTACTCACCTATGGATTATGACTTTCTTTCAGCATGACGGTTATTTGCGATAATTGCAAATTAATTTTGGTATTGGTTGTCCTATGTTCATTGTTTCCCGTTATCTTTTAACGATTTTTGATGGATTATTGATCTTGTATCCAACGGAAACATCTAGCAGCATCGATTCATCTTCGACGTCCTTGCCTTTTGGAAGACTCTTTTTCACAATTTTGCCGTGGAATTCAAGTTCCTGTCCGGGCACGAGTTCGAGTTTTTTCAGTGTTTTGCTGTGTGAACCCCAAGCAAGTCCAATCTCAATTGGTTCTTCCTGATCAATCCGAACATCTTGGAAGACAATAACCTCCTCATTGTCTTCATTAAAGTGATTCCAGCTTAAGGCAAATTGCTTCACCTTTGCTGTAAAAAAGACTTTATCTTCTGGCAGTACCAATTTAGAGGCTGTTTCTTTTTGTGCTTTTATTTCCTTGTTTGCTGCGGGCTTGACGTTTTTTTCCGGTTTAGCCGACGCTTGTGCAGAGGCAATTTCTGCTGTTTCAGAAACGGTTGTCTGTTCCATGCCTCCTGTATCTGCTTTTGGCGCGTTATCAGGCTGTTCTATTATTTCCTTTCCAAAGTTTGAGGATTGCATTTCCTTTAAATATGCAGGGTGGATGCATGTCAGAGTCCCATCAGGAAATTCAACGACAAGCGTATTGTATTCAGCCGTTTCACCGAAAACTTCATACCCCTTTATCTTTACAAGACAATGCTGGTATCTGTCTTTGTACCAAAACTCTTTCTTCGCGCTCAATCCCCATTCCTTTACCTTCTCAAGATATGGAGCTTCTCCCTCAAATGTTTCAAACATGCCTTTAGGCGGGATGTACCGAGACAAAGGAGATTGTTTAGAGGTTGTTGTTGAAATTGCCATTTGTCCACTTCCTTTCAAGTCTATTTTACTCTCCCGGAAAGCAGAAAAAAAGTTTCCTCCCTTGTGATTTTGGTCATTTTCCAATGACACAGAAAAAATAGGGGGAAACCTTGGATAAAATTTTTATTAGATTTCGAGTGAGAAAAGCGTGATCTGTCCTTCGTTAATCCGAGCTGACGAGAAGTAAGTTTCCATAATTATGATAGTTTCCGCCATAGTGTGGCACTAGCTATGATCGAGTCACTTTCAATGATAGAATAGGCAGCGCTTGTAATTGCCTCTGGAAGGTTTTTCCCTGTGCCTTTATATTGATTGAATGCAGCATCAGAAACTCCGTTGGATGAAAAGCTGTACCCTAGTTTTTCCAGCTTTTCAACAATCAGCATTGCATGCACCAGATTCTGCTCTGGATTAAATTCAGAGTCATTGATGAATACACCTTTCTCATAGTCAAACCAGCGATCCCATCTGTTTAGCTTCCAACCTAAAATCCTCCGTGCAATTGCATCCGTTTTTTTCATGATTCTTCCTCTCTTCCTGAATGTTGTTATATAACAACTAATTTTATTAAAGTATATTACATAACAGACAAAAGATGCAATGCCAATTTTTAAAAAAAGAAAAAAAGAACTGCAGAGGAGCCTACAGTTCTTTTTGGTACGTTCCCGCCGGCAATTGTGTCGGGGAAAGATAGCCGATCCCTGCTCCGATGAGGGCGGGAAGAATCCAGCCAAGACCTATATCGTATAACGGGAGGTAGTCGATGAATAACGTTTTAACGGATTGGAAGATCGGAATATTTAGACCGGGAATATTTGCTGCTAATGCACTGTATCCATCAAAAAAGCTGACAAGAAAGGTCATCGCCATCGCGGCAGAGTAAACGTTCTGCTTATTGCCGAACAGAGGGGATAACAGCGTCAATAGGATGAGAATGATTGCTAAAGGATACAAGAACAATAAAACCGGTACAGCAAATTGGATAATATTGTTTAAGCCAAAGTTTGCTATTGCAAAAGAGACGAAGCTAAGAGAAAACACGTACATCCTGTAAGAAATCTTCGGAAACGCATCATGAAAGAATTCGCTGCAGGCTGTGATAAGGCCAATGCTAGTTTTTAAACAGGCAAGCACAATGATGATCGCAAGAAGGACGGCACCGAAAGAGCCAAAATAATGCTGGGCGACTGCTGCAAAAATTTGGCCGCCATTTTCGAATGTTCCAATAGCTGACACACTTGATGCACCCATAAAAGTGATCAGTCCGTAGATCAGCATCATCAGCGACATTGCGAAAATCCCTGATTTGATCGTTGCTTTGGCAATTTCCTTTTTGTCCGTAATCCCTTGTCTTTTAATCGCATGTATGACGACAATCCCAAATGCCAAAGATGCCAGAGCGTCCATCGTATTATACCCTTCTTTAAAACCGGTCATGAAGGCAAGCTTCTCGTACGCACCGGTGGGTTGACCGTACCCTCCCATTGGATTAAATATCGAAAACCCGATTAAAAGAAATAGAAATACGAGAAACGCTGGGGTCAAATATTTGCCGATGTATTCCATGACCTTTGCTGGACGGAGCGAGAAGAAATAAACAATGGCAAAAAAGACGAAACTAAAAATCCCTAGCCATAAATCAGCCTGGCCAGAAGCGATATACGGCTCAAATCCGACAACAAACGGAACTGTCGCAGTCCGTGGAATGGCAAAAAATGGTCCAATGGTTAAGTAAAGAACGGTGGCAAAGGCAATGCCGAAAACTGGGTGAACTCTGCTGGCCAAATCACGCAAGCCGCTGCTCCCAGAAATTCCAATTGCTACTATTCCTAAAAAGGGAAGTCCAATCGCTGTTACGAGGAACCCGATTAACGCAGGCCAGAAATTGGTGCCGGCAAGCTGGCCTAATTGAATCGGGAAAATTAAATTTCCAGCGCCAAAGTACATGCCAAATAGCATGGTGCCAATAAGCGCATAGGTTGAAAACGAGATTTTTTGCTGCAATTCCACGGCCTCCTCTTGATGGTAATTGTGCATTCTTCTGTTAGGATGGAGGTGTATCCTTTAATAGAAAAAGAGAGAAAGGAACGATCACAAAGAATAAATCCAAAAGAAGAATAATACAAATTACTATATATTCTAAAACTTCACAAGTCAATCAAATATTTATCTAGTGATCACAAGTGGTCCATTTTTAGTAAGGATAATCGTATGTTCACATTGTGCGACATAGCTGTTTTCTGTAACAAAGGTCCATTCATCACCTTCGTATTGGAAGACTTCTTCCTCAGCAGTGGAGATGAAAGGTTCAAAAGCAATGACCATGCCATCTAATAAGAGCTCGTCATCCCAAGGTTCATGGTAATTGTAAATATGGTTGGGAGCCTCATGAATGGTCCGGCCGATTCCATGTCCGGTAAGATTTTTTATCACTTTAAGTCCGTTCTTCCGTGCAGTCGCCACAACCGCCTTGCCAAGTCCGCTTTTCTTTGAGCCTGGTTTTGCCTTCTTTAAGCCAGCTTCAAAAGCCTCGACAGCTGTTTCGCAAATCTTTGTTAAAATCGGGTCCGCTTTTCCAACGACAATGGAAATTCCCGTATCAGCAAAATAATTGTTTTTTGATCCGGAAACATCAATATTGACAAGATCGCCTTCTTTAATGACACGGCTCCCTGGAATCCCATGGGCAACTTCTTCATTTACACTGATGCAAGTATAACCCGGGAAATCGTACTCGCCCTTCGGAGCAGAAATTGCTCCATTCTCCTCAAACATCGCAGCCGCGAGCTCATCCAGTTCCTTTGTAGTAATCCCGGGAACGGTCCTTTGCACCAATTCATCCCGAATCTTGCCGACAATCCTGCCAATTTCCTTTAATCCGTTAAAATCTTCACTAGTTTTTGCAATCATGATTTACTTCCTTCCATTAAATAAACTATTTCATTAGCGTATCCCTTTTTTTCATGAAAATCCATTTATCCGGCTCTGCTGGTTTGGAATAATGGATAAAATGTAGTAGTCTGATAAAACAAACATAGCAGAAAAAAAACATACATCACTTTATCCTCGATCTAATACTTTATTATAAGTTACAATGATTCTAGATAGTCTTTAGGAGGTTATAAGAATGCTTGAATATTTTATAGGCTTACATCCAGTAATCCAGGCTTTGATCGGGACATTGTTTACCTGGGCAATGACTGCTCTGGGAGCCGCTATTGTGTTTACAACGAAAAATCCTAATCAAAGGTTTTTGGATAGTATGATGGGTCTTGCGGCAGGCGTTATGATTGCTGCAAGTTTCTGGTCGTTGCTTGCTCCAGCGATTGAGATGGGGGAGGGGGGAAGCCTGCCTAGCTGGGTACCAGCTGCAACCGGATTTCTCTTAGGCGGATTGTTCTTAATGGTCGTAGATAAATTGATGCCCCATTTGCATCCTAATTTATCAGTGGAGAAAGCTGAAGGAATCCATCCTGAAAAGAAGAGACGAAGCACTTTGATGGTGTTGGCGATCACCTTGCACAACATTCCTGAAGGACTCGCTGTCGGTGTGGCTTTCGGGGCAGCAGCTGCAAGCTTTCCTTCAGCGTCACTCATGGGTGCGATCGCACTAGCGATAGGGATCGGTATCCAAAACTTCCCGGAAGGTGTCGCAGTTTCGATGCCACTTCGGCAAACAGGTATGTCTAGAAAGAGAAGCTTCATGTACGGCCAGTTCTCTGGTATGGTCGAGCCAATGGCCGCAATGGCCGGAGCTGCCGCGGTCCTATTTATCCAGCCACTTCTCCCGTATGCATTAAGTTTTGCGGCCGGAGCGATGATTTTCGTAGTAGCAGAAGAAGTAATCCCAGGATCCCAGGAAAACGGCAACAGCGATCTAGCATCATTAAGCCTGATGTTTGGATTCGCGATCATGATGATCCTTGACGTAGCATTAGGATAAAAATTGGAGGCAAGATAATTTAGGGGTGAAAAAGTGATCAGCTTTGCTAATGTCGCAAAGAAATATGACGATGAAACGTATGCCGTAAAGAATTTTACTTTACATATCAACGAAGGGGAACTGCTAGTCCTGATTGGACCTAGCGGTTCGGGAAAGACGACGACTTTAAAAATGATCAATCGGTTGATTCCGCTTACGGAAGGCTTCATAAGAATCAAAGATCAGATGATTAGTGACTATGATATTCATGAGCTGCGCTGGGATATTGGCTATGTGCTTCAGCAAATCGCGTTGTTTCCGCATATGACAATCGAAGAAAATATTTCGGTTGTTCCGGAAATGAAGAAATGGGGACAGAAAAAAATCAGTGACCGGATCAATGAATTGCTGGAAATGGTCGGACTGGACCCAAAAACTTATCGTAAAAGGCTGCCGCATGAACTTTCGGGAGGACAGCAGCAAAGAATTGGTGTTGCCCGGGCACTTGCTGCAAATCCGCCGATTATTTTAATGGATGAACCATTCAGCGCATTGGACCCATTGAGCAGGGAAAAACTCCAGGATGACCTGATTCAGCTGCAAAACAATATAAAGAAAACAATTGTGTTTGTTACCCATGATATGAGCGAGGCATTGAAGCTTGGTGACAGAATTTGCCTGATGAGGAATGGAGAGATTGTCCAGATAGGGACTCCGCAAGAGTTGATCCAACAGCCTGCAAATGATTTTGTTCGAGAGTTTGTCGGGATTGACCAGGCTGAGGAAAGGATGATCGATCTCAAGGGAGTTATCAAGCCGGTAAATCATGAAGCCGTGGACAACTTGCCCGTCATTGCTTCTCGGGTACGTTTAAACGAAATCCTGGCTTTGCTTGGCGAGCATGAACAGCTGGCGGTAAAAGAAATGGCTGAAATAATTGGCACCATCGACAGACAGGGAATCATCTTGATTTTGGCAAGGCAGATGGAGGTACGAGATGAATAGCTGGACTTCCACATTCATAGATCGCAAAGATGAGCTGTTCAGTTCCCTGCTTGAACATATCCAAATATCATTTATCGCCTTGTTCTTTGCTGTCTTAATCGCCATTCCTCTTGGGATTTTTTTAACGAGAAGAAAGCGAATATCAGAAGGAATCATCGGGTTAACAGCAGTGCTGCAAACGATTCCTTCCTTAGCGCTGCTTGGTTTGCTGATCCCGCTTTTTGGAATCGGCAAAGTTCCGGCGATTATTGCGCTCGTGGCATACGCACTGCTGCCGATCTTGCGAAATACCTATACAGGAATAAATGAAGTAGATCCCGCCTTAATCGAAGCAGCTCGAGCGATGGGAATGAACAGCAAGCGGCGGTTGATGAAGGTAGAACTTCCTTTGGCAATGCCGGTCATTATGGCAGGTATCCGGACCGCGATGGTGTTGATTGTAGGAACAGCAACGATTGCAGCTCTGATTGGAGCCGGCGGGTTAGGGGACTTGATTCTGCTCGGAATCGACCGGAATAATACAGCGCTCCTCTTTTTTGGTGCCATCCCTGCAGCCATGCTTGCCATCCTGTTCGACCTTGTCCTTAGAAGGTTCGAAAGAGCTTCCTTTAAAAAAGCGCTTATCATGATTGGGGCAATATCATTATCCGTCATCCTCATGATGGCGTTGCCCTTCCTTGGCGGGAAAAAGGAAGACGAACTAGTCATCGCTGGAAAGCTCGGAGCAGAACCGGAAATCCTGATTAATATGTACAAGATCTTAATCGAAGAAGAAACGGATCACCCCGTAAAGCTTAAAACCGGTTTGGGGAAAACATCTTTTGTTTTCACAGCTTTACAAAATGGAGATATTGATATTTATCCTGAATTTACCGGCACAGCGATCTCGGAATTTTTAAAAGAAACCGCCAATAGTACAAGCCGTGACGAAGTATATAAGCAGGCAAAAGAAGGAATGAAAAAAGAATTCAACATGGAGATGCTAAAGCCAATGGAATACAATAACACTTATGCTTTAGCAGTTCCAGAACAACTGGCGAAAGAAAATGATTTAAAGACCATTTCTGATTTGAAGTTGATGGAATCATCCCTTAAAGCGGGCTTTACCCTTGAATTTTCCGATCGGGAAGATGGCTACAAAGGAATTCGAAAACTTTATGGTCTAAATCTGCCAGACTTGACCACAATGGAGCCGAAACTAAGGTATGGGGCGATAAAAAACGGAGAAATCAACCTCGTGGACGCTTATTCGACTGACAGTGAACTAAAGCGGTATAAATTAGTGGTACTGGAAGATGATAAAAATCTATTCCCTCCATATCAGGGAGCTCCGCTGCTAAGGGCAGAAACTGCAGAAAAATATCCGGAAGTCGTCAAGGCACTCAATAGACTCGCAGGTAAAATCACGGACGACGAAATGCGGAAAATGAATTACCAGGTGAACGTTGAAGGAAAATCTTCTGAAGAAACCGCCAGGGAGTATTTAAAAACAGCAGGATTAATCGAATAAAAATACAAGAGCCCCTTGCAGCTGATGCAGGGGGCTTCTAATAAAAAGTTCTAAAGTATTTTCGTGGATGTAACAGAAAAAGGAATGGAAATCCTAGAAAGACTATCCGAAATTCATCTGGAAGAAATAAAGCGAATCGGAATGTTTAAGGAACAGCTTTAGAGGAAAAGGAAATGCCTACTGATAAAAGGCTGACCAAGGCACCAAAAGCTTTTCTTAAAAAAATCTATTCAATTGCTTTAGCTTGTGTTCTTTTAATCTATACAAATGGCCTGGGCGGCCGACGCCGTAGGTTAAAGATTCTTCAAGGATGCCCAGGTTCGTTAAAAATTTCAGGTATTTACGGACGGATACTCGTGAAATAACGGTGATTTCTGAAATATCATCGGTCGAAAAAGGCTGGTTCGCTTTCGTTTGAATCACTTTTAGGATAGATTCCAAAGTGCTGGTTGTTAACCCTTTTGGCAGGTTTTCTATTGATGAAGCTGCGAATTTTTGCTCGGTGCTTAATATTTGTCCATCAATATCTTCCTGTCTAAGCATAGGATGATTCTCAAAAAAATGGTGTTTTTCTTTATATTGTAATAAGGCCTGGTTGAATCGATTGAACTCAAATGGCTTGATTAAGTAATCCAGTGCTCCGTACCTTAGTGCAGTTTGAATATTCTCTTTATCTGTGGCCGCTGTGATCAGGATGACATCGACTGAGATGTTCTTTTTTCTTATAAAACGGAGCAAATCGATTCCCGTAGCACTTGGCATATAAACGTCAAGCAGGATGAGGTGAACCCTTTCCGTTTCAAGAAATTCTCTAGCGTCCTTTACTGTATGGACGATTCCAGCAAGAGTAAACCCATGCACTTTTTGCAGATAACGCTTGTTTAATTCTGCGACCATCGGATCATCGTCGACAATTAGTACCCTGATCATTTCCCCACCTCTTTTGCTTTATATGGAATTTTTACATAAAAATTCGTCCCTAGTCGTAACTTTGAATCAATAATTAACTCGCCCCCGAGAGCTTCGATGCTTTTTTTAACTAGGTACAGACCAAACCCGCGGTTTTCCCCTTTTGTCGAGTATCCCTTTTTAAAAACTTCTTTTTGCAGTTCATTTGCGATACCTGGGCCAGAATCAGAGACTTCGATTAGTAACCAATTATCTTCGTATGACAAATGAACTTCGAGTGTTTTGTCTTCGCTGTCTGTCATTGCCTCGATGGCATTGTCGAGAAGATTCCCTAAGATCGTAATCAACTCGTGAGTCGTCTTATTTTCTGCCGGCTCAGGAATAATGCTGGTACATTCTATCGAAAGGTCCACTTTGGCTTCTCGGGAATAACTTATTTTTCCCATGATAAAGCCTGCGAGGGCAGGATCTTTGAGATGCTGAGTAATGCTACCGAACTCTTGGTTCCGAAAATCAACCAGTGTCCGGATAAACGCGGCCAGTTGATTGTACGATTTTAATTGTACCATGCCTGATATAACATGAAGACGATTCAGGAACTCATGCGATTGTGCCCGAAGTGCTTCGGCATACGTTCTGACACCGGTCAGCTGTTCTGCTAACTGGTTTACTTCTGTTTTATCACGGAAAGTGGAAATTGCTCCGACAACCGCGCCATTCACAAAAAGTGGAACCCGGTTGACTAAAATGGAAACGCCGTTAATCGTTTGTTCTTCATCCAATTCTGGCTGTCCCGTTTTTAAAACTTGATCCAGTCTTGTTGATGGCATATAGTCATAAATTTTCATTCCGATCGGTTTTTGTGATAGACCGGCTTTTTTAAAAATTTGCAAAGCTGATTTATTTACCAATGTAATGGTAGATGTATGATCAACAGCAATAATTCCTTCGTGTACAGATTGCAGCATGGTACTTCTTTCCTCAAGAATCCTCGAAATAGCAAAAGGTTCAAGACCAAGGAGAATTTTCTTTATATATTTGGCCAAGATGATTGCCCCGATGATCCCAATTAACAGACCAAAAATGGTGACAATGAGAATGTTCTTATGGCTGGTTTCAAGGGCTGTTTCCAGACTGCTTAGCGAGATGCCAACTGCCGCTGCGCCAATTTGTTTATTTTTATCATTGTATATGGGGGTAAAAGCCCGTACTGATTGTCCAAGAGTCCCGCGTGAAACGGAGACATATTCCTTTCCTTTTAGGGCAGCTTTTTCATCTCCGCCTACAAATGACTTGCCTATCATCTCCTCATTCGGATGAGTCAGGCGAATTCCATTCATATCCATAATAACGATGAACAGAACATCTGTTGCTGACTGGATTTCATTTGTGTAATCTTGGACGGCACGAGCGGCTTGATTGTCTTCTAAGGCATGAATGACAATATTAGACTTGGAGACAGTCCTCGCAACAATTAACGCCTTTTCTTCCTGGGTTTTTCTTATGTTTTTACTAACAGAATTGCTGATCAATAGGTCGGTAATCATCAGGGATATCAAAACGACTAAACAAACGAAGAAAATGATGATGATGCTTAATTTAAACCGAAACCGCTGTCTTTGCACGCGAAATCCCCCACATTGCTTTTATTAGCTGCTAATTTTCATTGTATAGAAAGGATGGAATTGGCGAAAGCAAACTTAACTGATTATTTTATTTTTTCTCTTTCTTTAATTACAAAACAGTTTTTAAAGTTTATTAAACTAGATTCCGTGTTCACGAAATTGTAATATATTAATATTCCAAGAAAATGTAATCGTTTTCAAAATTTCTCAAAGGGGAGGGAATTGGCTTGAAGATTAACTTTAAGAGTCTTACTACACAGGTGATTATTGGTATTTTTCTCGGTATTATGATCGGTTTTATTTTTCCTGATATCGGTTCGCAGTTGAAGGTGCTTGCAGACATTTTTATTAAACTTGTTAAAATGGTTATTGCTCCAATTATTTTCCTGACGATTGTCATTGGAATTGCAGGAATGGGAGACTTAAAAAAGGTCGGCAAGATTGGGGGAAAGGCGCTAATTTATTTTGAAATTGTTTCGAGTATTGCCCTCGCAATCGGAATAATCGTTGCGAATGTCATCAAAGCAGGAAATGGCATTGATGCGAAAGCAGGAGAAGGGGATGTATCACAATATACAAAGGCAGCAGAGGAAACTAGCCATGGATTCATGGATTTCATTCTAACAATCGTACCGGATAGTTTCATAGGTGCATTTACCGGAGGCCAACTTCTGCCAGTGTTGTTACTTGCTATCCTATTCGGCACTTCCCTGGCACATATTGGCAAAAAGGGGAAGCCGATTTTAGAGTTTTTTGAAAGAATCGCCGATGTCTTCTTCGGAATTGTTAATATCATTATGAAGATCTCTCCACTTGCAGCTTTTGGAGCCATGGCCTATACAATTGGCGAATTTGGCATTGGTTCCCTCTTTTTCCTAGGTAAATTGATGGGTTCTGTCTACCTGACAATGGCTATCTTTATTTTTCTTGTCCTTGGAGCGATTGCAAAGTTTCATGGGTTTAATATCTTTAAATTCATTGTGTATATTAAAGAAGAAATTCTACTCGTCATTGGGACATCATCATCGGAAGCAGCTTTGCCGAAAATGATGGAAAAACTCGAGAAATATGGCTGTTCCAAGCCCGTTGTAGGACTTGTGCTTCCAACTGGTTATTCCTTCAACCTTGATGGAACATCCATCTACCTTTCGATGGCGGCACTATTTATTGCTCAGGCCTATGGGGTAGACTTGAGCATCTGGCAGCAGATAACCCTCCTAGGAGTGTTGATGCTTACCTCAAAAGGGGCGGCAGGCGTAACAGGCTCCGGCTTCGTGACACTTGCAGCGACACTTGCGGTATTTCCATCCATACCAGTCGAAGGAATGGCGCTTATCCTCGGAGTAGACCGCTTCATGTCAGAGGCCAGAGCTATTACAAACTTAATTGGCAACGGTGTCGCAACCGTTGTGATCTCTAAGTCTGAAGGAGAGTTCACACCCGTAACAGAGGCAGTACATTCCAAGGTATCGGCATAAACCTTGAACATTTATCCAAGCAGGCAGCCTCTTAGCTGCCTGCTTTACCCATTTTTTGAATGAAAGTTACATAGATTATTTGATTTTCCAAAAAGAACTAGATTGACAGAACGGAAAGGTTGTTGTAGCCTAGTTACTATAATTAAATATTTAACCTCACTTTTGCTAGTGAGGTAGAGGCGCGATATTTAACAGTCTTTGGCGGAGTTTGAGAAGCTTTGATGCCATGGAGAAGGAAATGTCGCCGAAGCGGGCAATATTCTCATTGTTGTTTGCTGGGTCTGCAGTTAAGAACTGCAGGACTGTCTCAATGGACTCCCCAGTTTATTGAGTTGTGCTATCTCGTTTTGGGAAAAGAGAGGACTTTAGGGCATCTGTCAATAATGCGACCTGAGTTTATCTCAGGTCGCTTTTTGTTGTGTGTAAAACGCTCTAACTAAACCAAGGAGGAACGAACATGAGAAAAAAGGGGTCATTATTTTTAGCATTGCTGCTTTCAGCAATGATTTTACTTGCAGGGTGTGGTGCTGGTAACGATTCTGCATCAGGCTCATCTGACGACAATACATTTAAGATAGGCCTTGAAGCTGGTTATGCTCCATTCAACTGGACTCAGAAGGATGATTCAAATGGCGGAGTGAAGATATCAGGAACTTCTGAGTATGCAGGCGGGTATGATGTCGAAATCGCAAAGAAAATCGCTGATGGTTTAGGAAAAGAATTAGTTGTCGTTAAAACGGAATGGGACGGACTAGTTCCATCATTGACTTCAGGCAAGATTGACGCAATTATCGCAGGGATGTCCCCAACAGCAGAGCGTAAAGAGACAATTGATTTTTCGGACAACTACTATAAATCGAATCTAGTAATGGTTGTTAAAAAAGGTGGAAAATACGAAGATGCGGCTTCCATCCAGGATTTTAAAGGTGCTAAAGTTACTGCTCAATTAAATACCTTCCATTATTCCGTAATCGACCAAATGGAAGGAGTGTCCAAAGAGACAGCGATGGACAACTTCCCGGCAATGAGGGTTGCGCTTGAATCTGGAATCATCGATGGCTACGTTTCGGAGCGTCCGGAGGCTGTCAGCGCTGCCGCTGCAAACGAAAACTTTGCGATGGTGGAATTTGAAGATGGATTCAAAACTTCAGAAGATGATACTGCTATTGCTGTTGGACTTCAAAAAGGCAGTGAGTTAACGGACAAAATCAACGAAATTTTAAAAGGCATCTCAGAGGATGAGCGTACAAAAATAATGGATGCTGCTATTAAGAATCAACCTGCAGCAGAATAACATTCCATAAAACCGGCTGTACTACTATACAGTCGGTTTTATGGTGAAAGGAGAAGGGAAATGAGTTTAGAGTGGATCGTTAAGATCGTTTCAGAAAACTGGCAAATGTTCCTTCGCGGAGCCGGAGTTACCCTTTATATTTCCTTGATCGGTACAGTTGTGGGGGCTATTATTGGTTTAATCGCAGGGGTAATCCGTACAATCCCCGCTCCGGAGCACGGAGTGAAAAAATGGTTTCTCCTTTTCGTGAACTTTTTACTGTCGGTATATATTGAGTTTTTTCGGGGTACCCCGATGATTGTTCAGGCTATGGTCATATATTATGGGTCTGCGTTAGCATTCGGTGTGAATATAGAGGTAATGGCTGCCGCTCTTATTGTTGTTTCCATTAATACAGGGGCTTACATGGCAGAAATTGTTCGCGGTGGAATTGTATCTGTTGATAAAGGACAGTTTGAAGCTGCGCAGGCAATAGGTATGAATCATCTTCAAACGATGATGAATGTTGTCCTTCCGCAGGTGGTTCGCAATATCCTGCCGGCAACTGGCAACCAGTTTGTAATCAATATTAAAGACACTTCCGTTCTAAATGTAATCTCCGTTTCAGAATTGTATTTCTTAACAAAATCAGTCGCAGGTAACAACTTCAGATATTTCGAATCATTTTTTGTTGCATGTGTGATCTATTTTGTCATGACCTTCGCTGTAACACGAATTTTACTTTACTTTGAAAGAAGACTAGAAGGACCAGATAACTATACAATGGTTCGTGGCGAAGAAATGCAACCAGCGAAGTAATGAAGGAGGAGAGAGTGTGGAAACAGTAATTGATATACAGCATCTTAACAAATCCTTTGGCACTCATGAAGTTCTCAAAGACATCAGCTTCTCAGTCAATAAAGGAGAAGTCATGACGATCATTGGCTCCTCGGGATCTGGAAAATCAACTCTTCTTCGCTGCATTAATCTATTGGAAAAACCAAGCGGTGGAGAAATTATCTATAACGGAGAGAATATTCTAGATGATAAGCATGATATTCCAACCTATCGCAGACATTTAGGAATGGTATTCCAGCAATTTAATTTATTTACGAATCACAATGTCTTGAAAAATTGTACAGTTGGCCAAATCAAAGTATTAGGCCGTTCAAAGGAAGAAGCCGAAAAGGTAGCAATGAAATACTTGAAGATTGTTGGCATGGATCAGTATATTAATGCCAAGCCAAAGCAGTTATCAGGCGGCCAAAAACAACGGGTAGCAATTGCCAGGGCGCTATCTATGGAACCGGACGTCCTGCTGTTTGACGAACCAACTTCGGCACTGGACCCAGAAATGGTTGGCGAAGTCCTTAAAGTAATGAAGGAACTTGCGGTGTCCGGCCTTACGATGCTGATTGTAACGCATGAGATGGAATTCGCGAAGGAAGTATCAGATCGTGTCGTTTTTATGGACAAAGGGATTATTGCAGAGGAAGGAAGTCCCGAACAAATCTTCAATAATCCACAGCAAGATAGAACGAGAGAATTCTTGAAACGTACTTTTAAAGTGGTCTATTAAATGTAAACTAGCGATTAACTTAAGTGAAACAGGAAACCCGTTAAAGGTTTCCTGTTTTTGTTCTATTGAAGATTATCTACCCCTAAAAATTGCTTTATAAACCAGAACCAGAACCAGAACCAGAACCAGATCCGGAACCAGAACCAGAACAAGAGCCAGAACCAGATCCGGAACCTGAACCGGATCCAGATCCAGATCCGGAACCAGATCCGGAACCAGATCCGGAACCGGAGCCAGAACCAGATCCGGAACCTGAACCGGATCCAGAACCAGAACCAGATCCGGAGCTAGAACAAGAACCAGAACCTGAGCCAGAACCAGCTTCAGCTTCAGCTTCAGGAGTTCTAGTCGATCCTGGGTTTCTCATCAGGAACCGATCAAGACCTGAATCTCTTGCTCCTCTAAGAAGCCTTGACATTTCTTCTTTTCCCATAAAAGTAAATACCACCTTTTCAATAAATGTCCTTAATAGTTAAGGTAGTGTATTTTATGTGGTTCTTTATTTATTGGTACTAAACTTACATGGAATTCATTATCATGTACGCCCTTTTTTTCATAGGATAAAAGCAAGGGAGGCTATGATTTCAGATGCATGATGAGATACCTAAACTGAATATTATTATGGATCGTGAGCACCTGACATTTTTAGAAAGGAATATTTGGCATGAAGAGCCTATTTCTTGCCAATTAGTTGCCAATAACCTTTCTCATGATGCAGGTATTACTTATCGTGGAAATCACACACGGAAGTTCCAGAAAAAATCTTATAAAATTAACTTTGGGATATATAATGAAGAATTTGAAGCTCGTGAAATGCATCTTAACGCAGAATTTTGTGATCCATCTTTCATTCGCAATAAGTTATCTTTTGATTTTTTCAAGATGATTGGGAGCATTTCCCCTAACTGCAACCATGTTTTAATCGAGTTGAATGGAGAGCCTGCTGGAATCTACTTACAGCTTGAATCTGTCGATGATGTATTTCTGCAAAAGAGACATCTGCCATACGGCCCCATTTATTATGCATCAAATCGACAAAGTAATTTTTCATTATTAACCACAAAAGGAGAGCCAAAAGAATCACTAACCTCAGGGTATGTTCGAAAATTAGGAAAGGAAGAGGATGACTTAGATTTAGAAAGGCTGATAATAAAAATTAACTCCATCCCGAGAAATGATTTTGGCGAAGAAATTTGGGAATACCTGGATGTGAAAAAATATTTGACTTGGCTTTGTGGGGCAGTTTGTACACAGAACTATGATGGATTCATTCAAAATTATGCACTTTATCGACATGGTCAAACTGGATTGTACGAAAACATCCCTTGGGATTACGATGCAACATTCGGTAGAAATTGGAATGGGAAAGCAATGAAATACAATCAAGTTCCTATAGAAGGATTTAATACGCTAACTGCAAGGATTCTTGATGTGAAGGAATTCCGTATTCAATACCGACTTCTGCTCGAAGAAATAGTAGAGGAGTATTTCACAGTCAAAAAAATAGAACCAATGATTACAAATCTTTATAACAAGTTACGACCCCATATAGCATTCGATCCATACAAAATGACTGACATTGAATTATTTGAGAGAGAACCAGAATTCATTTTGCAGTTTATCTTAAACCGCAATCATTATCTTAGGGACCATCTTGATGAACTAATATAAAGATGAAGATGGAGGTTCCCCATGTTCTCACACTTTTTCTGCTTTCATCCTTATTCAACCTTCACGTTTCGTACTAATGTAAATAAGATAGTAAGAAATGAATGTAGGGCAAGAGGATGATAAGGATGAAAATTTGTGTCATTGGTACAGGATATGTGGGATTAACTACAGGTACCGTTTTATCGGACTTGGGTCACGATGTTTATTGTGTTGATAACGACAAAACAAAAATAGAGAAGTTAAACGAGGGGAAAGTTCCCATTTACGAACCAGGTTTATCGGCACTAATCGATCGAAATAAAAAGAGAGGCAGGTTGCATTTTTTATCAGATATTCATTATGGGATTAAAGAATGTCCAATCATTTATATCACTGTAGGCACTCCTGCTAATGAAGACGGAAGCCAAAATCTGACTGCGATTAACGATGTCATTGATTCAATCGGACAGTCGATTCACTCTCATAAAACAATTATCACGAAAAGTACTGTAATACCAGGAACAAATGAATGGATCCATCAAACCTTAATGGAAAAAGGAATCGACTCTAATATGTTTGATATTGTATCGAATCCAGAGTTTCTAAGAGAAGGAAATGCTTTGGCTGATATGTTGAATCCTGACAAAATCGTCGTCGGGGTAAAGAGGCAAAAGCCAATTGAAACAATAAAAAAATTGTATACGAAAATACATGCGCCTTATATTATTACTTCTTTAACGGGAGCTGAAATGATTAAATATGCCTCGAACGCTTTTTTAGCAACAAAGATATCGTTTATGAACGAAATGGCCCGTATTTGTGATGCCTATGATGTGGAAATTTCCCATATTGCAAGTGCATTAGGAAGAGATAAAAGAATTGGTCCCTATTTCCTCCATGCAGGGTTAGGATACGGTGGATCTTGTTTTCCAAAAGATGTCCGTGCTTTAGAATATGCCGCGAAACAAAAGGACATTATTCCCGAAATAGTAATGGCGGTTCAAAATGTAAACGATTCTCAAATTAATTTGTACCTTGAAAAATTAACGAATGAATTGACGAACCTCAACGGGAAGAAGATTTCTGTTTGGGGGTTAGCTTTTAAGCCTGAAACGGATGATACTCGGGAATCAAGATCATTGCTATTAATCAAAAAATTACTCGAAAAAGGGGCTGAGATTCACGCATTTGATCCTATTGTCCAGTTATCCGATCCTGCGATTACTGTATACGAAGATATGTATGAAGCGGTCAAAGAGTCAGACGCCTTAATCATCGCTACCGAGTGGAGCCAGTTTAAAAGCGTAGATTGGAAGAAGGTAAAGGACTTCATGAAGGGAAATATTTTAGTGGATGGACGGAATATTATTGACCGAAATCACGTAGCCGGTTATCAATTTCATTATATTGGGGTGGCCAGATAATGAGGATTATCGTTACAGGAGCAGCTGGATTCATTGGATCCCATTTATGTGAGAGGCTATTAAAGGATGAGCAGAATATGGTGATCGGCATCGACGGTTTTATCGACCCTGCTCTAAAACAAGTAAAACGAAGAAATCTTAAAAATTTGCTGCATCATCCTCGTTTTACGTTTCTTGATAAAAATTTATTGGAAATTGACTGGGGAAAAGTAATGTCGAAAGATGATGTGATTTGTCATTTGGCCGGAATGCCAGGAGTGCGCTCTAGTTGGGGTAATAATTTTCCATTGTATGCAGAATCTAATATTCTCGTCACCCAACGGCTGTTGGAAGCTTGTAAGGATGTTTCTATAAAGAAGCTAGTCTATGCTTCTACTTCTTCCGTCTATGGAGAAAAGAGAGGGATGGTTTCGGAAAATAGTTTTCTTTCTCCTCTTTCGCCTTATGGAGTAACAAAGCTAACGGGAGAATACTTATGTAATGTCTACAGTGAAAACGACGGCATTCCAATCACGATCCTTCGGTATTTTACTGTTTATGGACCTAGACAGCGGCCAGATATGGCTTTTCATCGGTTCATTGAATACATGTTAAAGAATAAGCCCATCCCTATATACGGTGATGGCAAACAAACGCGTGATTTTACGTATATTGGGGATTGTGTGGAAGGAACGGTTGCTGCTATTTATGGGGACCATGTCATCGGTGAAACAATTAATATAGGAGGAAAAGAACGAAAATCCATTTTAGAAGTGATCAAGGTATTAGAAGAGCTGACTGGCAAAAAAGTGGCCATGGACTTTATTGGGAAAACTCGAGGGGAACCGCGACATACTTGGGCTGATATCACAAAAGCAGAGAAGCTTCTGCATTACCAGCCAAAAGTATCTTTAAAAGAAGGATTACTTAATGAAGTAAAGGATATACAAGCACTCTATAAGGAGGTGGGGGAATGAGGCTCGCTTTAATTTGCACAGAAAAGCTTCCTTCACCTGCTGTAAAGGGTGGAGCTATCCAAATGATGATCGATGGTGTCACCCCGTATCTCAAGGATAACTATGAATTAACGATTATTTCAGTCTCTGATCCATCCCTCCCTGATAATGAAACACGTAACGGTGTGCAATACATCCGTGTACCTCCCCAGCATTACGAAAGGAATATTGCTAAAATACTTGCGGAAAAGAAGTTTCCCATTATTCATGTTTTTAATCGGCCATTAACCATCCCTCTTTATAAAAAAGCCACTCCAACAAGCCGATTCGTTTTAGGACTTCATAACGAAATGCTTTCCGAAAAAAAAGTAACCTTGGAACAAGGGAAAGAAATTATAAGCTTGGTAGATAGGATTGTTACCGTAAGCGAGTATGTAAAACGAACAGTTTTGGAGCGTTTTCCTGAAGCGGAATCCAAAGTGAAAGTAGTCTACTCTGGAGTGAATTTAATGGAATATCCTCCTGTTTGGTCTTCGAAAGGCAAGGAGATCAGAACGGAATATCGAAAAAAATATAATATCGAGGATAAGAAGGTCATTTTATTTGTTGGGAGGCTAACCAAAAATAAAGGCCCCCATCTTCTCATAGCGGCATTTAAAGCTATCGCCAAAAAATATCCTGATGCGGTTCTTGTAATTGCTGGGGGGAAATGGTTTAGCGATGATGGGATCAATCATTATATTCGCTACTTAAAGAAATTAGCAGAACCATTAGGAAACAAAATTATTTTCACAAAGTTTATCGCAGCAAGTGAAATCCCAAACATTTTTTTGATGAGTGATATTTTCGTCTGCTCCTCGCAATGGCAAGAACCATTAGCGCGAGTTCACTATGAAGCATTTGCAGCAGGAATACCTGTCATCACTACAAATAGGGGAGGAAATGCAGAGGTGGTTTCCCATAAAAAAACAGGCTATTTAATTGACAAGTACGATCAAGTTAGCGAATTTGCAAAGGGAATCCATTTTTATTTGATGAATCCCGATAGTGTGGAAATAATTACAAAGGAAGCAAGAAAATTAGTCGAATCAAATTTTCAATTCAAGCAGACGGCAAGTCGATTGATCCAAGTTTATTCCGACTTGTTACCTAATAACGAAAAAAGATTTAGGCAGCAGCTATTCCGTTTTTTCTAATCAGAGTGTTCATACAGAGAAAACCACCCGTCTCAACGGGTGGTTTTCATTTAGGTTAAAATGAAATTTTGTTTGCCTTTATAGCTGTTTTTTCACTGCTATACCATGGTTTTGATGGTAGTTTTTTTCGACCTGACTTTTTCTTAACTTGTGAAACTTTATCAGCAATCCGTGGTATCGATGGCTCGTTCTCAGTGGACTCTTCCCCTAATAAATACCTTACCAACTCACTCAGCGATGAATAATCATCTTCCGCTTTAACTATCGATTGATTTCCTATTTCGAGGTGATTTTTGATTTTATGCTCGATCTCACTCCAAACTTGTGATATATCATTGATGACTCGATCCCAGTGATGATTTTTTTCTGCAATCCGTCTTCCGTATTGTCCCATCTCTTTACATAGAGCAGGATTTGAAAGTAATTTTGATAAATGGTTTGCAAATTCTTGAGGATCTTCTGGGTTTTGGACAATCAGTCCGTTTTTTCCAACTTCAATGACTTCAGAGTTTCCTCCCCGGTTAGTAGTAACAATCGGCAATCCTGCTGCCATAGCCTCATAATGAACTCGTGCCAACGGTTCCTCCCATTGAGAAGGGCAAACAAATATATCTGAAGCGATGAACCAGTTTTGAATTTGATCAGGCGGAACAAAGCCAGTTGTTATGACTGGAATGGTTAGGCGGTCCGCGATAGCTTTTATATAAGCAATGTAATCACTCATACCGTTATCACTAAAACCTTTGCCTCCCATAAGAACCAACGCCACATTTGGGTGCCTTTTAACCAAGAGCTCCATAGCCCTCAGAAGTATATCTGCCCCTTTGTTTGCAGACAGCCTCCCAGCAAATAAAATAACCTTTTTTGATTCTAACTTGTGTTCTCGTCGCATGGAAGCCCTTATTTTCTTGCCTTTATCAGAATAAACAGGAACAAATCGATCCAAGTCCACACCAGAATAAATTGTTTTTATTTTAGGTTTAGCATCAGGATAAAGGTCTGTTATTTCTTTTCCTATATAATTGCTGATGGTTATGATCTTATCTAATTGATCGATTGCTTTCTGAGCTTCCTCAGGATCTATTTTTTCTCGCTTAAACATATCATTGTGCATACTTAAAACGATTCGTGAACGAGGTGCCACTTCCCGTATTGGTAAAACAAGGCGAGGACGATTGAAAATATGAATCAAGTCAAACTTATTGTTTTTAAGAAAATTCACTACGCCTTCTTGGTATGTTTCTAGTAAGCCTCCTGGAACTCTTATATATTTAATCCCGTCCTTTATTTCCTTATCAGGTAATGTTTCATCATCCCGTCCAATTATGGTGATCGAATGGTTTTTTCTTAAAACTGGCAAAGTTCCATGGATATATGTTTGAATTGCTCCTCCTTTTACCGGCGGAACTGGAAGTTTTTCCGTACTAACTATTAAGACTTCCATTTCCGTTTTCCCCCTCTCCATTCTTTACGCACTTGTTCAATTACCGGCCATTTTGTTTGATCCATTTCAATAATCCTTTGAACAACAGAATCCAATTCGCTGTTTAAAGACAGGACAGGATCAATCAATATTTCTTTTACGTTTTTATAATATAAATTAGGCAGCGACAAATCGATTAATAAAATTTCAAGTAAGTCGTCAGAAATCGGATTTGCTTCATTGTATGCATCAAGCATTCCTACAACCCAATTAATATCCCATCTTCCTAAATCATCCATGCTGCCGCCAATGAGTTTGCGTAAATCCCGAATGGACAAATCATACGCTACCCCATCCAAGTCGATAATCCACATCCCACCTGGGCCCATTTGTCCATTTGACCATCCGTAATCCTGGTGAACTAATCCCCATTCTTTATTTCCTTTGGCAACTAGGGCTTGATAATTCGATTTCTCGAGCATGGTCCATGCTTTTCTAGCTTGCTCCTCAAACATATCCGCCGAATTTAAAATGGTTTTGCTGGCTGGCAGCTCGGAATATAAATTGGCAACATGTTTAAACCAGTTGATTTTTTTACTAATTTTTTTATAAGCTTTAGGCCAACGATATAACCGGGAAGAAGTTTCTGCCCCTCTAGGAGGAACATAGCCTTTGGAAAGCTCGTTGAACTCTCCAATCGCATGACTCAGTAACTTCGCTCCTTCCAGGTCGGCAGATACTGGAGTAAGCGGTTCAATCCAATCGGCGACAAACCAGATTTTCCCTCCCATTTCCACCGTGTTTGCACCTGTCTTTGTCTTTACAATTGCCGGAATTCTTGCCTTTTTTACATTTACTAAATACTCTTGAGCTCCTATGCTGAATAAACTCCTAGTAGGCCTTCGGTGGAGTATTTTTAAACTTTTAGGCCCCTTGGTGGTATTGATTTTCCATATTAGCCCGCCCTTATCCGCCTTCGTGGTAATAACTTCCATATTATTTACTTTAAAATCGTATTTATTGATGACTTGTTGAGCCATTTCTTCTATATATGGCGGAACATATAAATCGCCTAAGCTGCCATCTAAATCCCATGGTGCAATAAGTTGTTCCAACTAGTCATTCCCCTTCCTGGTTCTTTAATTTATGTAGTATATTCCATTGGAGAAAAATTGGGTGGACTTATATCCATGGACGGAAATAATTAATTTAATGATTTTAAAAGAAGTCCATCAGTATTGGGGATAGGAATATTCCATCATTGAATTGGTTTAGTTCAGGAGTGGTTGGAACATTCGAGAGTAGCGTTAACCTAGATCTTTACTTTCGCGTTAATGAGGACCTCAAGGAGAAGTAGCGATACGATTAGAAAAAGACTTTTCGGATAATGGAGATCAGGTATCCGAGAACAAATTCAAAATCATACAAATAGAAAAACCCCTTGCATAGCAAGGGGTTTTTCTATGATGGAGAATAGGGGGCTCGAACCCCTGACCTCAACGATGCCAGAGGAAATCCAATAGTAAAACTGGGTTAAATAAGTTAAATTAAAATCAATTAAGTCTTGATTTATAAGATTTGTGGAATTTTTGTACACAATCTAAGTCAATCTAATTCAATAAATAAAATAAGTCTGTGCACTGTTTTTTGCACTATTAAAAAGCATGTGGTCAAAAATGGTCAGTTAAGATAAAGCTTAACTGGCTTTTTTAAATTTCCAAATACGAGTCTAACTCCACCGTCTTTAGACGGTATCCGCTTTTAGCCTTCTCCTTCGATGTCCATACTTGATAGATGTGGTGAAAGTATGGACGGTTATAAAAAGAATAGTCATGCAGTATATGACATCAAATATCATGTAATCTGGGTAAGAAATACAGGTATAAGGTGTTATATGGACCAATTGCAATAAGAACAAGAGAACTCATTCGACAAGGGTGCGAAGCAAGAGGTATTACGATTTTGCAAGGAAGTGTGGGGAAAGATCATATTCATTTGTTAATAGCATGCCGCCCAGTCTCGCGCCAAGTAAAATTTTGCAATATCTAAAGGGGGATCATCACGACTCCTCCAAGATCAATTCCCGGAATTAAAAAAGAACTATTGGGGGCAACACTTGTGGGAAAGTAGTTTATTTATTAGGTCACCTAACTGTAGATATGAGAATAGTATCTTAAAAATAACATGAAAAAAATTTTAGTTTCTCATTGGAAAAAGAAGGATAATTTAGCAAAGTGATAGAATTTATAAAATTAAGAAAATATAAAGCTGCTTTTTTTTAGTATAATTTATATTTTGAATGCTCTAAAATAAAAGACTATAAAAGAGGTATTTGAATGTGATTAGTAAATATGTTCCAAGTAGATATAAAGGTTCGCCTCCAAACCAGTCGACAAAATAATCATTAATTGTTTTTGATTTCTTTTCAACAAAACTTATTAAACCTTTGCGAATATCTGGTAGCATAGAGCCTCTTAGAAAGGATTCATAACAATAAACACACCGGAAATTACATTGTTCAGTAGGCATTATTGTAAGAAATAATTTATCTGTACGATGAATACCTGTTTCGTGTAAGTAAGTAGCTCTTCTTAATTCATCTGTATTTTCTTCAACCAAGAAGCCTCCTTCAATTAAATCAGAAATTATTCCTTCGGGGTTATCAGTTTCAACGCCACTTTTTCTAAGTACTTGGTTAACGAGGGGAATATCATCTTCAGGAACTTCGCCGAATGCCCCAGAATAAAGATTGGCTAAGAGATACTCATTTTCATCCCCCCTCGCCTTTACATTAAATCGGGATTTGAAGTAATTGAACAACTATCAAAAGAGTTTATAAAAATCTGTCAGAATAATAACATTAAACTAAATTTAAAAAAATCACTTGATTCAAAAAAGAACTATTACTCTTCCAATAGTTGATTTTGTAATTTAAGGAGGTGAGAAAAAATGAAATGGGTAAAAAAATCAAGTAAATTTGAAAATATGTATCCGCAAGCAGGAAACAACTGCATTAATTTAATCATTCTTGTTAAAATTTATCAACTCCCAAGGGAATCCGTGTTTTTTCGGATTCTCTTTTCATTTTGCGTGCCCAGGCAAGCCGTTAATTGCTAGTTGGTGAAAGTCCAATCTGAGTAAGTGCCAAGACGCTCAGTAGCTGACATGCAGCTGGTGGAGAAATCCTAAGGTTGAAGCCCTGTGACAAAGTAACTCCCTCCGCGGAGTGCGAGCGACCTGACAGGTTGTAACCTAAAGTGAATCCTGCCGTCTCGTCAAAAGAATCTGCTCTCGGGCAGCCAAAGAGATGTTGAGCCTTGGGATAGTAGGCGAAGACCACAGAAGGTGTGCAGAACTTGGAAGCAGCACCGAAGAATCTCTCGGGGTAAGGGGAACGACATGTCAGGAAAGTAATGAACGGAACTGGGGAGACCCTCCTCATCACTTTCTAATGAAAGTAAAGTGGAAACCTATAAGTGGAAACGAAATGGTGAAGGGATGAGAGGGAGTCGGAAGGGGACATAGTACCAATGATGACAATGACAATGACAACACAACATTGTCTAGGGAAGGACGGCGAATGCCAGTACCCTACTTCGTTCATATGTCCAAAGGAGGTAAGAGTCAGTGAATGTCCAAGAAAATGGCTAACTACACCAATATGGATAAAGCTCAAGAACTCTGGAAGACGTTATATCTTTGTGCTAAGGAAAGTCCATCTTCAGCTCAGCACAGAAGACAAATCATTTATGGGAAATTAAAAGAGCATCAAACAAATCATAAGAGATTAATGTGACCAAAAAGGTGAAATATCCATGAAGCAAAAACCATTTACGAGGAGAAAAAATAAGAAAAAATAGTGAAATTCTTTAGAATTAGTGAGTGAATGTGGTGCAGGCGGAAACTCTATCAGCGGGCCTTTTAGGCATAGGCCGGTAAGAGAGGCTTTCAGCCGCAGAGCAAACCACCAGTTCACACTGGTGGTTTTGATCTGTTGAATTCTTTATGGAACAAACAGGGCAATTTAGTTGAAGAACAACAGGTGATTTTGTATATTGGGGAGAGTTTACTTTGTAACACATATAACTCAAGGTGGTATGGAAAATGGGAATGTCGGATTATTATAAAAAACTCCGAGAAAAAGTCGGTAATGGACTGATTTTTATGCCAAGTGTAGCAGGAATTGTTCGAAACGACTTGGGAGAAATTTTATTACAACACAAAGGAAATGGCGAAAAGTGGAGTCTTCCTGCTGGTGCCATTGAACTTGGAGAAGCACCTGCCGAAGCAGTAGTTCGTGAAGTATGGGAAGAGACAGGTTTATATGTTGTACCAAAAAAGTTATTAGGCGTATTTGGTGGAAAAGACTTTCGTTACCAATATCCTAATGGTCATCAAGTGGAGTATAACGTCTTTATGTTTGATTGCGTTATTCAAAGCGGTGAATTAATTCCAATAGATAACGAAACGGCTGAACTTCAATATTTTAATCCGAGTAATATGCCTGAACTCGCTTTACCTTACCCTAAAGATTTATTTCTACAAAGTAAAAATAGTGAACTTTATTTTCAGTGGAACGAGAAGTGGTTAAAAAATCTTTCTCACAAATAACTATATCTGGTTGCACTAACGGGTGCAAGGACCGAAGATATAGGCGGTCATTGCGGCAGCCTTATTCTAATCATACAAATAGAAGAAAACCCTTGCTGCGCAAGGGTTTTCGGTGATGGAGAATAGGGGGCTCGAACCCCTGACCTCAACGCTGCCAGCGTTGCGCTCTCCCAGCTGAGCTAATCCCCCGTATCTAAATAGATAAGGTACAAGAAAGATTATATCTCCAACTCAAAGGACTTGCAAGATAAAATTTACTGTTAAATTGAAAAAGGCCGCAATTCCAGCGGCTTTTCCTACAATCCTTCAATTTCAACTCGGTTTATTCCTTCAATTTCCGAAACAGCTTCATAAACATCTGTTGTTTTCCTTCTGAAATCGACAGTCACGATCAGCTGTACAAGTTGGTTTTCATCTGCTAAATCTTTGATCCGCACGTTTTTCAAAGAGATTTTTTCTGACTTAATCTTTGTGATAATATCAGCGATGCTTTCTCTAGAAGTCACATTGAATTGAAGTCGTATTTCCTTCTCACGTAATTGTCTTGGACCAATGAAGGTCATCAGAAATGGTATCAATTCAACGCTGACAATCAGCAACGCAACCCCGGCTATTGCCTCCCAATAAAAGCCTGCACCAACAGTAATTCCTATTCCAGCTGCACCCCAAATCATCGCAGCTGTCGTGAGACCTGAGATCGTATCATTTCCTCTTCTTAAAATAACTCCAGCTCCAAGAAAACCGATGCCTGAAACGATTTGTGCGGCTAAACGGAGAGGATCCATTGTAATATTTACCTCTTCATCGCCTGGAAACATATAGGCAGATTCACTAGAAACTACTGTTAAAAGGCAACTGACAATTGAAATGACCAAACTTGTTTTCAGCCCCACCGGTTTTCGCTTTATCTCTCTTTCTAGTCCGATAACTAGACCCAGAAATGCAGAAATGCCTAACTTTATTAAAATTTCCATATCCATAGAATAAAGCATGTGATCTCCTGCCCCTAATAAGATGTGTTTACTTTCCCTAGTGAAGGGAAAATAAACGCTTTTGTACGAAAAATTTTAATAAAAGTGAGCTAAAAGAACAGTTCCATAGTAAAATACATGTATTCAAATTGTTTAAATAGAAGGAGAAGAGAAATGGAAACACCTAAAGTGAACCCATACCTTGCTGTTGCAATCGGTGTAGTGGCTGTGTCAACTTCAGCGATTTTAGTTAAAGTATCTTCTGCTCCATCTGGAGTAATTGCCTTTTATCGGTTATTTTTTTCGGTGTTAATTATGTTGCCAGTGTTTCTTATAAAATATGTTTCTGAGCTGCGTCTTATTACAAAACAAGATTGGGTGTTTTCAGGGATATCAGGTGTGTTCCTTGCTTTCCACTTCATCCTCTGGTTCGAATCTTTAAACTATACCTCGGTAGCGAGCTCGACTGTACTGGTCACACTCCAGCCATTATTCGCGTTTGCGGGGGTTTATATTTTCTTTAAGGAGAAAATATCTGCTAAGGCAATTATTAGTGGGATTATTGCAATTTCAGGGAGTGTCATCATCAGCTGGGGGGATTTTAAAATCAGCGGAAGCGCCTTGTTTGGAGACTTTTTGGCAATTGCTGCTTGTGCGCTAGTCACCGTTTATCTATTATTTGGGCAAACGGTCAGAAAAAGAATGTCCCTTATAACATACACATTCATTGTTTACGCCATTAGCACAATCACTCTGTTCTTCTATGTATTAGCAGTTGGAGATTCGTTCTTTCATTATGAGACAAGTGACTGGGTATATTTTGTCCTTCTTGCCTTAATCCCGACTTTGCTTGGACATACATTATTTAACTGGTCAATCAAATGGCTTAGCGCCTCGATTATCTCAATGGCAATCCTGTTTGAACCTGTAGGAGCAACTGCCCTTGCATACTATTTGTTAGAAGAAAACGTTATTTGGACACAAGTTGCTGGTGGGTTAGTTGTTATTGCTGGAATAACATTATTTTTAGTAGATGAAAGAAACATGAAGATGAAAAAGCGAGCAGAAATAAATTCAATATAATCGGAGGGGATGTATATGCAAATAAGAAGGGCAACAAAAGAAGATGCTCTAGGAATAGCCAAGGTCCATGTCGAAAGCTGGAAAGAAACATATGAGGGCATCATAAGCCAAAATTACTTAGCTTCTTTGAAAATTGAGGATAGGAAACCGTTGTGGGAAAAAAACTTGTCTGAAACGGCCGATCTTTCACCGGTTTTTGTCGCGGTAAACCCAGGTGGAGAAATAGTGGGCTTTGCATCCTTTGGAAAGGAACGTACAGGGAAGTTTACTGCAGATGGAGAACTATATGCAATTTACATTTTGAAAGCAAACCAAAGAAGAAAACTGGGCTTGAGGCTTCTGCGTGAAGGAATTGAAGCATTACTAGAGCAAAATTATACATCCATGCTGGTTTGGGTGCTTAAACAAAATCACAGTCGTCTGTTCTATGAAAGTCTTCAGCCTAATAAGGCAGGGGAAGAAATAGACAAGATTGGTGGACAGGAATATGTAGAGCTGGCTTATGTATGGAATGATTTGAAATCACTCAAACAAATCGTAGTGGGAAAATTAATTTAGAAATGCAAAAACTAATAATAAGGATTGTTTGTGATATTTCTTTTAAAATTATATTGCAAACATAGTTTGGACATGATATATTTAATCTCGCTTCAAAAAAACAACATTGATTTTAAAAAGCAACTTCGAGTTTTATTGAAAGAAAAATAAAAAACGATGTTGACAATAATGAATCAATAGGTTATATTAATAAAGTCGCTTCTGGCGATAAGCTAACTAAATTGTTCTTTGAAAACTAAACAAACAAGCGTCAACAAACAATCAATTATCATGGCTTCTATTATAGAAGCTCATGAGCCAACGTTTTAACTTATGAGCTAAACTCATACTCTTTTTTGGAGAGTTTGATCCTGGCTCAGGACGAACGCTGGCGGCGTGCCTAATACATGCAAGTCGAGCGGATCTTCATTAGCTTGCTTTTGAAGATCAGCGGCGGACGGGTGAGTAACACGTGGGCAACCTGCCTGTAAGACTGGGATAACTTCGGGAAACCGGAGCTAATACCGGATAATCCTTTTGCTCTCATGAGCGAAAGCTAAAAGACGGCTTCTCGCTGTCACTTACAGATGGGCCCGCGGCGCATTAGCTAGTTGGTGAGGTAATGGCTCACCAAGGCGACGATGCGTAGCCGACCTGAGAGGGTGATCGGCCACACTGGGACTGAGACACGGCCCAGACTCCTACGGGAGGCAGCAGTAGGGAATCTTCCGCAATGGACGAAAGTCTGACGGAGCAACGCCGCGTGAACGATGAAGGCTTTCGGGTCGTAAAGTTCTGTTGTCAGGGAAGAACAAGTACCGGAGTAACTGCCGGTACCTTGACGGTACCTGGCCAGAAAGCCACGGCTAACTACGTGCCAGCAGCCGCGGTAATACGTAGGTGGCAAGCGTTGTCCGGAATTATTGGGCGTAAAGCGCGCGCAGGCGGTTCCTTAAGTCTGATGTGAAAGCCCCCGGCTCAACCGGGGAGGGTCATTGGAAACTGGGGAACTTGAGTGCAGAAGAGGAGAGCGGAATTCCACGTGTAGCGGTGAAATGCGTAGAGATGTGGAGGAACACCAGTGGCGAAGGCGGCTCTCTGGTCTGTAACTGACGCTGAGGCGCGAAAGCGTGGGGAGCGAACAGGATTAGATACCCTGGTAGTCCACGCCGTAAACGATGAGTGCTAAGTGTTAGAGGGTTTCCGCCCTTTAGTGCTGCAGCAAACGCATTAAGCACTCCGCCTGGGGAGTACGGCCGCAAGGCTGAAACTCAAAGGAATTGACGGGGGCCCGCACAAGCGGTGGAGCATGTGGTTTAATTCGAAGCAACGCGAAGAACCTTACCAGGTCTTGACATCCTCTGACAA
>NZ_JAUSUN010000005.1:0-227491 GCF_030814065.1 Mesobacillus stamsii
ATGGAGCCACCTTTGATTAGGTAATTACTTTTTTGGCTCTAAAAGAGGAAAAATATTAAACTGAAAATTGTGACATTATTTATGCAACAATAGTGAACCTATATAAAACCTTGTAAAGCTTTCCGGGAAGCAGCCACAACCCCATAACGATCAAAAAAAGAACCAAAGAGAAAAGGACACTATCCATTCTTAATTCTTCCTGCCCTGGCCAATACATCATTTACATACCAATCAGCGTGATTATAATGCCAAATTGCCTTTCTAATATCAGTTTTATATCCACTTGCTATCAAATAATTAGCAGCGCTGTAAATACTATCTTCTAGGTTCCAGGGGCTTTTGATTCCGTCTCCATTACCGTCTACTCCATAAGCTAAAAAAGTCGCTGGCATAAATTGCATGTGTCCGATTGCTCCGGCATAAGACAACATTAATTTAATTTGCGAAAAGTTTGTTTCTACGCTATGTATTGCAGCTAAAACAAACCAATCAACCCCATAAGCTTCGGCAGCAGCTTTATAAATCGGAATAAATTCTTCCGGTACTTTTTGCCCTGGCTTAATCTTGATTAAAGGATTATTAAAATATTGCTCTGCGCTGATCTGCTGCGCTGCTTGTCCTGGCTGCATGTAATTAATGGCTTGTTCATATGCTTTTTCATATGCGGCAAGTTTGTTGTCCTTCATAACTATTTTTATCTTTTTATTTTCAGCCTGTTCTGCTAACAACTGTTGTTTTAATTCATTTCTTTGCTGCTCGATCTTTTCTTTTTCCTGCTGCCATTCTAAAACATTTGCGCTCGCTTGGTTCGATATTAAAAAGAAAAAGGGGATAAAAAACAACAAGATATTTTTAAGCATAGTTCTCTATAACTCTTTCTATCTTTTCTTTTATCCCTTGCAAGGTTTCCATCACTTTTTTATCTTCTCCTTTTAGCTTTTTTCCTGCTGTTTCATAGGTAACTTCTAACTCTAGTAAATACCACGGAACAAAATCATTTAGCATATCTATTTCATATTTGTTAAAATGCAGTTCTCTTTTCTGTTCTTCTTCTGTTTTTTCTATTCCATCATTTAAAGCTGCTTTGATTTCATCGTATACTTCCAGTTTCTCTTGTCCTTCCTGCTTTCCAAAATTGCTTTTAAAACCCTTCCTAACATTTTTTCTTAAAGCTGCCATATTGACCGATAAAACCGCCATTTCTACCCGGCTTAATTCTATAATCATTTGTGTTTCCTCCTATACTCTTACATCAATTGATGTATAATGATTTGTTTCCTTAATGAAATCGTTTATATCTTTCCTGCTTTCTTCTGTTTGCAGCTTCAAACAGGTTAAAAGGTTTATGAATCTTTCATAGTCATATTTATCAATCGTCCTAGTTCTGAATTGCTTTTTAATAAGTTCTAAAAGTTGGTTTGAATAAGAATCAATTCTTTTATTATCATCAAAAAGTTTTGCAGCAAATAAGCTTGGTTCCTGCATTTTAAGCGCTCCTTTTATTGTTCGGGTTTTAATCATTTTTGATTTCTGGATGCAGCTGCTATTGTTCGGGTTTAGCTTATTTCAGCTAAATAATTTTCTAATTTTATTGTTTCATTTTTTGTTAGCTCCTGGGGTTTCAATAGAAAAAAGGATTTTCTACCAATCTTAATTTTCCTGTCTACCCCGAAAGCCTTTGCCCTTTGCCAATGTATGCATTCCCAGGGTAACAAGATAAAACCCTGACGTTTCGCTAAATCTTCTGCGATTTCCAAAGATTGATAAAAGCTAAATTGCTGCATTTTCTTTGCGTAAGAAACTAAATTCACAGAGTTAGGATATAAATATAATAGTGTCCTGGGATCTTTCTTTTTATAATCTTTAGGAATCAATGTGAAGTTTTCTACTTTTATGGTCACACCGGAAGCCCCTTTCTGCTTTTCCCTCTCGCTTTGTCATGAATTTCTTCTAGGTTCATAAAAAATTCCTCTCCCTGTTTTTCGGTCGATGGTAGCGGGAAACCCTGAACCATATTGAAAGAATCATATAAATTAAGTTTAAAAATCTTATCTGCTTTGTATTGTGGTATGAATTGTTTGTGTAAAAATTCCCCTGTCTGATAATCCTGAAAGTGTAAAGAAAATCCTTTGTTCGGTATATGCTTTGTAGTAATTAGAAGTTCAACGATCTGTCTTATTCTTGAATCAACGTTATTAATTGACGGGCTGCAATATATCTGCAAGCTTTTCATCTTCCGGGTGAACATTAGAACCTCGGTTGCTACGGTTGAACCGTATTTACTCCATTTACGGTTACTAAATGCCATTTGCGCTTCATCCCAGCAAACTATGCTGCCTTGCGCTTCTGCGACTTTATACCAATCTGTATAGTTAGAAATCGGAAAAGAATTTTCTAAACCATAATTTGAAAACAGTTCAATTTTTGCCCCTTGTGCTTCAGCTTTCATTTTCCAGTAGTGTGCTAGTAAGGACATCAGAAAAGTTTTCCCTCCTCCTAATCCCCCTTGTATAAAAATATGATGCGGCATTATTTTCTCATTCCCTTCTCTGCCAGGATTACTGGTTTTGGTGGTTTTGGAATCAAACCTTCGATGGTGTCGAGATAATAGTCTGGATTCGCAACATGTGTTTTTCCTTCTCCTGTGATATAACTAATGATTTCTTTATAAGGGTTTCCGGCATGGTGCAAGTATTTGTTTTCCCCCATTCTTTTAAGCAGCAGCAAAGCTTTCATTTGCGGCTCTCTTATGTTTTGTGATAGCTTTGTCATTTCTTCAATTACTTGCTTCACATCTGAGATATGTTGAACCTGGGGAAACAAGTCATCAGATATAACACTTTGGAGTTTTGCTGCGTTTTCTACTGGCTGCATGTTTTTTCATTCCTTTCTTAATTGCATTTAATGGATAACTACCTTACTTTTAAAAGATAATTTTGTTTAAATGCACTTCTCAAGCGATTTTTGTTTCTATTTCTGTAGTTATTTCTCTAATTTTGTTTTCTAGGTTTTCAACCAGGGAAGAAGGGATACTATCATCTATTTCCGATAGTTCGGACATAGTTTTTACCATTCCTTTCAATTCATAAAATAAGCAATATAGTTTTATATTTTCCACGTTTACCCCTCCTGGTTTATTTAAAAATCAATCCAATAATTAACAAGAAAATAGCGCCAAACATTAAGCCTTTTGTCCAATCCATTGAAGTAGGCAGCATAGGCGGTTTATATGCTGTTATTTGTTCGAGAACCATGTTCATTTCTAATTGTGCGAGTCTGCCAGTTTCTAAAACTGATTGACTTGGCGCTCTATAAAAAAAGTTCCTCCCTTCTTTGCCTGTCGTGATCTCGCAATCTTCTAACGGTACTTTATAAAACCCGGCAACTATTACACTATCTTCCGTTACCTGGGTAACTGTTTTTATATCACTTGTTTTTTTATCATTATCAAAAACAATTAAAATATCTGTTGTTTCAAAAATGTATTCCTCGTCATCTTTTCTGCGATTAAATAATCCCATTTAAAAAGCAGCTCCCTTTCTCTTTTTCGCTTTATTGAGTTTCTGCCAAACTTTCCAGGATATTAGCGCTGCGGTTGCTGCTCCCGCTGCAACACCAAACCCAACAAAGTACATATAAACCATTGCATCTACCACCATTTAACCCCCTCTTTAACTGTAAAATACATTCTCATCACTGATCTAAAAATCAAAAGTGAACCCAAAAACACGGTTGAAAGCAAAATTGAGGTGACAACCAACTGCCAGGCAGCAGGCATGTCACCGAAAATTGAAAAATACTGCCCTATATTTAAACCCTGAGAACTTATCAACTGCACTTCTTGTAGCTTTTCTATCCCTAATTCCAAAAATGTAATAGGCGGTTCAAAAATTTTATCTATAAAACCGTGAATGATCGTTTTTATATCAGCCAATTTAATCACCACCAACCCGAATAGAGGATATTAACTTAATAGCTGATATAGCTGTAACAAACCACAAAATAAACAATAAAACATATGCTATAACATTGATCTGCATAGGCTCTAAAACCTTAAAAACCTTTCCGATCATTTCAGAATAACCGTTACCGCTTCCGGCTTGCTGGGTATATGCCAGGCTTCCCAGGGTTTTAGAAAACCCAACAATTAAAGACCAAAGAACCTTAGCAGCTTCAAAAATTACTAGGAACAATTTAACCGCTAAAACCCCGATCATATAGAGCAAATAGAGCAACCCATCAATTAAAGCGTATATGGTTTCAAAAAAACTTATTAAAATGTCTACAAGGTTCTGAAATAGCTTTTTAAGTAGGTTTCCTACCCATTTCAATCCTTCCCATATAACACTAAACAAACCGCCGAACAAATCACCTAAAAAACCGAAAAGATTTGCAAAGATGGAAACAAAAAAAGAAAATAGCTTTCCGAAAGCATCACCGATAATCCCCATTAATATCGGCCCCTTCTATTGCTCCCACGGCTGCTGAAAGATTCATATATTAATTCAATTAATCGATCTGAAAAAAGGATAACCATTAAGAGGAAAAGGAAAGGGGAAAGAAAAACTAAATTCCCCTTAAAGACTATATCTATCATCCCTTGTAAAAGCGCTGTGTCCATTAACTAGCCCCCCTTTTCCTCCTCGGCTCTCTCGCTGCCCTGGTGCGCTCTCTTGGCGCTCTTGGCGCTCTTGCTGCCCTTCCTATTCTCATTTGTTTCTCGGCTCTCCTGCGCTCTCTCTTGCTTTCTTTCGGCGCTCTTGGCTCTTTTATTTTCGGTTCTGCTGCTTTTATTTCTCTTTCTCGCTTTTCTCGCTCCTGGCGCTCTTTTTGCAGCTTGTCCACTTTCTCTATATGCTCTTTTCCTTCATGCTTTTCCTTTGGTTCCTTTTCATCAGTTCTGAACCTTCTGAAAGAAGTATCTTTTGTATCTTTCGCAACTTCCTTCCGATTGTTTCGGAAGCTGTTCACAATCAATTTTCTTAACTTAGGGAATAACAGGAACGACATACCCAATAAAACAAAAGGTCCGACTATCCATAAAAGACCGTTTCCGGCTTCAACTAAATCTTTTACCGAAAAAGGTAAACTCATATCTGCCATTAAAGGTTTTTTAGGTGTTGCGGTTATACCTGTAACCCCTGTACTTTCTATCCCATCTAATGAGGTGGTTGTTACTGTATATTTATATTCCGTTTCCGGTTCAACTGTTAAATCCGTAAAGCTTGTACCATTTGTTTCAAATAATGCAGCTGCATAAACCTTTGTTCCTAAAAGATTATCTAACAACCCTGTTTTTTGGCTTATCACATCACGGTAAATAGTGACGTTTTTAAAATTTGCTGTGCCTGGCAGCATCCAGGATAGCGTTACTTTGTCATATTCCGGCTTGATAACAAGATTTTGCACCTCCCCGGCTGGTTTCGGTATGTTTTCCGGGTCATCAGGGTAAATATCCTCGCTATCTGGTATTCCGTCTCCATCTCTATCTGGTAGGGTACTTATTGTTTTTGTTATTCCTTCTGATTCATTCCCGGTACTATCTACGGTTTTAAAAGTGTAATTATATTCGGTTCCTTGTGTTAAGCCTGAAACCGTATAAGTTCCATTTGTTGAAGAACCTTTTAAAGTTCCATTTTGATAAATATTCACCTTTGAAAAATCACTGTCAGCAGGATTAGACCAATTAAAAGTAGCTCCTGTGGTTGTTGTGGTTGTTGTTACATTTGTTATTTCACCAGGCGAAGTTTTATCAATTAAAATAGGGGCAGTTGTAAAGCTTACATTTTTACCATTAGAAAGAGAACCATCACTATACTTTGCTTTAACGATATAAGTGTAATTCGTTTCAGGACTCAATCCAGTTAAAGTATATGATTGAACACCTTTCGTGATTATGTCTTGCGTAGCACCCAAACTATCAATCAAATAAACAGAAGAAAAATCCGTTTCTACAGGGTCTGTCCATGTAAAAACAGCAGTAGTATCAGTAATATTAGAAACTAATTCATTTGTTACATCGGATTTTGTAACAATACTTTCAGAACCAAAAACATCAAATTCACTAATTGAATTTGTATATCCACTTACATTCCATATTCCTATTTTTTTTACATTAGAAAAACTTAAATTGGTACGTACTGAACTATTATTTAAACCAGTTCCTTCAAAAATAGTACCATCGGCATAAAGAATTTTTAAATATAAATTTGTAGCAGATTCAGCTTTCAATTGATAAGCAGTAATATCCATAGCAACAGGAAATTCATAATATACCATTACATTAGTAGTACCTGCATTACCAAGAACATATTTTGATAGTTCATCATTATCAGTCACAGAATTAGTAACACCAATATTAGTATTATTTTTAAAATTATTGTTATCCCCAATATTTAATGATTTACCATTTAGTAAGCCACCTGTATATGCAAAAGCACTACCTAAAGGCAATAACGTAACAATCGTCATTACAACAATCATTAAAACGCTTATTTTTTTTCTCATTTTCTTTTTTTCCCTCACTTTTATGGTGTTGTTGTTCCAGGTATAGGCGCTGTTTCGGTTGTCGCTCCTGGCAGTGGATATGTTCCCCCTATATCACCTGGAAGTGGTGCTGTTGCTCCATCATCTCCCGGGGTTGGCGCTGTTGCTCCTGGGTCTGTTGGTGTCGGTGCTATCGCTCCTGAATCAACCGGCAGCGGCGCTGTTGCGCCTGGGTCTGTTGGTGCTGCTGGTGCTGTTAAATCTTGCGGTGCTGGTGCTGCTGGTGCTGGCAGGTCTTGCGGTGCTGGCTGGTTTTGTTTAAATTCCTCTTGTGACGGTAAACCGATTAAAGGGTCATTGATCTCAAAACCTCCGCTTTCATCCGGTTTTTCTGTTATTTGTGGCGCTTGGGTTTTAATATCAGTAGATGAAAAGCCAGAACCGTCTAATCCTGGCGCTTCTGTTCCTGTTGGCGCTGTTATCCCCCCATCGTCTAAACCGCCTAATTCCGCTGGTGCTGTCGGTGTTGAAACCGCTGGCGGTGTTGGAGCTGCTGGCGGTGTCGGTGTGCTGCCTAATAAATCTTGTAAGTCTTGTTTAATTTGTGGCGCTATGGTATCTCTAAAAGTTCCTGCGACTTCATCCCAATTAGGCGGCGGCGGTATTTTGCTTATGACCTCATCCACTTTTTTCATGTAATCATCCCAATGAGGAGAATGAAAGACATCATCATGTGTTGTCGGGTCATGTGGTTCCGTTCCCCCGTGGTTCGGGTCGTTTGGGTAAGGGTCTTGTGCATCCGGTGTTCCGTCTCCGTCTGAATCCGGTTCCCCTGTTCCTGGGTCTGTTCCTCCGGTTCCGGTATCTATTCCGCCGGTTCCATCCCCCCCGGTCCCGTCTGCTGCCGGTGTTCCAGGCGGTTCGACTGTTGCCCCAAATGTATCATCAGCATATTGATTCAAAATTTCATTAAAGTTTGACGGAGAAACAATAACCGAACAATCTCCCTGATCTAAATAAGATTCCGTTTGCCCTCTCGCCATTGAATATTGTATGTTTCCCGCACTGTCTAAAAACTGAATTGCTAAATTCCCCTTACATGTCTGATCTATCCAAATATCACTATTTTCTTTTACCGGAAATGTTTTTTCTCCTATTAGCACTTCTGTTCCATTAGCATCATAGTTATATTGGATAAATTTAATCTGTGTAGTTCCAAAGTCGATATAATATTTAAAGCTTATTTTCTTTTGGTAGTAATCCGAATCACTTGGAGGATAATATTCTTTTAAAATTCCGCTTGCTGCATGTGAGTTTATCGGAGATACACCAGAAAGAAACAAAACAAAAACTAAAAAGAAAAAACTTGTTTTTCTTATCATTTAAAAAACCTCACGTTTTAAGGTATAAAAAAGGGAAATAGCTTTTTTCACTATTCCCCTTTTTCCGCTGATCTTACTTGCTTGAACCGAAAGAAGAACGAATAACACGGATGATTTTCGGAACGAATACAAAAGCCATTCCAAGCAGTACAAAAGCGCCAACCAAACCAAGAAGTTCGTTACCGGATGAAACTAAATCTGCTGGTGTGAATGGAAGTGTTACACCGGAAAAAATTCCGACTGGTGCTGTTGGTTCTGTCACAATAAAAACCCCCTCTTTTTTTAGTTTTTATATTGTTAAATTGCTGATCTTACTTGCTTGAACCGAAAGAAGATCGAATAACACGGATGATTTTCGGAACGAATACAAAAGCCATTCCAAGCAGTACAAAAGTTCCTACCAATCCTAAAAGTTCATTGCCTGCGCCGACTAAATCAGCTGGCGTGAATGGAAGTGTTACACCTGTGAACATAATATTTTCCCCCTAATTTTTTTGGTTTTTTATAATAAAGGTTTATCACCTTAATTAACTAATTTAATATTCCTTGTAGTCATAATCATCATCGTTATCTTTTTTTGCTGATTCTTTCCAGGCCCCAACCACAATGGTCAGAAGCATACCAACTCCAATAAGAGCAAACCATATCATGACCCCTGGCGCTGTAGTTTCTAATAAAACCTTCGCATAATCCCAAAATAAAGACATATTTGTGGTTGTCCAAAAATCTATACTAAACATGTTTTAATCCCTATTGCTTCTAACTGCTTTTATAACAACTTGCAGCAACATTCCTACCGCAATAATAGCGACAATAACCATCAAAAAATTCGCAACTGTTTTAAGGATAAAACCGAAAGTATCCCAATAGAATGTCCAATCCCAAACCCCTGATAAATTCATTCACCCTGCCCCCTTCATAGTTTTAAATCTTTAAATATCTCTATGACTGTTAACGCAAGGGTTGTAAGTATCGCCCATGTAATCAAAGCAGCCATAATATCCGGGTTTCCTAAAAAAACTTTGAAGGCATAAACCATTAGTCCGCCTATCTCCATTTATTTAACCCCCTCTTTGCTGCTGTTGTGATCAAGTTTACAAGGGGATATGTAACAAAAGAGGCTGCCATAAATACTACATAAATAACAATTACTGCTTTTGGTGATTGACTAACGATCTCATACATTAGTTAGGTCTACCTCCAATTACCCTGCTAAGTACCAAAAATATTAAAAGAGCAATAATTGATGTAGACACGATTAAATCACCAAAGGTTATTTCATGGATAACATTGATGTTGCCCTTTTCCGTTTCAACCCTGGTCATTTCCCTGATCTCAACAGGAACAACTACTTGCGGATCCATCTGTAAATCACCTCTAAGACAACTATAATTGATGGAAGAATAATACTAATATCCCAAAATTTTTTTTGGGATATAGACAAAAAAAGAACGATTCTTGAAATCGCCCCATTTTGATTCATTTTTTTATTGTCCGAAACGCCTATTTCTATTAGTTTGAATTTTTCTCATACACACCAAATTCAGTGCATAATTTAATATATACTTATATTAATTCATAACACGTTTTTTTGAATTTCAACACAGAATTTCCTTCCGTTTTTAGTTGTACCAGTTTCGATTGTATTAATCCAGTTATTAACATCTTCCAATGTATATCCTCTTTCTTTCAATGCTTCTGGAAACTCCGAATCAAACTTTCTGCACCATCTTTTCATTTTTGATAGTGCCTTCCGACTATTTCCAAAACTGAATACATGATGCTCACGTTTTGAACTAAACTCTTGAATGCCACAGTATTCTGTCAGGTATATGTACTGATTCCCCCCTGATCGCACCTGGCTTAAATAACCCACTGAACACACACTCCCTTTCCCCATAGAAATATCTTTTTATTTTAAAATTCAGAAGCAGCACTACATCTTCGTGCTATGCATCAGTTTTCTTTTCCCCATCCTCATAGCCAAGTGTTGTGCATTTTCTTTGGTTATAGGATAATCGTCAATAATGTTCCAATCGGGATCAATAAAGTCAATTATCATTTCTGGTTCACCTTCATGTTTAGGGTAAGACTCTTTAATCTGATTAAAAAACGTTAAACCTTCTTCATGATTTTTCCCTACACATAGTGTTAAATGTGTGATAAACACGTCATTTTTTAAGTCCACTTCTGTAAAGTTAATTGCATGTTCTTGCCCTTTTAATTCGCTCATTATTATCATCCTTTCTTAGTGCGTAGTTTGTGTCGTTGGCGTTACTGTTCAACTACTAATCTTTCGTTTCCTGATTGCATCCTGGTACTCTTCCGTAAGTTCTGTGATTGTCAGCTCGTACAGCTTCCGGCCGTCTGGCATTTTTGTATGGCCAAGGACAAGGAGCTTTTCTATTAATTGAGTTCGTTGCTGGTTCATTGCTGCTCTTAGATATGATTTAAAGGTTGCCAATGTATTCACCCCACTTTCTTTCGTTGCTGTTTATTCAACCAGCAGATGAATTTTTCTGCTTCTTGATAGACTTTATTAAATGGTGCGTTCTGGATGATTGTCTTTGTCTTATAAGCTTGCTGCTGTTTTGGCATGAAGTTCTCCCTCCAGGCACTGGACAGGCCGTTGGGTAGCCTTTCGATATAAATATAGGATCCTAAACCGAACCTATATTCATAAACTTGCCCATGGTTGAAAACTAAGAACCCTAATTTCATAGCTGCTTCATTTTCTTCTATCCTCTCAATCAATTGGGTTTTATATTCTTTGATTTGTTCTTTCAATTGTTGATCTAGGAGTCCAGGCTCATAGATCAACTTGGTTTTATTGTTTACTTCCTTTAATTGAATATTTAAGTGAAACATCGAATTAAGGATTTGATTTAACATTAAATCTCCTCTTCTATTACTTTATAGTTACTTTTTGTATCAAAAGTTACTCTAAGTGACTTATTCTCTACATTAGTCTCAATTATTTTTTCTATAGAGCTAATACCTGAAAAGGAGTCACTTTCGGTAACTAAGTAACTATTAGGTAACTCACCTTTATAATCCGTTGCTAAGCCAATTCCGAAAAAGAACGTTTTATTTCCGGTTGACTTCTTTTTTAAAAAACCTCGCATCTGGAGCCTGCTGCTGAATACGCGCTGCTTCATTGGATATTCTCCGTTTTCATCTGCCCATTTCATATAAGCCTTATGAATCTCATTCACGGCAATCTTAACTGTTGGAATCATTACGCAGCATTCGTCCAGGAAGTTTGAAAGCAGATCCATTTCTTCTTTGTATTCATCAGTGGCTGCCTTTACTTCTTTTGGCTCCCCTAGCCCTTCTTGCTGCCATTTAAGGCACCCATCCACAGCCCAGCGCAGAATACCAGGAAGCTCTGCTTTTAATTTTTCAGGAAGCTGCTTGTCCACTTCTTCTTTTGGTATTGTATGTGTAAAAGGAATAAGCCTGATCCTTCTCCAAATTCCCTCATCATCGCCTTTTACAATAGGTTTATGGTTTGTTGTGAAGAATATCTTGAATTCAGGAGTAAATTCAAAGAACTCCTTTCTTAAAAATCTTGCTGTGATAGGCTCACCACCGGTAAGTTGCTTAATGAGTGCTTCCGAAAGTTTTTGCCCATCCTCGGATTCTACAGCTGAAACAAATCTTGAACTGTGCAGCCTGGCAACATCATTGTTGATTCCGTTGTCATTCATCTTAGTCGTAAACGTGTCACTATTCGTTTGTTTGCCATAATCGCCAAGTATCTCTTTTACAATATTTATAAATGTGCTTTTACCATTCCTCCCGGTTCCCCAAAGGAAAAATGCAACCTGCTCACTTGTATCTCCAGTCAATGTGTAACCAATTGCTTTTTGGAGGAAATCAATCAGCTCTTGCTTTACGTTCCCCTCTTCATCCTTCATGGTGTTTTCCAGAAAAGAGAGCCATGTTGGACATGAAGCGTTCGAATCGTATACAATGTGAGTATTCTTAGTCATTAAATAGTTGCGATCATGTTTTAGCAGCTGTCCGGTCTTAAGGTCAACCACGCCATTCTTGCAATTCAGGAGGAATCCTTGTGAATTTAATTCCTCCTGATTGAGTGGCAACATTGCCTGTGCACGAGCAATACTGTTTAAGAACACTGAACTTTTCTCACTGGATTGCGCCCACTTTACAATCTGATTTCTCCTGTCTATATCCTCTTCCTTTCCAGCTTCGATATACATTTCTCTAAATGTTTTAAGTGCTATTCGTTCCATCTTCTTTTTATTATCTTCAATCCAAGTAGATCCATCCCAGATCAACCATTCCTCAAACTCAATGCAAAATTTCAAATCTTTTCCGTTTCTATAAACAAGTCTTTCTGCATTTCCCATTTCTGTTAAATTAAATTTTTGTTCCTTAACATTTTTTTGCTCCTGGGAATGTGTATTTGTATTTGTTCCTCCAGTAATGTAAGCTTTTCCGCTGGGATGTTTTTGGAGTGCACTGTTCAAAGTAGCAATATATTCTCTATGTTCCAATGAAGGGATGATAAAAAATTTATTGATAAAACTTGTAATCTCGTGGATTTCATCATGATTGAATCCCATTTCTACTAGCCTGCAAGAATGAGTATAGAGAGCATTGTTTCTTCCACCTTCTTTTAAAGGGATAGAGAATGGCCTTTCTTCTTTGTTCAGCTTTTTAAGTCTTTCAAAGTATATCGGCATTATCGATAGATCACCGTCAACTAATCGAATCCACCCTCTCCCTTCTGTATTATCAGAAGGCAAAACTATTTGTCCTCGTTCTGCCAGACGATAATCACCGACACAACCACAAGTCATTAAGACTGTAGCATCCTGCCCTTTAATTTTGCCGTTGTCCTTAAAGAAGAATTGATATCCTCGAACCGTTTTGATTGCGTGGAATTTCAGTTGGTCAGCAAGCAAAGCTTTATATATGTACTCTCCTTCTTCTTGATCATCAATATCAATGACAATGTATCCTTTAGGTATAACAAGTCCTGTCCATCCTTTTTGGTTTAGCCAAGTTGTTTCTTCATGCTTTGTAAGACCTGGCTTATCCATGTGCTGCCAGCCCTTCATGAATGGTTGTTTTGCTTTACTGTAGCGTCTGTCGTATTCTCTTTCTTTATTAAATGAAGAATATCCCAAAAGTTTAATCACTTTTATCTGGCTAGAAGGAAACAGCTTGCTTAGATCAACTGTCTCCTTAAACTGTGTGTAAGTAGCTAGCATCGGCTTTTTCCTTTCAAAAATAATTTTTGCTTATCATGACAACATTTGATAAGCTTACAGTGTGTAATTAAAAATATTTTTTGCAGTAAGCCCCTATGCTTGCTGCCTTTTTTTATCTATATTTGATGTTTTTCGACTTGCTTCTACAGCATTTTTCTCATCAGGTTCAAAAAAAGAGAAGCAATTTGCGTAATCTATTTTTATTCCCCGACTTTTCATATTCACAACCAAGGATGCAAGCTCCTCCCTTCTCTTTCTTTTAATCTCCAGATCTTCCAAACATTTAAATGCAATTTGTATTTCTTCCAGTTCAAGTTTTGCAGACTCATAATCCTCGTTGCAAAATGCATCCAATAAATACATCGCTGTTTTGATGACGTTTCGCTTAACTTTGATTTCATTCATCGATTGATCAATATTTTTCTTCATTTTCTTCCCATACAGCTCCTTTTATTTGATATTTTTATATAAGGAATATTATTTTAAATGAGATAAAATTTTCCAAGCTTCCTTCTCGCTATTAGCTGTAATTTTCAAGGAAATCGAAGGCTTCGCTTTGTAGACAAATTCGAAAGTATATCCTGTTTGAAATTCAATTTCCCAATTTTTCGGATCCATTTCCTTTTTCCTCCTATATAACTGAAATTTTTTTATCATTTTTGAAATATGGCTCAAGCGCTTTTTTAAAAGCGTCCTCGATTTTCAAAGTGCCATATTCCTCTTTGCCTAGCTTTAAAGGACACGCTTTTGGCTTTCGCATGAGATCACCCCTTGTATTGCATCTTATGCATGGTGGACAGATGGACTATCCTTGAAAAATCTTATTTTGAGATTCCTTGTTCCTAGTTCTCGAATTGTGAACATTTAAGCCAAAAAAAATTTGATCGATTGATACATTTAATATTCGGGCCAATGTTGGAATTTTTTCGGAATCTAAACCTTTCTTGCCGGACTCTATTTCACTTAGCATCGAGGACGATTTATACCCTAACTCCTTGGTAACGTAGGACTGTGTAAGTCCTCTAAATTCCCGAATCTCTTTAATGTTATCACCAATTTTCTTCTTCATTTTCTTTCACCTCAATTCTCAATACGTGAACTTTATAAACTTATTATAAATTCACATTTTGAGAATGTCAACACTGTTTTTCTCGATTTGTGAATTAAATTTCTCGTATAGAGAATTAGTGTTAATATTTTTCATAAGGAGGCGATAACATTGGAATTTCATGAACGTTTACGATTAATTAGAGAAAAAAAGAAATTACAGCAAAAAGATGCAGCTGCAAAAGTAGGGATTAAAAATAACACTTTGTCTAGTTACGAGTCTGGGGATCGGCAGCCGGATTTTAATATGTTAATAAAACTGGCTGATTTGTACGATGTATCTGTAGAGTATTTATTAAGAGGAAAAGAAAATACACAAAACGAGCCTAATAATTTATTCTTTTTTGACACAGAAGGATTATCAGTTGAAGAAATCGAGGATATAAAGAGACATATTGAATATGTAAAATGGAAGTCAAGCCAGGAAAATCAGAAATGATTAAGCAACAAAGAGATACGCTGATAAATTTCATAAGGTTTATATTTTTTTCGATCGGCTTGCCCGTTTGGTACTTTTATCTTTCGGATCTTTGGTGGATGCTCTTTGTGATCGTTATATTAGCAGGTATAGTGCCAGATATATTATTAAGTGGCATACCAGTAAGAACAAATAAGAAAAATCAAGCTAAAAAAAGTATAAAAACCAAACGAAAAGAAAATTCTAAATATATAAGAAATAACGGAAAAGTACGTGATATTAATACTTTGCTTCTAATACCATTTGATCAAATGAACGGCCATGAATTTGAGAAAGTTGTAGCGGAATATTATAAATTGAAATACAAAAGCGCTATCCAGACACCTCCTTCCAAAGATAGTGGGGTTGATATTATTTATACTGATTCGGATGGATTCAGAGTGGCTGTTCAAGTAAAACATAAAGTTAAATCCGGCAAACCGGTGGATGCGCAGGAAATTTATAAAATAAATGGTGCAAAACGAAATCACAAATGCAACCTAGCTGAATTCGTATCTTCTACTGGTTACACAAAAGACGCACTGCAATATACGGATCAAATGAAAATTAATACTCATGGAGCTTATTGGGTGAATAACGATTTGAAAAAATGGAAAGAAAAAGAAGCAAAACTACGAAAATTATCTTAATCTACTATATCACCAATTTTTTAAGAGGCCTAGATTTCAAAGTCCCGGTCTTTTTTTTGTTGATTATAGGAACAAATGTTCCTATAATGGTGAATGAGGTGATTCTTATGTCCTATTCGTATAAGCCATTCCCTTTGGATGCTTGGATATCCAAATTTTATCAAGAGATTGGCATTTTTACACCACGAGATATCAATGAACAGTACATAGCAAGATCGTTACGAATATTTCTCACCTATTCCGAAAAACGTTGCTATTCGACTCAATCGGGTAATTTCAAGATGATAAACATTCATGATGGACTGAATCCAGAAAAGAAAAGGGAAACATTCTTTCATGAACTTTGCCATTTGCTACGCCATGAGGGAAACCAATATGCAATGATGCCAGAAGCGTTCAGAGAGCTCCAGGAAAGAGAAGCAAACCATTTTACCCGTTACGCTGCTATCCCCTTTCATATGCTAAATTTGATGGACTGGAGAAGCCCTACATTAGTTCATGATATTTCAGAGACATTTCAAGTTTCAGAAGAAGTTAGTGAATATCGTGTGCAACAGGTGTTTCGAAATATGAAACCAAAAAAAAGAGTGGAGAATCAATAATCTCCACTCTTTTTTTCTTTAATTTCTTTATTCGCAAAGGGTACACATGGCATTTGAAATATGGTTCCGAACTGTTTTTTCGCTGATAAATAATTCACTAGCAATCTCTTTTGTTGTTTTGTCTTGTACTAACAGTTCGAAAACCTCTCTTTCACGTTTAGTGAGTAGTGGCTTGTGAGCATATTCATTATCCTTCAAGTATTGTAACCCTCCTTGCCTTCGCCAGCTGTGAACTGCGGGGTGGGTATAAATTTAGTCAAAATATCATATGTGAAGGAAAGTAGTGGAGTGACAATATTTAAGGGACGTCAGGCCAATTTTTAAAAATGGGCTAACTTTCCGGTTCATTCTCTTTTGTAGTCACGATCGTCCATTGAGCTGCCGGCCCTTTTTGAAGAAAACCAACGGAGTTGATTTCACCCGATATCATTGAACCGTGGAGTTTTTTCTTATTAAAAACCGCTCCCTCATTTCCTCCGTCCATGACTCACCCTTTCCTGTCTTTTTGGAAATTTGAACCATCGCCCCCCTGCCAGCAAGACAAATCGAACCATCGGCTTTTTTGACCATATAATGTAAATCTACAGAGGAATTGCCGACAGAATTCGCTTTGACAAAAATTTTCAAGTCTTCATCAAAAAAGATCTGGCTTAGATAATCACATTGGAGATCCGCTACAACCGGGATTGTTTGATTTTCAGGCTTTAACCAGTCCTGCATAAACCCATGACTCTTGAAATATTCAATTCTCGCTTGTTCAAAATAGACAAACGGAACGGTGTTATTTAAATGACCGAACATATCTGTTTCTGAAAAGCGGACCTTCACTTGGTAAAAAAAATCAAATTCCTTTTCCCAGCTGGAAATTTCGTCAATGTATTCCATCTTCTTCAATTTAAAACCTCCTGAAAATAATGGTTATTCATTCAGAGAATGATTGGAAAAGCCTCCTTCTCATGAGGAAAAGGAGGCCTTTCTTTCTAATAAAAACTAATAGATTTTCCCTTCGAAAATTGTCCAGCGTATTTCTTACACTTGGTCGCTTCCGAAGAAGTTCTTGAACGATTGGAAGGTTGTATCACGGTTCAAGGCAGCAATGGATGTAGTTAAAGGTATGCCTTTAGGACAGGACTGAACACAATTCTGTGAGTTACCGCAGTTTGCAAGCCCACCGTCTCCCATGATGGTTTCAAGACGCTCGCCTTTATTTAATTCACCTGTAGGATGCGCATTGAACAGACGGACCTGGGACAAGGACTGTGGTCCAATGAAATTTGATTTGCTGTTTACATTTGGGCAAGCCTCTAAGCAAACACCGCAAGTCATACATTTTGAAAGCTCATATGCCCACTGACGTTTTTTCTCTGGCATCCGAGGTCCTGGGCCAAGATCGTACGTTCCATCAATTGGAATCCATGCCTTTACCCGTTTCAATGAGTCAAACATCCGGCTGCGGTCAACCTGAAGGTCACGGATAATTGGGAAGGTTCTCATCGGCTCCAGTCTGACAGGCTGCTCAAGCTGGTCAATCAGCGCCGAACACGACTGACGCGGACGCCCATTAATAACCATTGAGCATGCACCGCATACTTCTTCTAGACAGTTCATATCCCAAGCAATTGGTGTAGTCGCCTCCCCTTTAGCATTAACCGGGTTCCGGCGGATTTCCATCAAAGCGGAAATGACATTCATATTAGGACGGTAATCAAGTTCAAATTCTTCCTGATAAGGGGCTGAATCAGGAGTATCCTGGCGGCTGATGATAAATCGGACAGTTTTTTTCTCTGACATACCTTATTACTCCCCTTTCTTCTTGGAATAATCGCGCTTACGCGGTTTGATTAAGGAAACGTCAACGTCTTCATATTGGAAAGCCGGCGCTGAATTTGCATCAACAAACTTAGCCATAGTCGTCTTCAGGAACTCCTCATCATTACGGTTAGGGAAGTCCGGCTTATAGTGGGCTCCACGGCTTTCATTGCGGTTATATGCACCAATCGTAATCACGCGTGCAAGCTGAAGCATGTTTTGAAGCTGGCGTGTGAATACCGCACCCTGGTTGCTCCATTTTGCCGTATCATTGATATTGATATGTTTGTATCGCTCCAACAGCTCCACGATTTTTTCATCGGTCTTTTTCAGTCTGTCATTGTATCGGACAACTGTGACATTGTCTGTCATCCATTCGCCAAGCTCTTTGTGAAGAACGTATGCATTTTCAGTGCCATCCAATGACATGACATTGTTCCATTTCTCCTGTTCCATCTTGACAGCATCCTCAAACAGTACGGAAGAAATAGCATCAACGCTCTTTTCAAGGCCGCTGATGTATCGGATTGCGTTTGGACCTGCAATCATTCCGCCGTATATTGCCGACAATAATGAGTTAGCGCCTAGACGATTCGCACCATGCTGGGAGTAGTCTACTTCCCCGGCCGCAAACAGGCCTGGAATATTGGTCATTTGATCGTAGTCAACCCATAGGCCGCCCATAGAATAATGTACAGCCGGGAAGATTTTCATTGGAACTTTTCTCGGGTCATCACCCATGAATTTTTCATAGATTTCAATAATTCCGCCCAGCTTGATATCAAGCTCTTTAGGATCCTTATGTGAAAGGTCAAGATACACCATGTTCTCGCCGTTGATGCCAAGTTTCTGGCTTACGCACACATCGAAAATTTCCCGCGTTGCGATATCACGCGGTACAAGGTTTCCATATGCAGGATATTTTTCTTCCAAAAAGTACCAAGGTTTGCCATCCTTATAGGTCCAGACTCGTCCTCCTTCACCGCGGGCAGATTCACTCATCAGGCGAAGTTTGTCATCACCAGGAATTGCTGTTGGGTGGATTTGGATGAATTCGCCGTTTGCGTAATAACCACCCTGCTGGTACACGATCGCAGCGGCTGAACCTGTATTGATAACCGAGTTTGTTGTTTTCCCGAAAATGATGCCTGGGCCTCCAGTTGCCATGATGACAGCATCTGAAGCAAATGATTTGATTTCCATCGAAGTTAGGTTCTGCGCTACAATTCCGCGGCAAATCCCTTCTTCATCCTTAATTATTCCAAGGAATTCCCATCCTTCGAACTTGGTGACCAAACCAGAAACTTCATGGCGGCGAACCTGCTCATCCAATGCGTATAAAAGCTGCTGGCCTGTTGTCGCTCCAGCAAATGCTGTCCGGTGATACTGGGTACCTCCGAAACGGCGGAAGTCCAGCAATCCTTCAGGTGTACGGTTGAACATAACACCCATACGGTCTAGAAGGTGGATGATTCCAGGTGCTGCTTCCGCCATCGCTTTTACAGGAGGCTGGTTCGCGAGGAAGTCTCCACCGTATACTGTATCATCAAAGTGCTCCCATGGAGAGTCACCTTCACCCTTTGTATTTACTGCACCGTTAATTCCTCCCTGTGCGCATACAGAGTGGGAACGTTTTACCGGTACAAGAGAAAACAGTTCAACAGGAGTTCCTGTTTCTGCAACTTTTATAGTAGCCATTAAGCCAGCCAAACCGCCACCGACTACAATTACCTTACCTTTACTCATCGTGACTCACTCCCTTAAATCCAAGTCTGTCTTTCTATTAAGTTCATTCGTAAATCTTTGTTGGCTGCGGAAACTCCTCTTATACAAATGCGAGAATTGCGCTGACTCCGACAATGGAAAGCGCAATGAATACACCGATTGAGATATAGGTGGAAATCACCTGTGAACGCGGTGTTACAGTGATGCCCCAGCTGACGAAAAAGGACCATAATCCGTTCGCAAAGTGGAAAGTAGTAGAAATGACACCAATTAAATAGAACCAAAGCATGAAGGGACTGGACAGAATCGCCTCCATCATCTGGAAGTTGACTGCTGCACCGAACGCTGCGGCAATACGCGTTTCCCATACATGCCAAGCTACGAAAATCAATGTAATAACTCCAGAAACACGCTGAAGCATGAACATCCAGTTTCTGAAATAACCATATTGGCCTATATTGTTCTTAGCGGTAAAAGCAATATAAAGACCGTAGATTGCATGAAATAATAATGGTAAGAAGATAATGAATATTTCTAGAAAATACCTGAAAGGCAACAACTCCATGAAATGTGCTGCACTGTTAAATGATTCCTCTCCCCTAGTTGCAAAGTTGTTGACTACAAGATGCTGTGTGAGGAAAAGACCGACCGGAATAACACCCAGCAATGAATGCAGCCTCCGCCAATAAAACTCTTGTCTACCCGCCATATGTATACCCCCCTTGAATTTTGCCTTGATGTTTTGGCCTGCTCTCCCCATCCCTATGAAACTAACAGATTGATGTCGCCAAACATCAAATATAAGCATTTTTTACAATTATGTGACATGTTCATTTTACTCCCATCATATTAGAGCGTCAAGAAAACGTATACATAAAAATGCTTATTTAAGTAAAATTTTAAAAATATATTAATATTATAAAAATGTCCTTTTCTTATTTATTCCAATGCATGAAAGGTTATATTAAAATAGCACTATCGCCCTTTGAAACCAAAGAGGAAAAAATTTTTTTGGATTTTCAAGATAGTGTATCGGTTCAGTGTGGAATTAACATACAAGAAACCATTTTTTACGAAATGAAATTTTCGTCAACTCCGGTTATTTTTTCGGTAAATTGTTTATAATAGAATAATAGAAAGAGGGGAGAACATGAGCGAAACTACAACTCCTGGGCAGAAAAAGGAACGCAGTCCACTTGCTGTTTCAGCATTTGGATACGATTTGGTCAGGGAAGATCTATTGAATGAGTTGCTCGGCAAAGACAAACCCGAAATCCTTTACTGGGCCGGAAAGCGGCTCGCTAGGAAATATCCATTAACAAGCATGGAGGAGACGGTCCAATTTTTCCAGGACGCCAGCTGGGGCCTCCTAACCGTCAAAGAAGAATCTAAAAGAGAAATGCTGTTGGAACTCAGCAGCGAACTGATTTCCTCGAGACTGAATCAAAACCAAAATTCCACTTTCCAGCTCGAAGCCGGCTTCATCGCCCAACAAATAGAATATCAAAAAAAGGTGACAGCCGAAGCCTTCGAGCACCCGAATAAGAAATCATTCAAAGTTCAGTTTACAATCAAGTGGGATAAGACTGATATTATTGAATAAATAGGAGAGGGCACAGCGAAACCGATGCTGTGCCTTCCCTTTTCATGTGGCCATAAATTCTTAGGTTTTCCTCTTATCGCACATTATCCCTTCTAAAGTGACCATAAACTTTTACTTTTCCATTTACGGTCGCATAACAGCATATAAAAAAGCTTTCCTATGTCCCGGAAAGCTTCAATAGATTATTTAGTTCGTCTTAACTGTTCCTGAAAACAGCTCGAATGCTTCATGCAGTGATTCAACGGCATTTACCATCTGTTTTTCAGGGACAACGGTGGAAACTTTGATTTCTGATGTGCTGACCATTTTCACCTGAATGCCGTTTTCTTCAAGGACTTCAAACATCTTCGCGGCCACTCCTGGATTGGAGACCATTCCCGACCCTACGATCGATACCTTTGCAAGGCCTGTTTCCGATTCGATTGATTGGTAATTCAATGATTTTTTATTGCTCTCCAATACGTCAAGTGTTTCTGGAAGATTAGTGCTCTTGATGGAGAAAGAAATATTGGCCGCGCCAGCCTCTGTACGGCTCTGAACAATGATGTCTACGTTGATGTGGTTTTGGGCGAGTGTTGAAAAAATCGTAGATAGCCCTTTTAAGGAAGTGCTAACCCCAAGTACGGATACTCTTGTGATCTGGTCTTCAAATGCTACTCCGCGTACAATTAGATTTTGCTCCATTTCATTTTCCTCCTCGATAATCGTGCCGCTTTCTTTTTCCATGCTGGATCTTACTTCCAGCCGCAGTCCGTAATTTTTAGCGAATTCGACTGCACGTGGATGAAGCACCCCTGCTCCTAAGTTCGCAAGCTCAAGCATTTCATCATAAGAAACGTTCAGTAACTTTCTAGCGCTTTTCACTATTCTTGGATCTGTGGTGAATACCCCAGTCACGTCTGTATAAATATCGCATTTATCTGCCTTCAAAGCAGCTGCTAGTGCGACGGCAGTTGTATCTGAGCCACCGCGTCCAAGTGTAGTGATATCCCCATCAGCTGTTACACCCTGGAATCCAGCAACAATGACTACCTTTCCAGCTGACAACTCTTTCGAAATTCTGTCTGTTTCGATGTCAATTATCCGAGCGTTTCCATGGATGGCTTCGGTCTTAACACCCGCTTGCCAACCCGTAAAAGAAATGGCCTCAATGCCGTTCTGTGCAAGCGCCATCGCATAAAGCGCAATGGTGATTTGCTCGCCAGTCGTCAAAAGCATATCCATTTCCCTCTTGGATGGTGCCTCGGAAATCTCGTTCGCCATGTCGACAAGATGGTCGGTCGTCTTGCCCATTGCCGAAACCACTACCACGACTTGATTGCCATTCTTCCATTCTTCTGCTGTTCGTGAGGCAGCATTCCTGATCTTCTCCACACTGCCAACCGATGTACCACCAAATTTTTGAACAATTAATCCCATAAGTTTCCCCTGCCTCTTCCTCTTTATTTTGCCTTGTAAGAACTCCATGGTTTCTCCGCATATGTATATCCCTTAAAAAAGTGCGGAAAAACAAAAAAAGCAATGGAAGTGGCTCCCATTGCTTGATAAACGTGTATATACGCTGCAACATGAGATAGCACTCCAAGATGGCAATCTTGACAATCCTGCGTTTATTCAACGAAGGACCAGCAGGAAAATCGATAGGCATCTCCCCACTTCGGCAAGCATCCCCTTTCAAAGCCTTCCTCGAATCCGATCATTCTCCGGACTTTTACTTTTGAAACTTGCACCTCTATCTACACTTTATTACTCTAAAGTGATAGCAATATGAAATTTTTATCATTATAGCATACAACAAACGAGATTGCTACCTTAATCCTGCAATTTCTGGTATAGTTCCCGTGCGATATTCGCCGGCAATCCAGCTGTACTTAAGTCTTCCACCGTAGCTTCGCGCATTTTCTTCACTGAACCAAAGTGCTTCAAAAGTGCTTTCTTGCGTTTCTCTCCAATGCCGTCAATATTATCAAGGATGGACTGGAAAGCACTCTTCCCCCTCAGCTGGCGATGGAAGGTAATAGCAAAACGGTGCACCTCATCCTGAATCCTTTGCAGCAAGTAAAATTCCTGGCTGTTCCGCGGCAATTCGATTACTTGCAACGGGTTGCCATAAAGCAGCTGGGAAGTCCGGTGTTTATCATCCTTGGCCAGACCGGCAATCGGGATATCAAGACCTAACTCATTCTCAAGGACATCCCGGGCGGAATCGATCTGTCCTTTCCCGCCATCAATAAGGATCAAATCAGGCAGAGGCAATCCCTCTCTCAACACTCGAGTATACCGGCGGCGAACGACTTCCCTCATCGACTCGTAGTCATCTGGCCCTTTCACTGATTTGATTTTATATTTCCGATATTCCCTTTTCTCAGGCTTCCCATCGATAAATACGATCATCGCTGAAACTGGGTCGGTCCCCTGGATATTGGAGTTATCAAATGATTCGATCCGATACGGTGTATAAATCCCCATTTGTTTGCCAAGGTTCTCGACTGCGTTGATCGTTCTTTCTTCATTGCGCTCGATCAGCGAAAACTTTTCCTGCAGGGCTATCTTTGCATTTTTTGAAGCCAAATGGACTAGCTCCTTTTTTTTGCCGCGCTGGGGCTTGAGGACTTTTACGCCTAGCAAACCTTCAGCCAGCTCGAGATCGACGCTTTCTGGCACCAAAATTTCCTTTGGCTTGAAATGTTCATTTTTCGCATAAAACTGTCCGAGATAGGTGAGAATGTCCTCTTCAGGTTCGTTGTAGATCGGGAACATCGAAACTTCCCGTTCTATTAATTTTCCCTGGCGGATAAAAAAAACCTGAACACACATCCAGCCTTTATCGACAGCATAACCAAACACATCCCGGTCGGTAAAGTCTGTCGTTGTCATCTTTTGCTTTTCCATTGTTGCTTCAATATGAGCAATCCTGTCGCGAAACTCCTTTGCCCTCTCAAAGTCAAGTTCTTCTGCAGCTGCAGCCATCTTTTCTGTCAAATCAAGTTTAACTTGCTTGTAACCGCCATTCAAAAATTTCGTGATATCATCCGTAATTTGTTTGTACTCTTCTTTGCTGATATCCTTGACGCATGGTGCCAGACACTGGCCCAAATGGTAATAGAGACAGACGCGGTCCGGCAGCGTCGAGCACTTCCTGAGCGGGTATATTCTATCGAGCAGTCTCTTCGTCTCATTGGCTGCCTGGACATTCGGATATGGCCCAAAATATTTGCCGCTGTCTTTCTTAACTTTGCGGGTAATGATCAGCTTTGGATGCCGCTCTGCCGTCAGCTTGATGAAAGGGTAGCTCTTATCATCTTTCAGCATGACATTGTATTTTGGGTCATGTTTTTTGATCAGATTGATTTCTAGCAGCAATGCTTCCATATCGGAAGAGGTGACAATATACTCAAAGTCCTCGATTTCATTGACAAGTCTTAGCGTCTTACCATCATGCGATCCGGTAAAATACGAGCGCACTCTGTTTTTCAAAATCTTGGCTTTCCCCACATAAATGATGGTTCCCTGCCTGTCCTTCATTAAATAACATCCTGGCTGTGCAGGGAGAAAAGCAAGCTTATTCTTGATTTGCTCATTCATGCCATTCACCTCCTGTTACGGTGTCCATTTATATAAAACAATCTCATGATAGACTGGGTCGAAAATTTCGTTGGACGAAAACGTTTTTACTGCTTCAAGCCTTCCGCCGAGATCGACACCCTGAGCGCGAAACCCTTCTAGCACACTGTTTGTTACATAAATCGTTTTTCCTTCATATACTTGCTGGTCATGAAGAAAAACCTCATAGGTGTAAACTCGTTTATGAGGATAAGTCATTCCGAGGAACTGCATCACCCTTGTTTCCTCCCATGTATACACGACAAAACCATCAGGCTGCTCCTGAAGATAATTTGCCAGCTGATACACAGCAGGGAATGATTCAGCTTGTTTTTGCACATAGCTAGTTGAAACAATTGCCTGGGCAATGATTAAGCCAATAGCTAAATAGCGTGGACTTTTCCCGGCTCTTTTTCGTAAAAAAAAGAGCGAGCCCAAAAAAACAATCAGCAGTGCCAAAGGCAGTATATGCCTCGGCTTGTCGATATTCTGGGCAAAAAACGCCCAGCCTCCATAAGCAAGCAACAGCAATAGACTCAATTGGACAGTGGTCTCCTTCCAAACCCCGCTTTTGCGAGCCGGCAAGAAAATCATGCTGCCCATAACTATATATAATACCATCAAAATAGTTGTTTGCGAAAATATTCCCCACCACAAAATATTGGTGAGCACGAATGCCTTCATCCTTGTCAAAAAGGAAAGGTCATTCGACGCTGAGGTGCCTCCCCACTCCTTAAAATGACCGCCGGTGAATCCGAAAGCCAACTCAAGAAAAGACACGAAGCTTCCCTCCGTTAGGATCAGTCCGCCAACCCAAATCAGCTGAAACAGGACGGCGATAACGACAAACTTTATCACACTTTGCAAGGGAAGCTCCTGCGCTTTCCATTTTTTGTATAACAAATAGACGATGCCGATCCCCATCGGAAGATAACTCAACCTGATCCCTAGTAGCACACTGAATAAAAATAGCGGGAGGAGCAGCCATTTTCCTGAAGATTTTGATTCCGCTGCCACTATGCTCCAGAAGAACCACCAGAATCCGGCGAGTGCTGCACCTTCTGACATCGGCTGATTGACGATGATCAGCGGATAGCTCGCTGTATAAAGGAGGGCTGAGACCAGATAGGCACTTTCCTTTGAGACTACTCTTGATGCAAGCATATACACAGGTACAAGTGAACTCGCATAAGCGAGTACATTCACTGCTACTAATGCCTGTCCTGGATCCTGCAGCCATTTATTCATCAGCAAGCCTGCTAAAATAAAGTAAGGATAGCCTGGAAAATGAGGCTGCATTGCTCTTAAATCGTAACGGTCCAGCGCAAGGACAAAATCAACCTGATCCCAGGAAGAGACGAAGGAATTCAGATGGCTGAACTGATTTAAGAAAACATAAAGGATAGCAAGGGAACTGAACCCGATCCACATCGCTTTGTGAAATTTCATGAAATTCATGTTCAAACACCAACTTTGATTTTACGTATGAAAAAAGTACAAGGAATATCCCTGTACTTTTTTGGGGAGAGAAGATTTACGCTTATGGATTCAGTGCATTGACCTGCTTTGCTTCTGACGGTTTTTCAGCTGTTTGCTGTTTTTTGGAGCTGCGTGATGTTGTCAGCAGCAAAATGGCCGAAAAGTAGCCAATATACGCAATGACTTCCTCAATGGATGGCATCGATGAGTATCCAAACAATGCCTTCAGGAAGATTCCGACATCACCAGAGATAAGTGGTGCTACTCCATTGTCCCTGAGGTAATGTGCGTAATCAATCGGATGTTCTGGCAATAGCCAAGTAAGATCGTAAACATGATACATAACGCTTCCAATTAAGTTAATGTCCTGCATCATGGAAATTGCCTGTACAAGCAAACCGGCAGAAATCAAGATGATGAATGCTCCTGTAATCTGGAAAAATGTCTTTAGCTTCACTTTCATTGTACCTTTGAAGAACATATAAGAAACGACTACAGCGATCAGTATTCCGGTAATTGCTCCCCATCCCTGCATCGCTGCACCAATGTTTCCGCCGGTGATCGCAGCAAAGAAGAAAACCGTCTCGACTCCTTCACGCAAGACAACGAGGAAGGAGTGAATAACCATGCCGACAATATTTCCAGTCGAAATGAATTTATTCATTTTCCCTTCCATATTGCCTTTCAGATTCTTGCTGTGACTCGCCATCCAAAACACCATCTGCGTCAGAAGGAGCGTGGAAACAAGCATAATTCCAATTTTTAGGTATATTTCACTGCCCATTGCGGCGAATCCTGTAAACACAACCTGGAACAGAATCGCAACCCCAATACTAGCAAGAACTGCAAGGCCTGCACCGAGCCATACATATTTCGTATATTTGGAATGATCCATCCTTTTTAAGTAGGTGGTGATAATCCCGATAATTAACAATGCTTCCAATACTTCACGAAACGTAATCAATAGCGCTTGAACTTCCATTGCCGCTTCTCCCCTCTCCAAGGTGTCATTAAAATTTATGATTTTCTTCTGTTAATGCCGATGGCCACTGCCGCTGCTATTATTACCAGGATAATTACAATTGGTATCCAGTTGCGAAAATTCGATAAATCCGTCCAATCCTTTTTTCCATTTCCTGCTTGGTCAGTTGCACTCTCAGTAAAGTGCCCAACTTCAAGGCTGGCAAGATTGAATTGCTTTTGCAGGGAATCGAGGATTGCCTCTTTTTTTGCTTGAAAAGTTTTGATGTTAGATGGTTTTTTCCCGACTCCAAAAAGTCCGGGATTCCCTAGTGCTTCCAGTGCAGCATCAAAATCAGCTTTGATTTGCTGATCCACTTCAGCATTTTGTGCTTCTATTTTTGGCGATAAAGTTTGATAGGTAGCGAATCCTTTTGCAAGCAGTTTTTTCGAGTTGTCATATTCGTCAAAATTCTGTTCGATGCTTTCAAGCCTTCTCGCTATATTTAATACGAGCAGTTTTTCCATATTCTCGATGACAGCTTCTTTGTTTTCGTCATTCAAGCTTTTGATAATGATTTCTCCAGGCTCGGTCCCCATATGCATGTCGATTTCTTCCTTTACTGTTTCAAACAGGGATTTTGCCGCTGAAAAATTCGGAGGGGTTTCATCCAGTTTCAATTGCATTTCCTTATAAACCTCTGCAACTTTTTCTTCATTGGGATCCCCGTATGAATATGCGTTAGCAGACTGCGGAATGCTACTGAGAATCAATATCAATGAAAAACAAAAAAATATCGCTCTTTTCATTTGGTATTTCCCTCCTACAATGATAATGATAATGATTATCATTCTGAATGTCAATCATAATTGATAACCGTCGTATTTTGATCGCTATTTTCCCCGCGTTTACGCTCGTAAAGCTCTTCTCCAGCTAGCTTTGCTACCGGTCTGGACATTTCTCGGTAGACGGCAGGCACGACATTCTTTACATATTTTTCGAACGAAATAAAGGATGTGCCTTTTGTCCTCACACGGTATTGGATCGGAACCTCCAGCACTGTAAAGCCTTTGCGGACAATATTCAGCGTTAACACTTGCGCATAATTATAATCATGGATGATTTCCGCATGTTTCAAGACTTGCCTTGAAAATGCTCTCATTCCTGATTGTCCGTCAAAAAGCCATTTTCTCAATAATATGGTTTGCACAAAAGTAAAAAAGTAATTCCCTATTCTGCGATGAAATTTCATTCCTTTAATCGTACCCTTAAATCGTGAGCCCATCGTATAATCAGCTTCTCGATTGATGATTGGTTTGACGATATCCGGAATTTGCCATGCGGGATATTCTCCATCGGCATCGATCATCACCCCAATATCTGCTCCCCTCTGATAGCACTCTTGCAATCCTTTTCGGACGGCAGCACCGAGTCCACGATTTTCTTCAAAGTGGATGATATGATCTGCTCCGGCTTTTTTCGCTTCCGCAGCAGTTCCATCGGTTGATCCATCATCAATAACGAGCACTTCTACCTGATTAGCACCGGCAAAACTGCGCGGTATATTGCGAATCACTTCCGCTATTGAACCTTCTTCATTATATGCCGGCAAAAACACGATCACTTTATTCAACTTGAGTCTCTTCCTTCCTTGCTTTGATTGCGTCGATTAATACTTTCCCCCTGCTGTTAGCTGGATACGGCGCTCCCATCAGATAAGCAAGCGTCGGGGCCAGTGAAACGAGGCTGTGCTTTTCCTGGACTTTTTGTCCTTCACGAATATGCGGACCATGCATAAAAAATGGAACAAATCTCTCCCCTTCATCAAGATGGCCATGACCCCCAATTCCGTCTGCCTGACCATGGTCTGCACAAACGATAAGCGTAGTATTCTCCATTTTTCCTTCTGCCTCAAGCCACTGAACAAACTCCTTAATCAGTGCGTCCGCTTCCTCAATTTTTTCGATATAATCATCGTAGAGGACACCGCGGCTGTGGCCTACCTGATCTGTTCCGATCATTTGCACGACAAACAAGTCAGGGTCCTGCTCGTCGATGATTTTTCTTGCCCGAGCGAGCATGTTTGTGTCAGCCTTATCCTTGTGCATCACAGCCGTCACGGTTTCAACATCGCTTCCCATTGCGTCTACCAGATGGGCAATGCCGAGCAGTCTTCCTCTTTTGCCTACTTTCCTCAGCGAGTCAAAAATAGTCTCCGTGTGGACCCCAAGTTTATAGACCATATTGGATTTAATGCCGTGCTCAAATGGATAAGTTCCCGTGAACATGGAGCTAAAGCAAACCACGGTCCTTGCAGGGTACACTGTTTCCATATTTAAATATTCAGTCCCGTTTTCCTTTATCTGATCGAGAAAAGGGGTATTTGCCTCATAAAAGCGTTCTTTGCGCATTCCATCAATAACGATGACAATCACCTTATCCGAAAGCCCATTTTCAGGCACCTCTGGCCCATCATCCTTTGTATACCGGTCATACGCCTTTGGTTTCCAATCAAACAAATACCTGTGGAGAATGAAGGTATACACCAATACAAAACCATAAAACAAGGCGATATGGAACAATGGCACAGTCGTTTCGCGTGCTATTGCAGTATAAGACAGTTCCCAAACAGAGAGCAGCAGAAATATTTTAGGAAGCTGTTCCTGAGCATTGCCGCTAGTGGAGTCACTATTCTTTAAAACAAGCTTCCAAAATCTCGAAAAGTTAAGCCATGAAGTACCAATTCTGAGATGGTAATAAAACGTTCCCCAGAAAAACACAGTAAAGAAAAAGTATAAACCAGCGGCGAACAGCAGCAGATTTATATTCAATTCTGGCCAGACTATGATAAAAACGACAAAGGGAATCCACAAATAGTTTCTCAGAAAAAGCGGAAAATCAAAAACAAAATACAGGACGAATAACGGCAGTACAATTAAGGCCGCAAGCAAAAAATCGGAAATCCCAGCAGCAAAATCTCCGAGATGAAAGAATACCATCGTACCAACTGTGAAAATCGGCGTAAAAGGCTTGCCTTCATTAAGTAAATTCCAGCTTCGAGCGGCAAATTTCTCAAATTTTGAAGCACTTTTCATCATCAAGCGCCCCTTTCTATCATTCCTATTTTCGAAAAGCGTTTCTTAAAGGAAGTCAGCATACCGCTCAGCCCATGCCACTGTTTTTGCAATTCCTTGTTTAAAATCCGTCTCTGGTTCATAACCAAGCAATTCACGTGCCAGTGAAATATCTGCCCATGTGTTATCTACGTCTCCAGCACGATGATTTTCCCGTTGAATCTTTAGATCAGGATAATACAGTTTAAGCTCGTCCAATAACTGATTCATCGAAATTGGCCTTCCAGAACCGATATTAAGAATAGCGCTTTGTTGCAGCTTTTGCAATGCAAGGGCCATGCCATTCACTATATCCCCAACATATGTATAATCACGGGTTCCACCTTCTCCAAAAATCGTGATCGCTTCCTTGTTCTTTGCTTTCTTTAAGAAATTTGCAATCGCCATATCCGGCCTTCCCCATGGACCGTACACAGTAAAGAACCTGAGGATTGTAACATCCATTCCATATAGGCGGCCATATACATGACAAAAAGATTCAGCAGCATATTTAGACGCGGCATAAGGAGAGATAGGTTTCCCACAAGCCATTTCTTCTTTAAATGGTTTATTTTTCATCATTCCATAAACAGATGATGAAGAAGCAAACAAGACTTGCTTTACACCTGCCTGACCAGCACCTTCCAGCACATTAACGGTTGCCTTTACATCATAATCTATGTATTCAAGTGGACGAAGGATGGAATAAGCAACACCAGGCAAAGCAGCAAGGTGCACAATGACATCCGGGGAAACTTTTTTAATCAAGCTTATCGTTTCATCGCGGTTAAGAAGATCGTTTCGATAAAATGGATACTCCCCTGCTTCCTTTATTATATGGAGATGCTGTTTCTTTCTTTCAACAGAATAATAGGGGTGTAAATTATCGATGATCGCCACTTCATGCTGTTCCTTGAGCATTTTCACTGCAAAATGGCTGCCGATAAAACCCGCTCCCCCCGTGATCAATATTTTCACTAATTAACCCTCTTTTCTTAGCACAAGTCCATTTTTCTCATCATTTTTAGAAAAAAACGGCAATAGAGCCACATTGCTGCGGCTCCCATTTGTTAAAGTAGACTATCCACTGTGGAAATCACTGCGTTGCCACTTACTTTTGCATCTTCCGGCTTATTATCCGCAATGGCATTATACCATGCTTCCGCTTCTGCAAAGGCAGCTTGCGTTTTTTCTTCCCCTAACTTTTCAGTCATTTGCCCTTGAAGCATTTTCAGGAACATATTTCCCTCCATTGCACTTCCTTTTGCTTCTGCTATATTCTTTTCAGCAAGAAGCTTTGGAGCTTTTTCATAATACCCTTTAATTTTCCCAGAAATTGTCTTTGCGAATAATGCATTTGTCTCCGCTGCTTTAATGGTGGCCGGATCCGTTGTGTTAAGTGTTAGCAGCTTTTCTAACTGAGCTGCGGCTGCTTCATCTCCACCGCCAAGTGATCCTTTGATTGCTTGATAGAATCCCCATGCCTCTGCTTGCATGATGGATAATTCTTGCTTCTCTTTTCCTTCTTTCGCTCCTGCTTCCATTTTCTCAGCATATGATTTTACCGCGAGATAGTAGCTTCTGAAGATTGACTTATCCGTTACTTGTAAAAAAACCTGGAAATCTTCCACATTGCCAGCAGCAATTGCTTCTTCCTGTGCGGAGAGGCCGGAGTTGATGTTCTCGACAAGACTTGAATCTCCGCTTAGCTCATAATAGCTATCACGTTTTTCAGCTGTCGGAATGAAAATCTTTTCTGCCAGAAATTTGATTTGTTCAAATGCAAAATTCACCTCATTTTGTTTCTCATTCCCAAGAGCATCAGCAGCTTCCTGTTGCAGGACCTTTTGGATCTGATAAAAATAAGATTGAGTTGTCTTATCTGCCAATTGAACAGCGATAATTGGTTCCATTTCTCCGTTTTTTCCCGCAGAAAGCGCCGCCTGGATTGCCTGGTCAAACTCAGGATTAAAGTCAGCAATTCCTTTTTGAAGACCTGCCTCGTATTTTTGTTGGACAGTATCCCAATCCACTTCCTGACCATCTTTTGCAACTGCTAGCTCAGACATCATATCGGTATATGCTGCAACTTGTTTTGCAACATCTGTACCCGTTACGACTTCTTCCTTCGTTTCTTTCTTATCTCCCTCTGTTTCAGCCTGTTTCGTTTGTTCCGGCTTATCTGTTGTTTGATCTCCTCCGCAAGCCGCCAATACAGTACTTGCCATTAAAAAACTTGCAAAGATTGTGATCAGGTGCTTTTTCTTATTCATGCTTGAAATCCCCCTATGTAGTATCATTCACCTCATAAATGATAATGATTTTCATTTACATTTGTTATTATAATCGAGAATGATTTTCACTGTCAATGAACTTTTTGAGAAAACTAGTAAAAAAAGCGCAAGTGCCTTGGTCAGCCCCGACAAGCGCTGGAGGGCCGACCAGTGAAGTCGTTCTTTGACTTCATGGGTCGGACCGAAGCGACTCGAGGGGCTAGGCGCTGGAGTTAGACCATTCTCGAAGTGAATTTTATGCTTTCTTATCTTGTAAAAAAAAGAGTGTCACAAAAGTATAACCTTTGAGCACCCTCTTTATTTTTACTTACCAAAATAGTCCATCGATTTCCGTTCCAGGCGCTTCGGTCGTCGTTAAAGCTCCTCGTCCGTGTTGGCTTTTACGGGGTCTCATCTATCGGCTGTCTTCGCGTCTTCTACTCCATTCGAGTCAAGTTTAAAGATAAAATAAAAGAGGCGACTCTCAGGTTGGATTTATTCAACCTTTTGAGTCAGCCTCTTTTTTTGAGATTAAATATGCTGTTGAATACGTCCTACTAATGCTTCTTTCGGCTGGTAACCGATAATTTTATCAACCGGTTGTCCATCTTTGAGCATAAGTAATGTTGGGATGCTCATGATGCCGTACTTTGCTGCTGTTTCCTGGTTGTCATCCACATCAAGCTTCACAATTTTCACCTTGTCACTCATTTCTGCGTCTATCTGTTCAAGCACAGGCGCGATCATCTTACAAGGGCCGCACCATGGTGCCCAAAAATCAACAAGCACTATACCTGATCCTATTTCGTTAGCAAAAGTTGCGTCAGTAGCATGTGTAATAGCCATTTAAATGCCTCCTAAAATATTTCTAAATAATATCGTTAGTATATCATTGTCTATCCATTGATGCTATTTATCTGCTCCGGGTATAATATACCCCCTTTAAATGTGAATATTCCTAGAAAAGCGCAAGCGCCTTGGTCAGCCCCGACAAGCGCTGCACGCCTAGAACGCCACGTCCTGTGGCTGGCGGGTCTAACACCGCTGTTTCCTCTTTTCACGGGCACATATTTCCCTTGTATGTGCCCGTGAACCACTGTTTCCTCTTTTCACGGGCACATGTTTCCCTTTTATGTGACCGTCGTCCGCTGTTTCCTCTTTTCACGGGCACATGTTTCCCTTTTATGTGACCGTCGTCCGCTGTTTCCCCTTTTCACGGGCACATGTTTCCCTTGTATGTGACCGTGAACCGCTGTTTCCTCTTTTCACGGGCACATATTTCCTTTTTATGTGACCGTGAACCGCTGTTTCCTCTTTTCACGGACACATATTTCCCTTGTATGTGCCCGTGAACCGCTGTTTCCTCTTTTCACGGGTACATGTTTCCCTTTTATGTGCCCGTTAACCGCTATTTCCTCTTTTCACGGGCACATGTTTCCCTTTTATGTGACCGTGAACCGCTATTTCCTCTTTTCACGGGCACATGTTTCCCTTTCTTGTGCCCGTGAACCGCTTCATTTTTAGTTCTTTATCATGCCTTTTTTGTTGAACGTATTCGGGGCCTAGTTCCTGATACGCTTCTCCTGTTTTTAAGATGTTGTAAGCAATGGTCAAAATTAAATGAGCGGAAGCGACTCGTGCTTTCATTTTTCCCTGTCGCTTCATAATTCTTTTACGGTGTGCGGTGATGCGGTTATTTAGTTTTGTGGTTTCAAATGCACATTCTACTGCGATTGTCCGTAATGCTTTGTTTCCTGCCGTTATTTTACTTGTTTTTTTTACCGGCACTCTCGTAATTTCCTGAACTAACTCCAGCCCATGATGCAAGATATTTAGCCGACTTAAATACTGACATATCAACACCCATATCAGCGATAATCGTCGCTGATGCAGCTTTGTTGACACCAGGTATCGTTTCTAACAATTCACTTTCCTTGTGATAAGGAGTGAGTAATTTGTCAATTTGTTCTTCTACTTTATTAATGAATTTTTCTAGGTACGTCATATGATCCCAATGAAAGCATAACATTTCCCGATGATAGCGAAAAATACGCCCATTTAGTCCTTCAGCAATGTCTGTAATGCTCGCTTTCGTTGTCTATCTACCATTTTTTGCAAATCCAGAATCTCCATTTTTTCTCCATTGAGGATCTCATTGTAGATGGTGGCGGTGCGAAGCCCGCCATATTTGTTTCTTACCTTTTAAAAAAAAAACGAACGCTGTTCTCGTCCGTTTTCTTCATTGGAAATTTTATGCGTTTACTTTGAGCTTCTTGAACTCTTCTGTGAGCATGGGAACGACTTCGAATAAGTCGCCAACGATTCCATAGTCTGCCACTTTAAAGATATTCGCTTCTGGATCTTTGTTGATGGCTACGATAACTTTTGAGTTTGACATACCTGCCAGGTGCTGGATTGCTCCGGAGATACCAACTGCGATATACAAATCAGGGGTGACAACCTTCCCTGTCTGGCCAATCTGCAGGGAATAATCACAATAGTCAGCATCGCAAGCACCGCGGGATGCACCAACCGCGCCGCCAAGGACGTCTGCTAGTTCCTTAAGAGGTTCAAAACCGTCTTCGCTTTTTACACCGCGCCCTCCGGCTACCACGACCTTTGCTTCTGACAGGTCTACGCCTTCCGTCGCTTTGCGGACAACCTCCTTAATGATCGTTCTTATATCTTTTATTTCTGCTGTAACAGTTGTTACTTCACCAGATCTGTCAGCATCCTTCTCCAATGGAGCAATATTGTTTGGACGAATGGTCGCAAACACTAGACCATCCGTGACAATCTTCTTTTCAAAAGCCTTACCGGAATAGATGGGGCGAGTGAACACAAGATTTCCGCCTGCTTCCTCCACCGCTACCGCATCTGAAATGAGTCCTGAGCCCAATTTGCTTGCGATTTTCGGTGCAAAATCTTTTCCAAGTGAGGTATGTCCGAAAATAATTCCCTCAGGCTTTTCCTGCTCCATAACAGCCATCAATGCCTGGGAAAACCCGTCAGGTGTATACTGAGCCAGCTTAGCATCTTCTACTACGATCACTTTGTCGGCTCCATATTGAAATAGGGCATTTCCCAATGACTTTACAGATTCGCCGAGCAGTACTCCAACTACTTCTCCGCCTTCTGCAACTGTTTTAGCAGCTGCAATTGCCTCGAAAGAAACATTTCTTAGTTGTCCTTCACGAGCTTCACCCAATACTACTACTTTTCTCGCCATATGATTTCCCTCCTGCATATTGATTTTTCTATCTTAAATGACTTTTGCTTCAGTATGGAGCAGGCTGACTAGTTCCTTAACCTGATCGGCTAGCTCTCCTTGAAGGACTTTCCCTGCCTCTTTTTGCGGAGGGAGATAAAGTTCAATCGTTTTGGTCTTAGCTTCTACATCATCCACATCCAGATCAAGGTCATCAAGTTCAAGCTCATCCAATGGTTTTTTCTTTGCTTTCATAATTCCTGGAAGAGATGGATAGCGCGGTTCGTTCAGGCCCTGCTGTGCAGTTACAAGAACAGGTAGGCTTGTTTCCATTACCTCTGAATCACCTTCGACATCTCTAGTAATCGTTGCAGTCGTTCCGTTGATTTCTAGTTTCGTAATCGTTGTTACATAAGGGATTCCAAGCTGTTCGGCAACACGAGGCGCTACCTGGCCTGATCCGCCATCGATAGCCACATTTCCGCCAAGGATTAAGTCTGCATTTTTATCCTTAAGGTATTCAGCAAGGATTTTCGCAGTAGTGAACTGGTCTCCGTCTTCTACATCATCCTCGATATTGATCAATACGGCTTTATCTGCTCCCATCGCCAATGCGGTACGTAGCTGCTTCTCGGTTTCCTCATTCCCGACTGAAAGGACTGTTACTTCTCCACCGTGAGCATCTCTGACTTGGATTGCTTCCTCGATTGCATACTCATCATAAGGATTGATGATAAATTCAGCGCCATCTTCATTGATTTTCCCGTTTGATAGCGTGATCTTCTCTTCTGTATCAAACGTCCTCTTCATTAGTACGTAAATATTCAATTTGTTCCCCTCCTAAGTATTCAAACATTTAAGTTGTTCTAAAGATTGAAAATATTTTATGCCAAAAGGATTTTCTTACAGAATAACGTCGGACAGACTCCTAGGCGCTTGCGCTTTTCTTATCTTCCTGTAAATTCCGGTGACCTTTTTTCAAGGAAAGCCTTAATTCCCTCTTGCCCATCCGCTGACAGGAAGACTTCGCCGAAGAGCTTGGCTTCTTCCTTAACTCCTTTGTAGAAGGATTCGTGTTTGGAATAGTTCAAGAGTTTAATAGCTGCACCGAGAGAAACTGGACTTTTTGCCGCGATTTTCCCAGCAAGCTTGTATGCGTTTTCAAGCAATTGCTCTTCAGGGTAAGCATGATTAGCCAATCCAAATTGGACTGCTTCCACACCAGTGATTGGGTCGCTCGTAAACAGCATTTCTGCCGCTCTGGCAACGCCTACATAACGCGGAAGACGCTGGCTGCCTGCAAATCCTGGAATCAGTCCGAGCTGCAGTTCTGGCAATCCCAATTTCGCATTTTCCGCTACTAGACGGAAATGGCACGCCATCGCAAGTTCAAGTCCGCCGCCCAATGCCGCGCCATGAATAGCAGCGATAATTGGCTTCGGAAAATGTTCCATCCGTTCAAACAAATCTTGACCGTACTCCGCAAGCTGGGCAAAATCTTCTCCTGTTTTAATTGTAGTGAATTCCTTGATATCTGCTCCTGCTGAAAAGAACCTTCCTTCACCATGAATTAGGACTACCCTGATTTCCTCATTTCCCTCGATTTCATCAAGGACGACCGATAATTCCTTCAGCAGCCCAGATGCAAGCGCATTAGCTGGTGGACGGTCGATCGTGATCGTAGCTACCCTGTCCTTCGTAGACCATTTAAGATATTCCATACTTTCCCCTCCTTTTTTTCAACTAAGGACTATTCCCAATCGGCGATTCCTTCTTTCATGTTTCCACAATGACATTTTACAAAGGACTTGATGAAATTTGTTTGTCATCGTAGTACCCGCAGCCGTTGATCAGCAGTTGGTGAACTTTTTTAGCCAGGTCAGTAAGCTGGTACTTCTGTTCGTTCATAACCCATGAAGTCGCGGTTTCATCCACCGTACCAAAAATCATCTGCCTTGCGAGACGCACATCTAAAGAGCTAGAAAACTCCCCATTTTCTATGCCTTCCTTAATGATTTTGTCGATCAGCATTAAGTAGCCCTTTAGCACCTCATTGATTTTAAGGCGGAGATCCTTGTTTGACTGCCTTAGCTCCAGCTGGGTCACAATCGCAAGATGCCGATCATCTGAAAGAATTTTAAAATGCGTTTCGACCAACATATATAACTTCTCTATTGCTGTTTGCTTTCCTGCAATTTTTTCTTCAATACTTCCCACAAAATAACCCATTTTCTCCTCGAACAAAGAAATCAGTATGTCTTCTTTATTTTTAAAATACAAATAAATGGTTCCATCAGCTACTCCAGCCTGCTTTGCGATTTTAGACACTTGCGCCTGGTGATAGCCATTTTCTGCAATAACGACTACTGCTGCATCAATTATTTGCATATACTTCGGCCTATTTTTTTTCATTTCGTCCACTCCTGTTTAAAGGAAAAGCACAAGCAATAAATGCTACAGCGTCTCACTCCGATTTGCTAATTTTACTCTGGATTGCTGCTTGCTGAATGAATAATCATTCATAATTTAATAATAGTGTTTCCTATTTTGGCTGTCAAGAAAATGTGTTTCATTGGACAAGCTTTCTTTGCCAAAAAGAAAGAGCCGTGCAAGCAGGGCTTTAAAGTTACGCTCGCTTTTGGTGGTCCTCTATTTTTGCTTTTTCTTCATCTACAAGTGCTCTTCTGAGAATCTTGCCGACTGCTGTTTTCGGCAGTTCTTTTCTAAATTCATAAAGTCTTGGCACCTTATAAGCTGCCAGGTGTTTGCGAGAGTATTCGTTCAGTTCCTCCTCGCTCGCCTCTTTGCCTTCCTTTAGCACAACATAGACTTTCACCGTTTCTCCTCTATATGGATCTGGTATTCCTGCCGCAACAACCTCTTGTACCGCAGGATGTTCATAAAGGACTTCCTCGATTTCACGTGGATAGATATTGAAGCCCCCGGCAATAATCATATCCTTCTTCCGGTCGACAATATAAAAATAACCTTCTTCATCCATATAGCCAAGATCACCAGTCAGCAGCCATCCATCCTTTAGCACCTGCTCCGTTTCTTCTTGTCTATTCCAGTAGCCCTTCATTACTTGCGGACCTTTTACAGCCAGTTCACCAATTTCACCAGGCGGCAGCGGCTCGCCAGTCTCTAATGAGAAAATTGCAGCATCTGTATCCGGCCATGGCACGCCGATGCTTCCTTTCACACGCTTTTTATCCCATAAGAAGTTAGCATGGGTAACCGGTGACGATTCAGTCAATCCGTATCCTTCGACAAGCTTCCCGCCCGTTACCTCCTCGAATCTCTCCTGGACCTCCACCGGAAGGGGGGCAGAGCCACTGATGCAGGAATCAATCGAAGACAGATCATACTTCTTAATATCCGGATGATTCAGCAATCCAATGTAAATGGTTGGAGCACCTGGAAAAAGTGTCGGTTTTTGTTTTTCAATTGTCTTTAACGTCGTTTCTGCATCGAATTTCGGTAAAAGTACCATTTTTTGTCCTTGCATGACAGACAGAATCAAAACAGCTGTCATCCCATACACATGGAAAAACGGAAGAATCGCCAGGACAGTTTCTTCGCCTTCTTTGCATTTATACAGCCAGGCATTGCTCATAGCCGCATTTGCTATCAGGTTTTTATGAGTGAGCATGACCCCTTTCGGAAATCCGGTTGTACCGCCTGTATACTGCAATACTGCCATATCTTCTTCAAAATCAAGCTCGTATTGCTTCCATTTGCCCGCTGGTTTTTTCATAATCTCGGTAAAAAGATGATTCTGGCCTTCGTGCTTCACATTCACGATCAGACCATACTGTTTTTTCTGGATGTAAGGATAAACAAGGTTCTTGGGGAATGGAAGGTAATCTTTGATAGCGGTTACAATTATATTCTCTAAATTAGTTTTGGCGATGATCTTGGATACCCGCGGGAATAAAATATCCAGAGTAATAATTGCTTTGGCTCCGGAATCCTTCATCTGGTACTCCAGTTCACGTTCCATATATTGCGGATTTGTTTGGACGACGATTCCGCCGGCCATTAGGATTGCATAGTAACTGATGATCGACTGGGGAGTATTTGGAAGCATGATCGCCACCCTGTCTCCTTTTTCGATTCCCAGCTCTTGCAGATAGGCAGCCAGTTTTTTCGCATAATTGTAGACTTGCTTATACGTCAGTTCTTTGCCCATGAAATGGATGGCCACTTTCTCAGGATATTTCTCAGAAGTCCTCTTTAAATAATCCTGGACGGTTGCTTCCTGAATTTCCAAATGAGCAGGAATTTCCGGAGGGTATTGCGACAGCCACGGTTTTGCTTCCATCTTGACGCCTCCTTAGTTAAAATTTTTAGAAAATTCTTTTCTTTCATTATAATACAATGATCTTTTTATGACAATTAGATTAGCTAATAGGGACAAATTCTCATAATTAATCGAAAAAACCGCCATTGAAGGCGGTTTTGCAATTGTTTTATACAATAAACATCAAATAAATTATCCCGACCAGCAGAAATAATCCGCATAGGATCAGCAAAATTTTTGCCAGCTTTTGCATCTGTTCCGATCCTCCTGTTTAAATTCCTGCTCCGATGATATACGACAGGCCGACAGAGATGACCATGGAAATCAGACCAACTGCACGATTGTCCTTTTCAATTTCAATGTCGATGTTGAACTTCGGGGTCAAGAATTCAAAAATAAAGTAACCAATCAAAAGCAGCACAAAGCCGAAAACTCCCCAACTAACCATCGTGAGAAGGGAATCATGCTGGTTGATGGAATGACGGAAGATATTCGATACCCCGAAAATTTTCCCGCCGGTTGCCATTGCAACTGAAAGATTCCCTTTTTGGATCTCATCCCAGTTCCGATATTTAGTGACCAATTCAAAGACAGCTAGAAACACAACCATGCAGAGAATTGCCACACTGTAATAGCCTGCTGTTACTATATATTCATTTTCCCAGAAATGCTCCATGTCCAATCTCCCTGAATATATTTTCCTAATATCGCTATTATAATGGTTTTTGGCGAAGATTCCTATTTTTTCAGCTATCGATCCGCTATTGAAATTCTGCCACAGTTACACCTGTTCCACCTTCTCCAGCTTCCCCAAAACGGATTTTTTTGACAGACCGGTGGCCGCGCAGATATTCCTGAACCCCCTGCCTTAATGCTCCTGTTCCTTTTCCATGGATGATGCTGACGCGAGGATAACCGGCTAATAGCGCATCGTCGATGTATTTTTCGACCCTTATAAGCGCATCTTCATAGCGCTCCCCTCTAAGGTCCAGCTCTAGTCCTACGTGGAATTCCTTTCCTTTAACGGTAGCAATCGGCCTTGTTTCTACCGGCTTCGGAGTATGGACGTATTCCAAATCGGTTTCCTTCACTTTCATTTTGAGAATGCCCATCTGGACTTGCCACTCTTTATCATTTACACGGTCCACTAAATGGCCTTTTTGGCCAAATGTCAGCACATGGACCTCGTCTCCTGGTTTAAATTCATGCTTGGCAGGTTTCGCCTTGCTACCCTTCCGCACCTTATTGAGCTCAGGTGTGGCCTCGCTTAGGCGTCTTTTTGCATCAATCAATTCATGTTCTTTTATTTCCGCGCCTTTTTCCAGCCTTAGCTTTCGCAGTTCACGGATGACTTCTTCTGCTTCTTCCTTCGCTTTTTCCACAATGGAAGCTGCTTTCACCTTTGCCTTCTCAGCAAGTTCCTCTTTTTTCTGATGATACTCCGACATTTGCCTCTGCATATCCTTATGGAGGCTGTCGGCATCCTTAAGCAGCTGGCGGGCTGCTTCTCTGTCTGTTTCCGCCTGTTTGCGGCTCGACTCAAGAGAAGCAATCATATTTTCGACCTCATTGCTGTCAGCACTGATATACGATCTTGCTGTATCAATGACAGAGTCCTTCAATCCGAGTCTCTTGGAGATTTCAAATGCATTGCTTCGTCCCGGAACACCAATCAAAAGCTTATATGTCGGACTCAATGTTTCGACATCAAATTCGACGCTCGCATTGGTGACTCCTTCACGATTGTATCCGTATGCTTTTAACTCTGGGTAATGCGTTGTCGCAATTACCCTTGCCCGGCGTTTGTATACTTCATCCAGAATAGCGATTGCCAGCGCTGCCCCTTCCTGTGGATCCGTACCTGCGCCAAGTTCGTCGAAAAGAACAAGGCTGTGATCGTCCGCTTTCTCGAGGATTTCCACGATATGGACCATATGCGACGAAAAAGTACTCAAGCTTTGCTCGATGGACTGTTCATCGCCAATGTCCGCATATACCGATCCAAAAACAGCAACCTCCGACCCGTCTAGCGCTGGGATCTGCAATCCAGCCTGGGCCATTAACGTACAAAGCCCTACTGTTTTCAGCGTAACCGTTTTCCCTCCTGTATTCGGACCTGTAATGACAATGGTTGTATAATCACTCCCCAAACTGACACTATTTGGGACAACCTCCTCTATGGAAATCAACGGATGCCTTGCCTGAAAAAGGTTGATGCGGCCTTCGTCATTGACGATTGGCTTCGAACCCTTGATTTTGCTACCGTATCGAGCCTTGGCAAACATAAAATCCAGTTCACCCATGATGCTTACCATCACCAGTAGTTCATCATGGTGCTCGGCTGTCAGTGCAGAAAGCTCTGACAGGATTCGTTCTATTTCCTGCTGCTCTTTTACTTTTATCGTTTGAAGCTCATTATTCAACTGTACAATCGACTGTGGCTCAATGAACAGTGTCTGGCCGGAAGAACTTTGGTCATGGATGATGCCGCCGTAATGGGAGCGGTATTCCTGTTTGACGGGAATGACAAATCGTTCATTCCTGATAGTGATGATCGCATCCGATAGCATTTTTGAAGCATTGGATGAGCGAATCATGCTTTCTAATTTTTCACGTACTCTTGCTTCCCTTGCGCGTATTTGCTGTCTCAGCGACCTCAGCGCTTCACTTGCACCATCAAGTACTTCTCCGCCTTCATCGATTGCGTTCCTGATCGATTCCTCCAGATTTGCAAGGACGACGATGCCTTCAGTGTAGCTCAGCAAAATCGGCACTTCGATCAATTCCTGAAGATCTTCGATGAAACGCTTTATCTGTCTACTAGCATGCACCGTACTTGCGACCTGCACCAGTTCGTGCGAGCTAAGCATGCCGCCGATCTGAGCTCTTTTTACATGAGGCCGGATATCGTGTATGCCGCCTAATGGGATATTTCCTTTTCGTCTTAGAACCTTTGCTGCTTCATCCGTTTCTTCCTGCAAACGAAAAACCTCGGAAAAATCGACCGATGGCAATAAAGCGACTGCCTTTTCACGCCCTAATGAGGATGAAGTATGTTCCATCAGCTGGTTCCTGATTTTATCAAATTCTAATGTTTTCAAAACTCGTTGCTGCACAAAATTTCCTCCTTCTTCTTAATCGAAGAACCCCCTTATTGATTACGGTCGTGCAGGAAATCAACCAATCCATCGAGCCCAAGAGCATTCAGGACGGATGATTCCTGAATCCAGCCTTTTCTGGCGGTCGTTACGCCAATTCCCATATGTTCCAGTGTATCTACTTTGTGGGCGTCTGTATTAATGACAATTTTCACACCCTCATCCTGAGCTTTTCTTAAATATTCCGCCGCTAGATCAAGTCTGTTAGGATTGGCATTCAGTTCAAGCGCTGTATTCGTTTCCTTCGCAAGCTTGATCAGCATATCGATATCAACCGAGTATCCCTCTCTGCGGCCAATCAGTCGTCCCGTTGGATGGGCGATGATATCAACATGTGCATTCTCCAACGCTGTCTTCAGCCGAGTCATGATTTTTTCGGTCGGCTGTGAAAACGAAGAATGAATCGATGCGATGACCAAGTCCAGCTCAGCGAGCAATTCATCTTCAAAGTCCAGGGTGCCATCCGGTAAAATATCCATTTCGATACCTGTCAAAATCGTGAAGTCATCGAATTTCTTATTCAGTTCTTTCACTTCTTCTATTTGTTTTCGCAAGCGTTCAGGCGTTAATCCGTTCGCAACCTTAAGGAATTGAGAATGGTCGGTGATAGCCATGTATGTATAGCCTTTTGCTATACATTCCCTGGCCATTTCTTCCATTGAATGCCCGCCATCGCTCCATGTTGAATGCATATGAAGATCGCCCTTTATCGCGTCAAGAGTGATCAGTTTCAAATCCTTATTGTATAACTCAACCTCCGAGCCGTCTTCTCGTAATTCTGGCGGAATAAACGGAAGGCCGAAATATTGATAAAATTCCTCTTCCGACTTAAAAGTGGTGACTTTACCCGTCTCTACATTCTCCACACCATATTCGCTGATTTTCTCTCCCTTTTCCTTCGCAAGCTGCCTCATTCTCACATTGTGCTCCTTCGACCCAGTAAAATGATGGAGTGCGGTTGCAAATTCCTCTGGTTCGACAAGCCGAAAATCCACATTCACATCGTAGTCAAGCGCGAGAGTGACAGAGACTTTTGTGTCGCCTGAAGCAATGATTTCTTTGATTTTCGGGAGTTTGACCAATTCGTCCTTCACTGCGGAACGATTTGCGGAAGCGATGATAAAATCGAGATCCTTAATTGTCTCCCTCATCCTTCGCAAGCTTCCGGCTCTTGAAAATTGTTTAATACTGTCTATCTTTTGAAGATAGGATTCCATTAATTCAGCAACTGGAAGCATGTAGGCAAGCGGAAGCCTTTCCGGTCTTGTGCCAAAGTTTTCAATCGCTGCAAGAATTTTTTCTTCTGATTTTTTGCCAAAACCAGCGAGATCACGAATCTTTCTTGCCATGGCAGCTTCCTCCAGATCATGGACACTTTCTACACCGAGCTCTTTATACAGCTTGGCAATCTTTTTGCCTCCCATACCAGGCAGCTGCAAAAGTGGGATGAGGCCGCTTGGCACTTCTTCCTGCAATTCCTTTAACTCGGTCGACTGACCTGTTTCCATGAATTCCAGGATGACTGCTGCAGTACCTTTTCCAATACCTTTGAGTTCAGTAGGGTCTCCCATTTCCGACATGCTGCGTTCATCCCCTTCAAGAGCAGCAGCAGCCTTGCGAAATGCGGATACCTTAAATGGATTCTCCCCTTTTAATTCCATATAGATAGCAATCGTTTCAAGCAATCGAACGATATCTTTTTTATTAACAGACACAAATTCCACCTGCCTTTTCCATTTCTGAACCAGTTTTACAATCCTGTCTTGGCCATTGTCTCTATTTTATAGAAAACCAGCTCCACTGTGAAATTAAATGACACTTTTTCGCCGGATAAAAAAAACTTCTCCGCAAAAGAGAAGTTATGCAGCCTTGTATTCAATCCAAAGTTGTTTGATTTGTTGGGAAAATACTGGAGTATTTTTAATGATGTTCTCGGCTAGAATGGAATCGTTTAAAGGTCCCTGGATCGCCGGGATCGGCAGCAGTGCCGCAATGTAGAGAATGATAAACAGCAGCAGGTACACTTCTATAAAACCAAGGATTCCTCCTGCCCACACATTCAGCTGCTTCAGAATCGGCAGATGTGCGACAAAATCAAGCATCGAGCCGATGATTTGAAGCAGTATTTTCACAGCGAAGAAGATGATTGCGAACGCAATGGCCCGGTAATAAGCATCTTCTAAATTTGTATTCTCCAATAAAAATTTGAATGTAGAATTGCTGTCGAGATTTGGATACGGAATCCATAACGTCAGCTTGGGAGCAAGCTGCTCATAATAAACATACGCAACAACGAAAGCTGCGATAAAACCGGCCAAGTGGATGGTTTGCAGGATAAAGCCCCTTTTCAGTCCTACCATAAATCCCATGACCAATATAGCCAAAACGGCGAGATCAAGCATGCATTATTCAGTCCTTTAACCTTTTAATTTCCGCTTCGAGCGCTTCCATACGATCTTTCATTTTTATGTAATCATTAACAGCGTTCACTGCTGTTAACACAGCCAATTTACTAGTATCAAGTGACGGATTCGCTGAACCAATTTCCCGCATTTTATCATCTACCATCGAGGCAATGAGCCGGATATGGCTGGTGCTTTCTATGCCGACTATAGTATACTGCTGTCCATATATATCGACAGTCGACCGATTTTTTTGTGTGTCTGACAACATTTTTGCCCCCTTCATAAGAATCCTATTTTATACTATAACATGAACGTAAAAAGCTGGGAAGTAGTTGGCTATCCGATTCATAACTTTATCAAGGGAGTGGAGCACGATGGGAAATAGTGTCCTACAGAAAAGTCCGGAAGAAATCAGAAAGATGAAGGAGTATTACAGCAAGTTTCTGATTGAGAAGCTTCCGCCTGGCAGTGTTTTTGCCGCAAAAACACCTTCCTGTGCGATAACTGCCTATCAATCAGGGAAAGTGTTGTTCCAGGGAAAAGACGGAGAGAATGAAGCAGCAAAGTGGGGCGCGGCTACAGCTGCTTCCGCCAAAAAGAGCCCAGCGTCTGTGCCAGGGGCCCACTTACCGAAGAATATTGCAGAAATGTCAATCATCGGTTCCGATGAAGTTGGAACCGGAGACTATTTCGGTCCGATCACGGTCGTTGCCGCCTATGTTAGAAGGCAGGATATCCCTGTGCTAAAAGAGCTCGGTGTCCAGGATTCTAAAAATCTCAAAGATGATAAAATCATCGAGATTGCCAAACAGCTTGTTCCCTTTTTGCCTTACAGCCTGATGACCTTACATAATGAAAAATATAACGAGATGCAAATGAAGGGCATGTCCCAGGGAAAGCTGAAGGCGCTGCTGCATAATCAGGCAATCGGCCATATGCTTGAAAAAATCGCTCCGGAAAAACCAGAAGCGATTTTAATTGATGAATTTGCAAAAGAAGCTATCTACTTTGCCCATTTGAAAGGACAAAAGAAGATCATCCGTGACAATGTCCTATTCAGTACAAAAGCAGAAGGAATCCATCTCGGTGTTGCCGCAGCATCGATCATTGCCCGCTATGCGTTTGTCCGCCATTTCGAAAACCTCAGCAAACGTGCAGGATTCACGATTCCGAAAGGTGCAGGACCTGCTGTTGATAAGGCGGCGGCCAGGTTGATAATCGAAAAAGGTGTGGAAATACTGCCTGAATACGTCAAGCTTCATTTTGCCAATACTGAAAAAGCGAAGAAGATCGCCCGCGTGTAGCATTGGGGAAAATGCGCTGGTTTTTCCAGTTCGCGGAATTGTGGGGGATTTTCGCGGGAATGTCCGTGATTTTCGAGGAATTGTGGCACTAATTCGCGGAATCGCAGAATGGATAAACAAAAAAGGCAGCCCGGGGGCTGCCTTTTCCTGTTTATCCTCTTAAAACTGCTCCAGCTTTTTCTTCAAGTTTAGCAAGGACTTTATTATGAACTTTTGCAATGTCTTCGTCTGTTAAGGTTTTCTCTGGATCGAAGTATTTCAACGAGAATGCAAGTGATTTCTTGTCATGCTCCATTTTTTCGCCTTCGTAAAGATCGAAAACACTCACTTCCTTCAACAAAGATCCACCTGCTTCGGAGATGATCTTCTCCAGGTCGCCAGCAGCTTTTTTCTTGTCAACAACAAGTGCAATATCCCTTGTGATCCACGGGAAGCGCGGGATTGCTGTGTACTGTAATGGTGCTGTTTCTGCTTCCAATAATGCTTTTAGTGATAACTCGAATACATATGTCTCTTTCAAGTCAAGCGTTTTTTGCATGGTTGGGTGAACCTGGCCGATAAAGCCGATCACATCGCCATTCAGGAAAATTTCAGCCGTGCGTCCAGGATGCAATCCATCAAGCTCCGCCTTCTGGAATCCAAGCTGGCTTTCAAGGCCAAGCTTGGCAAACAAGCCTTCCACGATTCCTTTTAGAACGAAGAAATCAACAGCCTTTTTTTCACCCTGCCATGGATGGCTTTCCCATAAGCCGGTAATTGCGGCAGCAAGGTGCTCCCGTTCTTCCGGAAGTTCCCCATCGCTGTTCTTCAGGAAGACGGCTCCTGTTTCATAAACAGCGACACTGTCGTTCTGGCGGGCATTATTGTATTTGAGCACTTCCAGTAGTTCAGGAACGATGCTCAGACGCAGATGGTTGCGGTCCTCGCTCATCGGCATCGCCAATTCCACTGGCTCGTATTTCTCCAAAGCATATTGTGTGGTTTTTTCAGCGCTAGTCAGAGAATAAGTTACAGCCTGGAAAAGTCCGGCTCCTTCCATAAAATGACGGACGAGACGGCGCTTTTTCTGGTAATTTGAAAGATGTCCCGGTGTGGACGGTCCTTCAGGAAGAGTCGTTGGCAGGTTATCATAGCCATACAGGCGGCCAACTTCTTCGATCAAATCTTCTTCTATTGTGATGTCCCCACGGCGTGTAGGTACAGTAACGGTAATCGTCTCGTTGTCGACGGATGTAGCAAACTTCAGACGGGCAAAAATGTCCTTAACCTCGTTCATTTCCAGTGTTGTACCTAAAATTTTATTGATTTTTCCAAGCGTTGTGGAAACAACTGCCGGCTTCACATCTAGAGCATCCGCTTCGACAATACCGCCAAGCACTTCTCCGCCCGCTAGTTCGACCATCAATTCGACGGCGCGTTCTGCTGCTGGACGAACTCTTTCAGGATCGACGCCTTTTTCATAGCGTGAGCTTGCTTCGCTTCGCAAACCATGGTCTTTGGAAGCCTTTCTGATTGCTCCGCCAGTAAAATAAGCAGACTCAAGCAGTATGGTCGTCGTATCGCTGCTGACTTCAGAATTCGCTCCGCCCATGACACCCGCAAGTGCCACAGGCTCTGTTCCGTTCGTAATCACCAGGTGATCCGGAGTCAAAGTCCGTTTCACATCATCAAGTGTTTCAATCACTTCGCCATTCCCAGCTCGGCGGACAAGAATCTCTTTAGACCCTAGCTTATCGTAATCGAACGCATGAAGCGGCTGACCATACTCCAATAAAATAAAATTGGTAACATCCACTACGTTATTATGCGGACGGATACCGGCAGACATCAATCTTGTTTGCAGCCATACTGGTGATGGACCGATTTTTACATTCTTAATGATCTTTGCAACATACAATGGATTGTCTTCTTTTGCTTCAACCGTTACTTTGATATAGTCGCTCGCCTGTTCAGAAGAAGTTTTCGGCTGCGGATTTGGAATTTTCACCTCTTTGCCGAGAATTGCTCCTACTTCATAGGCAACTCCAAGCATGCTCATCGCATCTGCCCGGTTTGGCGTCAGGCCAAGCTCAAGGATTACATCATCCCTGTTTAGGACCTCAAGCGCATCTTGGCCGACTTCCGTATCCGATGAGAAATTATAGATACCTTCAGCATATTCTTTGGGAGCCAGCTTGCCTTCGATCCCCAATTCCTGTAGGGAACAAATCATCCCATTTGATTCTTCGCCGCGAAGTTTCGCTTTTTTGATTTTGAAGTTTCCAGGCAGTACAGCCCCTACCGTCGCAACCGCAACCTTTTGGCCTTTGCCAACATTCGGCGCGCCGCAAATGATCTGGACAGGTTCACCGCTGCCAATGTCAACGAGTGTCTTGTTCAGTTTTTCAGCGTTGGGATGCTTTTCGCATTCCAGCACATGTCCGACAACGACACCCTTCAAACCTTCATTCAATTTTTCTACGCCTTCTACTTCAATGCCGCTCTTCGTAATCTTTTCAGCAAGCTCTTCAGCAGATATGCCGGCCAAATCGATATATTCCTGCAGCCATTTATACGATACCAACATGGTTTTTCCCTCCTACTCCTTATTCTTCAACTGAAAATTGCTTCAAAAAACGGACATCATTCGTATAGAAATGACGGATGTCATCGACTCCATACTTGAGCATCGCAATCCGCTCTGGCCCCATGCCAAAAGCAAAGCCAGTGTATTTCTTTGAATCATAACCTGCCATTTCCAGGACGTTCGGGTGAACCATTCCTGCACCAAGAATTTCAATCCAGCCTGTTCCCTTACATACGCTGCAGCCGGATCCTCCGCAAATTTTGCAGGAAATATCCATTTCGACGGATGGCTCCGTGAATGGGAAGAAGCTTGGGCGCAGACGAATTTCGCGGTCTTCGCCGAACAGTTTCTTTGCAAAAACTTCAAGCGTTCCTTTCAGGTCACTCATCCTTATATTTTCATCAACAACAAGCCCTTCAATCTGCATGAACTGATGGGAGTGGGTCGCATCGTCGTTATCACGGCGATAAACCTTGCCCGGGCAGATGATTTTAACAGGCCCTTTGCCCTGGTGCTTTTCCATCGTCCGTGCTTGCACAGGAGATGTATGTGTGCGCAACAATGTTTCTTCAGTGATATAGAAGGAATCCTGCATATCCCGTGCCGGATGCCCCTTTGGAAGATTCAGCGCTTCAAAGTTATAGTAATCTTTTTCCACTTCCGGGCCTTCTTCGACCGTATAGCCCATGCCGATGAAAAGATCTTCGATTTCTTCGATGATGCTTGTCAGTGGGTGATGACTGCCCATTTTGACAGGTCTGCCAGGGAGCGTCACATCCATTTCTTCGGCTGCCAATTGCTTTTGCACGGCTGCTTCCTCTAGCTCCTTTTGCTTTCCTTCCATTTGACCAGAAATTGCATCGCGGACTTCGTTAGCCAAGGCACCCATTTTCGGCCGTTCTTCAGCCGATAGCTTGCCCATTCCTTTCAAAACTTCTGTGATTGGACCCTTTTTCCCAAGATAGGAAACGCGAATATCATTCAATTCTTTCAGGTCAGCTGCAGCAGCTACTTTTTCTAGCGCCTCTATCTGCAGTTCTTTTAAACGATCCTGCATGGTGAATCCTCCTTCTTATTTTTCATTTTTGAACACAAAAAGACCTCATCCCATATAAAGGGACGAGGTTAAGGTTATCGCGGTACCACCCTTTTTAACAGATAATACAATTATGTATCACGTGTTCGCTTCATTAGGATAACGGCTTGTGCCGATGCATCTTTACGCTTCTGTAAAAGCGGTCCCGATGCCAACTCTGGAGGTGAACTTCGCTCGTCTGTTCCATAAAAATGCTTTCAGTCATTGGCATTTTCTCCCTGAATGGCCATCTTCAAGCTACTTTTCTCCGTCATCGTTTTTAAAATAGTAAGTTTGCTGTTTATTATATTATAATCTTGGCGCAGTATCAAATGGTTTTAGAGCCTATTTTTAAATAATAGAGCAAAATACCTGCGGCGACAGCGACATTCAGGGATTCACTCTTGCCGTATATCGGGATATAAAGGTTTTGTGTTGTTTTTGCCAGCAGCTCCTTGTTTACTCCGCTTCCTTCATTCCCCACCAGCAGTGCAAAGGACTCCTTGCTTTCAGCCTCTGTAAAAATCACCCCATTTTCAAGTGACGTCCCATAAACAGGGATGTTGTCGGTTTGTAGTTTTGTAATCCACTCATGAAGATCGCCGTTTAAAACCGGCAAGTGGAAGTGACTGCCCTGGGCTGAACGCAGCACCTTCGGGTTAAACAGATCGACGCTGCCTTTGCCGACTATTACAGCATCCATCCCGGCTGCATCAGCTGTCCGGATCATCGTGCCTAAATTTCCTGGATCCTGTACAGCATCAATCAGCAGAAAGGTCCTTCCATTGGCAATATTCTGTTTTGACTGGCGACAAACAGCAAAAATGCCTTGAGTAGTTTCGGTATCGGCAAGCTGGAGGCTGATATCATCGGTCACAACCGTTACAGAGATCGAACCGTAATCCATGCCGGGCGGTAATTCCGTTTTTTCGCTTAAAATGATTTCTTCTACATCTTCTTTTTTTGTAAGTGCTTCTTCTACTAAATGAATGCCTTCAACAAGAAACATTCCGGATTTATCGCGTTCTTTTCTCGTCTTTAACTTCTTCCATTGTTTGACTTGCGGATTTTTATCAGATTGAATGTACTTCAATTCTGGCTCTCCTTTGTTATGGCTTGTTCCATTTTCCAATTATAGCGCAAAACGGATACATAATAAAATCAAAATAGTTAATCCTATAACGGACATTGGAAAGGAGTTTGATCAAGAATGAACCTAAACCTTAGAAACGCTGTCATATCAAATGTAGCAGGGAACACACAGGACGAGTTGAAGGACACCATCGTCGACGCAATCCAAAACGGCGAAGAAAAAATGCTTCCAGGACTCGGAGTGCTGTTCGAAGTAATCTGGCAAAACGCATCCGAAGCGGAAAAGCAGGAAATGCTGGATGCTTTGGAATCAGGATTAAAGGGAAAATAGCTTTTTTGGAAGGACTCCTTATATATAAGGGGTTCTTTTTATTATATCTCATTCTTGTTTTTTCTATTTTATGGAAAAAATAGAGATTATCGTTCATTTGGGAGAGATTATACCTATTTTTGGAGAGATTATCGTTCATTTGCGAGAGATTATGGCTATTTTTCGAGAGATTATGATTCATTTCGGAGAGAACATGGTCATTTGACATTCATTCCGTAGTGATACCAGTCCAAAATGTAGGGATGAAAGAGAATTGCCGTTTATAGGAACAAAAAAATTGTCCAGAAAACATGTTTCAGCTGTTTTCTGGACAATTTAATCTTATTTTTTATTCATACGTAAGTTTTTCGACTGTGTCTTTGTCAAGACGCTTGATGACTTCCACGATCAGCTTTACAGCGTTTTCGTAATCGTCACGGTGAAGCATCGCTGCATGTGAGTGGATGTAGCGAGTCGCAATTGTGATAGACAACGCCGGTACACCACGATGTGTTAGGTGGATCGCCCCTGAGTCTGTTCCGCCGCCAGCGACTGCGTCGAATTGGTATGGAATATGGAGCTCGTCGGCCAAGTCGGTTACAAAATCACGCAGACCTTTGTGAGACACCATAGATGCATCATAAATGATGATTTGCGGACCTTCCCCCATTTTGCTTAAAGCTTCTTTTTCTGTGACGCCTGGAGTGTCGCCGGCAATACCTACATCAACGCCGAAACCGATATCAGGTTCAATCATCTGGGCAGACGTTTTTGCCCCTCTAAGGCCTACTTCTTCCTGAACTGTTCCAACGCCATATACTACATTCGGATGCTCTGTATCTTTAAGTCCCTTCAAGACATCGATGGCAATCGCACAGCCGATTCGGTTATCCCACGCTTTCGCAAGCAGCATTTTTTCATTGTTCATGACAGTGAATTCAAAATAAGGAACGACCATGTCTCCAGGTGTGATCCCCCATTCCTTCGCTTCATCCCGGCTTGATGCACCGATATCAATGAACATGTCCTTTATATCGATCGGCTTTTTGCGCACTTCTGCAGAAAGGATGTGAGGCGGCTTTGAGCCAATGATTCCTGTAATTTCTCCTTTGCGAGTTACGATTGTTACGCGCTGTGCCAGCATCACCTGGCTCCACCAGCCGCCGACTGTCTGAAAGCGGATGAATCCCTTGTCATCAATGCTTGTCACCATGAAACCTACTTCATCCAGATGGCCGGCAACCATGATTTTCGGCCCATTTGCATCTCCAACTTTCTTGGCAACAAGGCTGCCTATTCCATCCGTTGTAACTTCGTCAGCGAATGGAGTTATGTATCTCTTCATTACTTCTCTTGGCTCACGCTCATTGCCGGGAATGCCTTTGGCATCGGTTAAATCTTTTAACATCGTCAATGTTTCATCTAATTTAGCCATTATTTCGACTCCCTCAATATATATTTTTGCTACTTAATTATACTAGATATCTACTACAATGTACAAAAAATTCTGCCTAATATCCTGATCGCTGCCTTTGATAATTTACTTCATTTTTCGCAATATATGCCTGTTCAATTTGCGTATCATTTAAACCTAGCAGCTGGGCAAGCTTTATATAGCCTTGAAATAATTCTAGATAGGAGTTCCTGCTGCGACTGTTCCTGAATTTTTGGACAGAGTCGTAAATTGCCAATAGCTGTCTAGTTGCTTCGGTTTCAGTTGATGTGCCTGGCAGAATAGATTCCATATCATCAAAACCACACTCAATTCCGAGCGACAGGATAAAATGGACACCATCCACAAATTCCTCCAGTATCACATCTGTTTCTGCCGCTGGTTTCACACTCCAAAATTTAAAGCACCTAGTCTCATTCGCAAGCTCTCCTATTTCCACTAGCAATGCAAGCAGCTTGCGGTCAAATAAATCATCATTCTCTAATTGATGGTGCCGCTCAATATAGCTGTCAAGTGCTTTTTGCATCTGAAATAGTTTGTTCGTATTCATAATTTGGCTTCACCTCGTATTTTTTTTACACAAAAAAGTATAGATCAATTATCAATTGGTTGAAACTATTTTGAATCTCATCCGTAAATAAGGAAATTCCGTATTGGAGGGGCAGTTATGATTCTGCTTTTACGTCTTATTTTCTTGCTACTATTCCTTTTCCTAATCTACAGTGGAGGGAAGTATGTATTCCACCCGAAACGGAAGCTGGAGCTTGCACATGAGCAGAAGCGCTTCTTTTTATTGGATGACCAAACCAATGCCCGCAAAAACTTTTTGGTGACTTACAAAGGGGTTTTGTTTGAGGGAGAGAAGTATGTAAGTATAACTTCGTCTGCACTCGAAGTCGTTTCCATTTTCATCTGGCCCAAGGAAACTTCTTCCTTAAAGAGACTCGTGCTTGAAGACTTCCAGTTTATCGAACAAAAAATCCGTGACAAGTATCCCGACGCTAAAATCGACTGGAAAAGCCCAGTTAAGGAATTTATGGCAAACGATAAATAATGGAAAGCGTCCGGCCCTATTACGGACGCTTTTGCTATCTTGGGCGGCCCAAAGCATCTCAGGGGGGCAAGGAGTCTGTCCGATAAAAATTTTTTAGCGTATAATTCTGCGAGAATGCTTCCTATTCATCCGTTTTATTGTATAAAAACATTCATTTTAAATAAAAATACGTGGATTTCACTCCGCCGGACAGACTCCTAGACGCTGGAGCTAAATGAAACATCTTTGCACTATTATCCGAACAATGTAAATAAATAGGCAAAGATACCAATCTCGATCACTGCAAGAATCGGCATGCCATACGCAAATTGGCTATGCTTCGTCTTATGCCTAAAATACTTCATTCCTGTTGTTGCCCCAACCGCTCCGCCAAAGAAGGCAATATACCAAAGTGTTTTTTCCCTTATTCGATATTGATTGTGTCTTGCTCGCCGTTTATCCAATCCCATGGTCAAAAATGCCCCTAGATTCATCACAAAAATCAAGCCAGCAAAAATTTTTTCCATAACCCCACGTCCTCATAGTAAAAGAAAAACCACCCTCCAGTGAGAATGGTTGTCTTCCTTACTTGTTTAATTGTTGCTTTGCTGTATCAGCCAACTGAGTGAATGCTTGAGCATCGCTTATTGCCAATTCAGCAAGCATCTTGCGGTTTACTTCGATACCAGCAAGCTTAAGGCCGTGCATTAACCGGCTGTATGAGAGACCGTTCATGCGTGCTGCTGCGTTGATACGAGCGATCCAAAGTTTGCGGAAGTCGCGCTTCTTCTGACGACGGTCGCGGAATGCATACATTAGGGATTTCATAACCTGCTGGTTAGCAACTTTGTATAATGTATGTTTAGAACCATAATAACCTTTAGCTAATTTGATGACTTTTTTACGACGCTTGCGCGTAACTGTACCGCCTTTTACACGTGGCATGTAATTTCCCTCCTATATAAATCGAGATTTCTCGAGTTTACTTAATGTTGTCAAGCATGTGACGAATACGTTTGAAATCGCCTTTGGAAACCATTGCAGATTTGCGAAGCTTACGCTTAGCTTTTGTAGATTTGTTTGCGAATAAGTGGCTAGTGAATGCGTGTGAACGCTTAAGCTTGCCAGTTCCAGTTTTCTTGAAACGCTTGGCTGTGCCGCGGTGTGTTTTCATTTTTGGCATAGGGACTTCCTCCTCGTTACTTTTCAGTTTTGGGTGCTAGTACCAGGAACATGCTTCGGCCATCCATTTTTGGATGCGATTCGATTGTCGCTACTTCTTTGCATGCTTCTGAGAAGCGATCAAGAACACGCTGACCGATTTCCTTATGAGTAATAGCACGTCCTTTAAAACGGATGGATGCTTTTACTTTATCGCCTTTTTCCAAGAACTTGATAGCGTTGCGAAGCTTCGTGTTGAAGTCATGCTCATCAATTGTCGGGCTAAGACGGACTTCTTTTGTTGTGATGATCTTTTGGTTCTTACGTGCTTCTCTTTCTTTCTTTTGCTGTTCGAACTTGAATTTTCCGTAGTCCATAATTCTGCCTACAGGAGGCTTCGCGTTCGGAGCAACAAGCACAAGATCAAGATTGACGCGCGTTGCGATCTCAAGAGCCTCAGCTTTGGATTTAATTCCTAATTGCTCGCCGTTTTGATCAATCAGACGAATTTCGCGAGCGCGAATTCCCTCGTTTAATAACATCGCATCTTTGCTAATAATTAGCCACCTCCATGGTTTTATCGAATACATTGTTAAGGAGAAGAAGTATATTGCAAGGACAAAGCCTTTTATCTTGCTCACCCAATAAGAGTCCATTTTTATTTTGCAATAAAAAAAGTGCAGGCAATGACACCCACACTTACGGAAACAAAATAATCAGACGTTTACGTATTACCTGCCAACAGCTGTGAATGCGTCAGCCAGGTGAGAAGCGGGTGCTTCTTCTTTCCTAAAACTTGTATTCAGTTCACTCTTGCTAATATAGCATAATGTATTTGATGTGTCAAACGAATTAACTGCAACAAAAGGTATTTTAGCAGATAGCCATACAGGCTGCAATCTTTTTTTTACATAAAAGCCGATTGAATACGAACTTGTGATCAAAGCCTTTCCTATATCTTCGCGTCCTTCCTGAATAATTCAAGGAATTCATCGAAGGAGATAGTCTCGGAATTCTGTTCGCTGTATGGACGGACGTTGACTGATTTGTCGGCAACTTCCTTGTCTCCGACAACCAGCATATAAGGAATTTTCTGCATTTGCGCTTCCCGAATTTTGTAGCCAATCTTCTCATCACGGCCGTCCAACTCGACGCGGAAGCCTTCTGCTTTCAGCTTTTCCTGGATTTCCCTTGCATAATCATAGTGAACAGCAGGTGAAACCGGGATGATTTGAGCCTGAATTGGAGCCAGCCATGTCGGGAAAGCTCCCTTGTATTCTTCGATCAAGAAGGCAACGAAACGTTCCATAGTCGAGACAACACCACGGTGGATAACAACTGGACGATGCTGCTTGCCGTCTTCCCCGATATAAGTCAGGTCAAAACGCTCAGGAAGCAGGAAATCGAGCTGAACAGTGGACAATGTCTCTTCTTTGCCAAGCGCAGTCTTGACCTGCACATCCAGCTTTGGTCCGTAAAATGCCGCTTCCCCATCTGCTTCAAAATAATCGAGTCCCATTTCATCCATCGCCTCTTTAAGCATGGACTGAGCCTTTTCCCACATTTCATCATCATCAAAATATTTCTCTTTGTCTTCTGGGTCGCGGTAGGACAGACGGAACGAGTAATCAGTCATATCAAAATCAGCATAAACTGCAAGCACAAGTTCAACGACACGTTTGAACTCTTCTTTTATCTGATCCGGGCGAACAAAAAGGTGAGCATCGTTGAGAGTCATTCCTCGCACACGCTGGAGGCCAGCCAATGCGCCGGACATTTCATAACGGTGCATCGTTCCAAGCTCAGCAATCCTGATCGGCAGCTCCCTATAGCTGTGGATGCTGTTTTTATACACCATCATATGGTGAGGACAGTTCATCGGTCTCAAGACAAGCTGTTCATTGTCCATTTCCATGACCGGGAACATGTTTTCCTGGTAGTGGTCCCAGTGGCCGGAAGTTTTGTAAAGCTCGACACTGCCCAAGACTGGTGTATACACATGGTCATAGCCGAGGCTGACTTCTTTATCGACAATATAGCGCTCAATGATACGGCGGATCGTCGCGCCTTTCGGAAGCCAAAGCGGAAGCCCCTGACCGACCTTCTGCGAGTTTGTGAACAGGCTCAGTTCTTTGCCAAGCTTGCGGTGGTCACGTTCCTTCGCTTCTTCAAGCAGTCTTAAATGCTCCTTCAGATCCTCCTTGTTGAAAAAGGCTGTACCGTAAATACGTTGAAGCATTTTGTTGTCACTGTTGCCGCGCCAGTAAGCACCGGCGATGCTCAGCAATTTGAATTCCTTCAGCTTGCCAGTAGAAGGCACGTGTACTCCACGGCAAAGATCGACAAAGTCTCCCTGTTGATAAAGAGTGACCTTCTCATCTGCCGGAATCGCTTCAATCAACTCTAGCTTATAAGGATCGCCAAGGTCATTAAAAAAGCTAACTGCTTCTTCACGGCTTACTTCTTTGCGGACAATCTCCAGATTCTCGTTGATGATTTTCTTCATTTCCTTTTCAATCTCCGGCAAATCTTCCGGAGTAAGCGAATGCTCCATGTCGATATCGTAATAAAAGCCGTCTTCAATTACTGGCCCTACCCCGAGGTTTACCCCTTTATACAGGCGTTTGACTGCCTGTGCCATTAAGTGAGCGGTACTGTGTCGCAGGATTTCAAGTGCTTCTGGGTGATCCGGAGTGACAATTTCGATCGCCGCATCTTCCTCGATCGGTCTGCGGAGATCATACGGCTTTCCATTCACCATTCCGGCAATGGCCTTTTTTTTAAGCCCCGGACTGATTGAACTGGCGATATCTTCTGTAGTAATGCCTGCCGGAAAATCCTTCACTGCTCCATCTGGAAACGATATTTTTAACATGTCTGCCATTGGCTTTTCCTCCTATTCCTATGTGGCGCAATTTTTGCGCAAAAAATAAAAAACCCGTCCCTAAAAACAGGGACGAGTTTGATCACACGTGGTTCCACCCAATTCCCATTCCTGCGCAATACTCATGCATGAATGGCTCTGGTTGCGATAACGGCTTCTGCCGCCAGCCAATACTTGCCCTAAAGGCGTTCACAGCTGGAGTTTAGAGGTGGTAAGCGTTTCTTTTGTGTTAGGAAGTTTTCAGCCGCGCCTTCCCTCTCTGCAAACCTTTCAAGAATGCCCATATCCTCATCATTACATTTACTATTCGTTTAGTATGTAGGTAATTATAGTTTGTAATGTTTTGAAAATCAAGTGGGCTATCGGATGTTTTCATGATCTTCATTCAAAAAATTTACTCTTTCCTGTTCGAAAGTGGAAATTGGGTTGATTTTCACCCGTTCCTCAAACAAGTTAATGATCGTTCTCACTAACGGCTGATGCGCATCATCAGTGTAGAGGAAAATCGTTTGCGGTGCGATCGACAGCAGCGGCGCAATCGTTCCGGAATCGACGTAGACTGGGTGATTGACAAGCAGTCTTCGGTCAATCGTTTTAACCAATTCATTCCGCTTCATTTCCGTAAACTCCTGATTAAAGAAGGCCATATTTTCATCGATGACCAAATATAAATAAGGCATTTGCGGGCTTCTGTCTTTCAAAAAACTTCGCAATGTATGAAGAAACACCTGATACTCCTGTTCCATTTTATACTCATCAATGGCGATTTCTATCCATTTGGTAAGCTGTTCAAAATAAGCCTTCAGCCTGAATACGACAAAGGAATCAAACGAAAATGAGATCCGCTCATCAAGAATATCATTGATTGACTTTTTAATGTCCCCTGGTTCTTCGACACCTTCGATAAAAGTGGCCAGTTCCTTTCGGTTCCCTTCGAGGACTGAATAGAGGATATCCAGGATTTGATCCTGTTCTTCCCTTTCTGTGTAAAAATAAGATTCTGCTAGGATGCTTCTTAGCCAGTCATCCCGTTTCAGTTTCAAGATAAAATCATGCAGGCATATCTTCAATTCCGCTAATTTTCCTGTCGCAAAAAACGCTTCTGGAATCAACACTCTATTTTGATCTTCATTTAGAAGAATGGAACTTTTTTCCTGCAAAGAAGCAAGTCTGGTAACTAAATATTGGTATAATTTCCAGGCATCCTCGTTTTTTTGGAAGATGATTTCAATCAACCATATCCCCCCTTTTAAATAATCCCTGATTATATATATGGGGGACTTAGACAATTTAGAAGTCTCTAGATGGCCTGAGAAAAAGTAAAGAACAAAAAAAATAGGCTACAGCCTTCTCGCTGCGCCTACTTTTACACTCTGCGGTTCTTGCCCTCTACTTTAACCGGCTGAGCAAGGTATTTGATTCGTTCCATAATTCTTGCCGCCTTTAGCTGCTCTTCTTCTCCTCGTTGGCTGTGTGTCAGATGGTGTTCAAGCCCGGGAAGATCGTAGTTGGAAGTAAAAAAGGTAGGTAAATTTTCAAGCATGCGAAATTGCAGAATTGTTCCAAGGATTTCATCCCTGACCCAGCTGCTCATCGTCTCCGCTCCAATATCATCAAGCATCAGGACATCGGCCTTTTTGATCGCTTCCAGCTTGTCGTTGACCGAATGATCCCCAATCGCATTCTTCATTTCTCTGAAAAATTCCGGAACATATACAATCAAAGAACTGATCTGCTTTTGGGCCAATTCGTTGGCAATCGCACCAAGAAGGTATGACTTGCCCGTTCCGAACGGTCCATGCAGGAACAAACCTTTTTGTTTCAGGCCAGGTTCATAGTTTTCAACAAAATCCTTCGCCAATTTTATCGCTTTGAATCTCGCCGCGTCATCCAGTTCAATTTCCCCAAAGGATGCTTTAAGGATTTCCTTCGGCACATAGATGCTGTTGATCAGCCGAGCGTTCTTTTGCTGCTCATCATACATGACCTTCTTTTTACAGCGATCGTATTTAACATCAATGTATTTGCCTTTAATAAAAAGCTGAGGTTCATAGCCTTTGATCATATTTTTGCAAGCTGTGAGACTTTCACAATTTTTACAATTCTTGCTCTGGTTGGAATACTCATACAGCTTGGACATGCTGCCATCAAGCATTTCCCTGGTGATAAAGTCTGCATTTTCATCGAGGAATTGTTTGATGGTCTGATCTTGCATGACCTGTCTTTTGAGTGCCACATACCGGTCCTGAAAGCTTTCGTTATTAGCGAGCTTTTTCAGCGTTTCGTTTATGTTTTGCAGCTGAATCACCTCCCGGATTTAAATTTTTTCAGCTCTTCCTCCAGCTTTTTCTTCTCTATTTCAAAGTCAGGATCTTCTTGATTTTGCGGTTGATCCCGTCCATTCTCGCTCTTTTTCTCAAACCAGTCCGGCAACACTTCCTTGCGGACAGATTTCCGTTTTCCTGATGCAGCTGGCGTTTTCTTTCCTTCTGCCCAATCGAGGTATTGTCGATGTTCACTTTTCGCCAGCTCCATGGCATCCGTTACCGTCGAGATTTTTTTCCTCGACCAGTGGCTGGCGATTTTCTCGATATATGCTTTTGTCAGCTTCATATTTGTTTTGATCATAACATATTGGACCAAAACATTCACGACACCCGGAAGCAGCTTTTGCTTGAACATGACTTCTTCAATGATCTGCAGATCAGATTTGGAAGGTTCAGCACCGCCTGATAAATCAATCAACAGTTGTCTAGGAGATGTTTTTTCAAAATAATGAACCAATTCTTCTTCTTTCGTTTTTGGCTGATCGATCCCAGCTTTGTGCGGAAAAGGCTGAGTTCGGTCCAATAATGCCGGCAGTTGGTCCTGGTATTCAAATTGGTACCAGTCTCTGGCCGCCTTTCTCAATTCCTCGATATCGATTTCACTATCATCTGTAACCGCACTCAAGACGATATTTTTCATCTTTATTGCATCAATTCCGTACAGGAAGGCAAGATTGCTGATTGCTTCTTTCACCTTTGTCGTAAAAGCCTTTTTAGGGATCAAGGAATCCTGAATCCCTCCGACTAACAGATCGAAATTAAATTCTGCCGTGTTTATTTGGATTTTGTTAGATTCCTTCCTGCCGATGAAGGTTTGCGTTTCCGCTTCAGTAAGATCGGCGGCTGAATCCTCATTATACAAGAGAGCCTGTGGCGGAACAGAAAGAAACACATCTTGAAAAGCCTTGGTAATCTCAGAATATCCTGGCTCTGCCTCAGGCAGCTTGTCACTAAAAAACTGCTTCAGTCTCAAGAACTGATTTTTTCCGATTTTCCGATATAAATACACATTCAACATACCATCCAGAAAAAATTGTTGCGGACTAAGCGGCGGCTGTAATTCATAAATGAAGGAACGGCCATCTTCACTATTTTTCACATACGTCTTCAGCAACCCCATGCCTTCAAGTTTTTGGCGGGCATGAAAAATTTCCTTCAAATTCAGATCCATGATTGCCATCAGGTTATGATGTGTACCAGACTGCGACCAAAGCCGATTTTCTTCAATTTCAGCCCACAAGGTCATATACAAGCTTAAGCAAGTCGGACCAATCAGCGGCTGGTACAAAAAGGTGAGCACCTTGCGATCATAATCATGCAGCAGGCCGCCGGCTGCAACATGATACCGGTCAATAGGCACGGTCTCTTGCCAATGCTGCGTCATCCTTTTCCCCCCCACTCTGTCCATTACAATCGATCACAATTTCCCTATATGTTATTGTTCTTTTTTCAACAGCTCTTTCAGTTCATCAATGAAAACATTGATATCCTTGAATTGACGGTAAACGGAGGCAAAGCGGACATAGGCGACTTCATCAATTTTGGCCAGCCGATCCATTACCGTCTCACCCACTGCCTCACTCTTGACTTCTGATACCCCATGGCTTCGCAGTTCTTTTTCCACCTCGGAGATTAAATCCTCCAGCTCTTTTAGGGCGACCGGTCTTTTTTCACATGCCTTCAGTAAACCGCGAAGGAGTTTCTCCCGATTGAACTCCTCACGAGTACCATCTTTTTTCACAACAATCAATGGGATTTCTTCTACTTTTTCAAATGTGGTAAAGCGAAAGCCGCAAGCTTCACATTCCCGTCTTCGGCGAATGGATCGGCTGTCGTCCACCGGTCTTGAGTCAAGTACCCGAGTGGAATTATTTTGGCAAGTTGGACATCTCATCTCGATCAGCTCCGAATAGTTAAAATAGAGAATATATGAGCGAAGGACCATTCGCTTTATCCACCAAAAAGTCCATAAGCAATCTTTATCTCTTTATCTTATAAAAAAGCAGCATTTGGAACAAGAGAAACTATTGATTTCCATATTTACCTGCTCCAATGAAGGGAAATGTTTTACCTAACTTTTCGTATATCTTGAATACTTCTTGTCTCAATGCAGGATTCATTCCTGCCAATGAAAACCTTTCTGTAGAAATATGTAGGTCGACCGCTGTCTCAAATGGTTTTGTCGTGATAATGGTTACGGTTAAAAAACTCTGAATCCTGCCGTTTAGCTCCGCCGAGATTTCCCCATGTTCCTTTGATACGCTTGTAATTCGAGCTGTGGGATCAACTTTCAGCAGATCCTCGACTGCCTGGAATACCTGATTGAAATTTGCTTTATAATAACGGGTACGCAATTGTTCATCGCTGTTATTTTCACTCGTTCCACTGTATTTCTCGTATCGCCTAATGATCGATTTTAAAAAAGACATCGATAATCCTCCTGCACCTTTTTTCTATCTACAGTTTACCTTACTTTTGCCACAAATAAAAAGAGGTGTATCGCTACACCTCTTGAAATTTTTCATTTTTTTAATTATAGAGCCTTCGCTTGTGCTTGTTTGACATGCACAGGACCCATACCGCGTGGAATTTCAATATTTTCACGTGTTTGTGCACCTAGAGCTTCAGCAATATAGTCTGCTGCAATATTAGGATCCAGATCGCCGCATGTGTAAACATCAATGCTGGCGTATCCGTGCTCCGGAAAGCTGTGAATAGTTAAATGAGATTCAGAGATAATGACAACTCCGCTCACACCCTGCGGCGCAAATTTATGAAAAGCAACTTCGCGGATTTCAGCACCTGATTTCAAAGCAGCTGAAACGAAAGTTTGTTCAATAAAATCCATATCATTCAATTTTTCAAAATCGCATCCCCAAAGTTCAGAAATTACATGACGACCTATTGTTTCCATATTCAATTTCCCCCTCTAACAATATTAGAATGAAATTCCTATTTTCAATGGTATCTTAACTACCACGGGGGAAAGTTAGTCCAAAGAGGTCCTAACCCTTTAAGTAGCCAATTGGTACCGCTATTAAGAAGTTCACGATGACTAGTATACTTCGTTTATATTTATTTTGCAACATATGAAATTAAATTTTTCTGTAACGAACAAAAGCCTGCCGATTTGGCAGGCTTTTCTGTATGGTTCCTTATCCAGCCTTTAAAGCTGCTGAGATGGACATTGCCTCGGCAACGTGTTTAGTCAAGTCTACTACCCTGCTTGAGTATCCCCATTCGTTATCATACCACGCAAGTACCTTGACTTTGTTGGCGCCAATTACCATTGTAGACAATCCATCAATGATTGCTGAGTGTTCATTTGTATTGAAATCGATGGATACGAGGGGATCGGTTGTGATGTCCAGTATACCCTTAAGTTCCCCTTTTGCAGCTGCATAGAACGCATTGTTCACTTCATTGGCAGTTACCTCTCGCTTCAAATCAACAACCAAATCTACAAGCGAAACATTTGGTGTCGGTACCCTTAGTGCCATGCCGTGGAGTTTTCCCTGCAACTGTGGAAGGACGAGTGACAGCGCCTTTGCTGCCCCTGTTGATGTAGGGATGATGGATTGCCCGCAAGCCCGCGCACGGCGCAAGTCTTTGTGTGGGTTATCAATATTATTTTGATCATTTGTATAAGCATGCACAGTTGTCATCAAGCCATTTTCGATTCCAAAATGGTCATCCAGCACTTTTGCGACAGGTGCCAGGCAATTCGTCGTGCAAGAAGCATTGGAAATGATGTCATGCTCCCCAATGTTTAATGCATTTTCATTCACGCCCATCACAATCGTAACATCTTCATTTGTGCCTGGTGCAGTGATAATAACCTTCTTTGCACCTGCTGTTAGATGAAGTGACGCCTTGTCACGTGAGTTGAATTTTCCTGTAGCCTCGATGACAATATCAACTTTCATTTCTTTCCACGGAAGCTCAGCAGGATTGCGATTGCTTAATAGTCTGACAGCTTTTCCATTTACCATCAAGTGACCATCAGCTGAGTCAATCTCTCCTTGAAATGGACCATGAATTGAATCATATTTAACCAAATGCGCCAGTGTTTCAGCTGGATAGCTCGCATTAATCGCTACAACCTCAAGATTTTCCTCAAGAATGGCTTTCCTGAATACCATTCTGCCAATTCTCCCAAAACCGTTTATCGCTATTCTCGCCTTCATAGTACGGCCCCTTCCAAAATAGTGTCATACTTATATCCCGTTGTTATGGTATTAGTATAACATATTTTCCTTTTCCGCGAGATATAAATGCACACATTATAAAATTTAAAATAATTCTGATATTCATTATCAGGGAATATGGCCTAGGATAGGAACGAGGCAAAAGAAAAAAGAGCCTATTCAGCTCTTTAGATTGCCCATTTATCCAAAATTTTCATTAATTGCTCTCTTGATTGCTCGATCGTACCGTTATTATCGATCACTTCGTCAGCCAACACAATCTTATCCTTCAAGGGCATCTGTGATCTGATTCTTGTAATTGCTTCCTCTTCGCTAAACCCATTCCTGCCTATCAGCCGATCCAGCTGTGTTTTCTCATCGACATAGACAACGATGATTTTTTCAACCAAGCCTGTTAGCTTGCTTTCAAACAGCAATGGAATATCCAGAACCACGGCTTTTTCATTAGAAGCTACCGCTTGCTGCCTTTTAATCGCCATTCGCTCGCGCACTGCAGGATGGACGATCGAATTGAGCTTCAGCCTTTTTTCCTCGTTGGCAAAAATAATGGATCCGAGGGCGGAACGGTTAATGCTGCCATTCTGTTCTAAAATTCCCGGACCGAAATGACGGACAATTTCCTGATATGCTTGTTCTCCTGGTTCAACAGCAAGCCTTGCCTCTATATCGGCGTCGATCACAGTGATGCCAAGCTCAGTGAACATCGCCGATACCGTGCTTTTCCCGCTCGCTATCCCTCCTGTTAATCCAATGATTAGCGTCATCTACTTTTATCCCTTCATCCAGTTTGCTAGAGCTTTAGCAGTCCAATGACGATCAATAAAATTCCTGGTACAAATGAAAACTTCTGCAACCAGCTACTCTCTGAAAAATAACTGCCCATTCTCATGCCGGCGTAGACGAACAAGGAACTCATGAACGCCACCGTCAAAGCAAGATACCCAGGCGAAAAGCCTAATAAAGCCGCACCAATCCCGGCTCCGAATGCGTCAAGAGAAAGAGCAAGACCAAGCATGACTGCTTCCATTCCATTGATGGTTCCCGATTGGTCAAAGTCAGCCGACATCGGTTTTCTTAAAATATTGATCACAATGCCTAGTGATTTAATTTCAAAATTCAGGATGATTTTTTCATGACAGTCCAACTCTGACTGGTCCTCGCGGAAAAACTGAAATAATACCCAGCCACCCAATACGATCAAGAACATACCACCTAGCATCTCTGCCAATTCAGGTGAAAAAAAACTCTCGAGAAAATGTCCGATCAACATTGCAACCATCAGTACAGCTGCTGAACAGAGCGCAATGACAGCAATCGATTTAACCGGAAATTTCATTTTCCGCAGTCCATACGTTAGCCCTACACTGAAACTGTCAATACTGACAGCGAATGCAAGTAAAAGCAGCGAGATTATTTGTGCCATATCAAAGCCCCTTCCTGTCAATCGCTACGTTAGTATATGGAAGGAGCCTAGATATGGTGAGAAAATCAACAGGCGATTATAGTTTTACAGTTTTTGGCATGTTGGACAAAAGTGGGTCCCTCGTCCACCGACGACCGTTTTTTCCAATAGTGTGCCGCACACTTGGCACGGTTCATTTTTGCGTCCGTACACGAGCAGCTGGAGCTGGAACATGCCAATCTGGCCCTGGGAATTGACATAGGAGCGGATGGTGCTTCCACCCTTCTCCACAGCCTCCGAAAGCGTACGGACAATTTCCCTGTAGAGGACAATTTCTTCTTCCTGAGACAATGAATTAGCAATCCGTTCCGGGTGGATTTTCGCCCGAAAAAGCGCCTCATCGACATAAATATTCCCAAGGCCGACAAGGATCTTTTGGTCAAGCAGCGCAGGCTTTATTTTCCGAGTGGTCCTTTTAAGCTTTTCCGACAGCCATTCTACTGAGAAATCGGCTGAAAATGGCTCAGGCCCCAAATCAGCGAGTGGCTGCGAATCAAATTCCGTCCCTTTGGCGTAAAGGTGCATCGTCCCAAATTTGCGGACATCCCTATAGCGCAATTCTTTCGCGTCGGTAAAATGAAAAATGACATGTGTATGTTTTTCAACAGGTTCTTCTGCGCTGAACAAACCGTACTTCCCTTCCATCCTAAGATGGGAGACAAGTGCATAGTCATCGGTGTAAAAGATCAGGAATTTGCCTCTTCTGCCGATTTCGTTGATTGTCTGTCCGCGCAGGGCATCCGAAAATTGTTCCACTTCATTTGGCTTTTTAATCATCTTTGGCCAAAAAACGGATACTTGGGCGATTTCTTTTCCCAAAGCGAGCACCTCAAGCGTGCGTCTGACTGTTTCTACCTCTGGAAGCTCAGGCATCCTATCCCGCCTTTCCTCTTCTTACTTTATTTCGCATCGTACCATGTTGGCCCGTAGGAGAAGTCCACCTTCAAAGGTACCTTTAAATCGATTGCGTTTTCCATTACTTCCGGAACTATTTTTTTCAAGCGCTCTATTTCATTCTGCGGCGCTTCAAAAATTAATTCATCGTGCACCTGAAGGAGCAGCCTCGTCTTTAGCCCTTCTTCACGCAGCCTTTCCGCCATATCGATCATCGCCTTCTTGATGATATCAGCCGCGCTTCCCTGTATGGGTGTATTCATCGCCGTCCGTTCAGCAAAACTTCTCAGATTGAAGTTGCGCGCAGTAATTTCCGGTATGTATCTGCGACGGTGCAGCAGTGTCTGGACATACCCCTTCGCCTTCGCATCTTTCACGATTTCATCCATATATTCTTTTACACCTGGATAGCTCTCCAGATAGCGTTCAATAAATTCCCCAGCTTCTTTTCTTGAAATGTTCAGGCTTTGTGATAGGCCATAATCGCTGATTCCGTACACGATTCCGAAGTTAACCGCCTTCGCATGGCGGCGCATATTCGAAGTAACCTCCTCTTTGCCGACATGGAAAACTTCCATCGCTGTCTTTGTATGGATATCCATATCATTGCGGAATGCATCGATCAGTTTTTCATCCCCGGCAATATGGGCGAGGACACGCAGTTCAATTTGCGAATAGTCGGCCGCAAAAATCACCCAGTCTTTTTCTGAAGGAACGAATGCCTGCCTGATTTTCCGCCCTTCCTCCAGGCGAATAGGAATATTTTGCAGGTTAGGGTCCGTTGAACTGAGCCTGCCGGTAGCAGTCAACGCCTGGTTAAACCTTGTATGGACTTTATTTGTCTCCTTATTTACAATCTTTTGCAACCCTTCAATATAGGTTGACTGTAGCTTGCCAAGCTGGCGATAATTCAGTATTTCTTCGATGATTTTATGCTTCGATGCCAATTTTTCCAGGACATCTGCAGAAGTGGAAAAACCGGTCTTCGTTTTTTTAGCAACAGGAAGACCGAGTTTTTCAAACAGAATTACTCCCAATTGCTTCGGTGAATTGATATTGAATTGTTCTCCTGCTAGCTCAAAAATTTTCGTTTCGATTTCAGCAAGCCTGGATTTGATTTCTTCACCCATATTTTCGAGGCGAACCGTGTCTAACTTGACACCCTGGTATTCCATATCTGCCAGCACCAGCGATAATGGCATTTCCAAGCTGCTGAACAAATCATGCTGATCATTATCCCATAGATCCTGCTCAAGCTTTTCCTTTAAGGCTACAAGAACATCTGCCTTGCGCACCAGGTGCTCCGCTAGTTTGGTTTCTTCGGGAATCTTACGTTTGGCACCTTTTCCAAAAACCGCTTCGTCGGATTGGACAATCAGGAAGCCATGCTGCCTGGCGATGGCAGCCAGATCATCCGGCGATTCGGAAGGATTTAGGATATAGGATGCCAGCGCGACATCGAATTCAGCACCTTTAAGATGGATGCCATGATGGCGCAATGAAACCTCAGAACGCTTCGCATCGTAGACTATCTTTTGGCTGGACTCATCTTCAGCCCACTTTTTGAATGCTTCCGATGCCAGCGCCGTTTTTACAGGCAGATAGTAGTGTCCAGTTTCATTCACAATCGCAAAACCGACGATATCAGCGTAGTGATAGTTATCCTCAAGGATCTCGACGTAAAAGCCGTTTTCTTTCGCAAAAATGTCTTGGTCAACTGTGTCAATCTGCTTATACTTCATGTCTTCAAGCTCGATCGTTTCCGTCACATCCGTGTCAAGCTTGTCCAATAACGAGTTAAATCCGAGTTCTTTAAACATTTTCACCAGCTTCTCGTTCTCTGCGCCTTCATATTCCAGTTCACTCAACTCGATGACTATCGGCGCTTGACGATTGATGGTTGCAAGTTCCTTACTCATGATCGCCTGGTCTTTGAATTCTACAAGCTTATCCTTGAGTTTTTTTCCACTAACCTGGTCAAGCGATTCCATCAGCTTTTCTAGCGAACCGTATTCCTTCAACAGCTTAATCGCTGTCTTTTCACCTACACCAGGAACTCCTGGGATATTATCTGAGGCATCCCCCATGAGGCCTTTCATGTCAATAATTTGTATAGGGGTCAGCCCGTATTTCTCCTTAATATGATCAGGGGTATACTCCTCGATATCCGTTATCCCTTTCCGAGTGATGTTGACAATCGTTTTATCTGAACTCAATTGAGTTAAGTCCTTATCACCGGATATGACCTTTGTATCAAAACCTTCTTTTTCTGCTAGCAAACTGAGGGTCCCGATAATATCATCGGCTTCATAATTTTCGAGTTCATATTGGGCAATTCCATAAGCTGTCAGCAATTCACGGATAAAGGGGAATTGCTCAGAAAGCTCTGGCGGCGTCTTTTGCCTGCCACCTTTATATTCACTGAAGGTTTTATGCCTGAAGGTTGTTTTTCCTGCATCAAATGCAACAAGAATATGGGTAGGCTTTTCCTCCTCAAGAATTTTCATCAGCATCATCGTAAATCCGTAAACTGCATTTGTATGTATTCCTTTTTCATTATTCAGCAGTGGCAAAGCGAAGAACGCACGATAGGCGATACTGTTGCCGTCAATCAATACAAGCTTCTTGGACATGCCATCCCTCCTCCAGGATCATGAGAATTTTCTTCCTATTTTATCACGAGAGACGATAGAAAGAAAAAAATAAGAAAAAAGCACAAGCGGGGTCTGCTTGTGCTTTTTTCGGTTCCTTGGATGAAGGGGTTTTCACTAATGATGATACCCGTAAAGTGTTAAGAGAAAATAAACCTCTTGTTAAGTCTATGTAAATTTGGAAAACTTCTCTCAACCGTTCCCTTCAAAAAACCTTCTTTTCGTCTGTGTTGAAATTTAAGTCCCTTCTCCGTTCTCAAAAAGCCACTTGATCATCTGCTTATCGAGGCATCTTCTTATAGAGTTTAATCGTGAAGGTGGTTCCTTTCCCGACTTGACTGGTTATCTCTATTTGTCCTTTATGGGCTTCCACGATGTGTTTGACGATGGCAAGGCCCAGGCCCGTTCCTCCTGAATTCCGGCTCCGCGCCTTATCGACTCGATAAAAGCGTTCAAAGATCCTTGGAACCTCGCTTTTTTCAATACCAATACCTGAATCCTTTACCAACATAGAAACTGTGTCTCCGTGGTCAATTAAATTGACCTCCACTCTGCTGCCGTTTTGAGAATAAGTGATCGCGTTGCTGACGAGATTGATCAGTACTTGCTTTAGCCTGTTCGCATCTCCTTCAATGACCACCTGTCTTTCTGGCTCTTCAAGCAAAAGCGTAATGCCCTTTTCTGCAGCTTTTCCTTCTAACATTTCCATCACTTCCACTGCTTGCTGGCGGAGATCCACATCTCCAGCTGACAGATGGAAACCATGCTGTTCAATTTTGGAAAGGTCTAGCAATTCCTGAATCAACACTTGAAGCCGGTCACTTTCTTTCAAGATGATTTCAAGGAAAGCTGCCAGTGTAGCTTTATCATGCATCGCGCCATCCAGAAGTGTTTCAGAAAAGCCCTTGATGGAGGTAATTGGTGTTTTTAGCTCATGCGAGACATTGGCCACGAAGTCTTTCCTCATCTGTTCAAGTTTTTTCAACTCGGTAATGTCATGGAATACAAGGAGTATTCCTTTCCAGACATTGCTCGTACCGATGATTGGCACTCCATACACTTCGAAATGACGCCTTTCAATTTCAATCGGAAGGACGACTTGCTTCCTTACTTTTTGCTCGGTCATGAAAATTTCTTCCACCATTCGGATGATTTCCTCATGTTCGATCACTTCATAATATAGTTTATACAAATATTCAGAAGGCTCCACATTGAAGATTTCCTTGTAGGGCTTGTTAATCAAGTTAATAAATCCCCTGCTGTCAATCAAGATCAGACCGCTGCCCATATTTTCGATCAATGTCGTCAGTCTGTCCTGCTGAGATTCCTTCTGCCTCATCAATTCCTGAAGGTTCCTGGCAAGGATATTGATGGACGAACTCAGCATACCCGTTTCATCTATGTGATCCTCATAGGTCCTTGCACGATAGTTTCCTTTTGCCAGCTCAATCGCTACATTTGTTGCAGATTCAATTGGTTTCGTGTAGCGGTTCGTAATCCTTGTAACGAGGAGGATGATCACTACCATTGCCATGCCTAGACTAAAGGTAAGAATCCACCAAATTTGGCGATATGCTTTCTGAACTTCATCAATCTTTGTTGTTAGAAATACATAACCTTCTTTTTCACCGGTGTGAAGGAGGGGATTCCAATAATAATGAAGATCAAAGGCGCCGTTAACTTCAAGATCGTTTTGCTTATTAGGCGTCTTTTTCACAATATTGCTAATAATGTCTTTATGTTTGCTGATTTTTGTGCTGGATAGCTCCCCTGTATCATAATGGATCTCACCATTTAGGTCTACGATCGTGATTCTGGCGTTTAGCAATCGGCTCATCGTTGAAATTTCTTCTCGATCCAGTGAGCCAAGCCCTCCATTTTTTTCAATATTAGAGGTTAAAAGATTGATTTCAATCTTTAATCGTTCGTTAAAAGAATTGATATAATAATTTTTAAATAATTGCCCTAACACAAGACCGAGGCCTATTAGTACGATGATAATCAAGGTAATAAGGGCAAATAACAGCCTTGTCCTGTACTTTGTCATTCTCCCTTCGGTTCCTCCAGCTTATAGCCAAGTCCGCGGATTGTTTTGATATAGGACGGCTTTTTTGTGTTTTGTTCCACTTTTTCACGTAAATGGCTTATATGTACATCGACAATTCTTGTGTCCCCAGCAAAATCATAATTCCAGACCGCGCTTAATAGTTGATCCCGCGTCAAGACCCGGCCTTTATTCCTCGCAAGATAGAGAAGCAATTCGAATTCCTTCGGGGTTAAATCGAGCATATTCTCCATGAAATAAGCTTCATAGAAATCAGGCATAATCCTCAGTTCGCCAATATTGATCTGGCCCTCATCCTCCAGTTTTCCCTCAGGATCCGGCACTGCCTGCACCCTTCTTAGGATGGCTTTTACCCTTGCGACAACCTCTCGCGGGCTGAACGGCTTTGTCATGTAATCGTCTGCACCCAGCTCTAGGCCAAGCACCTTGTCAAACTCGTCATCCTTTGCTGTCAGCATTAAAATGGGAACATTGACTTTCTGCTGCCTGAGTTGCTTGCAAACTTCCATGCCGTCAAGCTTAGGGAGCATCAAATCCAGGACCATCAATTCGGGTTTTTCTTCTACAGCAAGGCGAATCCCTTCCTCCCCGTCCATTCCGGTCACAACTGAGTAACCTGCCTGTTCAAGATTATACTTTAACAATGTCACAATAGATTGTTCATCATCCACAACCAATATTTTCTTGTTCATGTAAGCCTCCAAAAAAAGTTATTACCCCTGATTCACCCAATTCGTTCTATCTCCATTATACTATCAATTCATAAAGGAAAATCAAATTAAAAAAAGAGCGGATTTTTTTCTTCCGCTCCAACTCTTATTTTATACAGTCCACTCTGAGTGCATCAAACAATCAGGTACATCGAATACACTAAAAATTTTCCAATGCCTTTCCATCCATTTGCTGAACTGGGTATGGCGGACAGACAAGCAATTGTCCCTTTACCACTGTCTCCTCCTCTTCATTTTTTCCAGTAACTGCAATCACAATATGGTGCTTGCTTCTGATGACCTCGGTCACTTCAAACAGGAATTGTACTGTTCCATAATGATAGACTGGTTTTACATATTCGAGATCTTGCTTAAGAATATGGCTTCCAGGTCCTGGAAGGTACTTGGAAATAGCCGAAGTAATAATCCCATTCAGCATGATCACAGGAACAATTGGCTTTTCATATGGTGTTTGCGATGCATAATCATGCTGGATATACAAAGGATTCGCATCATTGGTCAAGCCTAAATACAGCAGCAGGTCTTTATCTTCGATTTTTTCTGTAAGTGTTAATTTTTCTCCGATAGTGATTTCTTCTATTTTCCTGCCAAGCTTACGTTTTCTACCAAGCAACAATTTGCATCTACCCCTTTGCAATCGAAGTGTAAAAAAATCGGGGAAAATTCCCCGATTTCTTAAAGCGAGATATCAGCCTTACGCTAGCACAGCCATTACCTTACGGACTGCCTCCGCAGATTGATCTAGTGCAGATTTTTCTTCCGCCGTTAATTCAAGCTCAATAACTTTCTCAATTCCACCGGCTCCCAGAATTGTCGGAACTCCTAGGTAAATTCCTTCATATCCATATTCCCCTTCAAGATAGGCAATTGCTGGAAGAACACGGCGCTGGTCTTTAAGGATCGCTTCACACATTTCTACTAGTGAAGCTGCAGGCGCATAATAGGCACTCCCATTCCCAAGAAGGTTGACAATTTCTCCTCCGCCTTTGCGTGTACGCTCTACAATCGCTTCCAGACGTTCTTTTGGAATTAATGTCTCAAGCGGAATCCCTCCTGCATATGAATAACGCACTAGTGGCACCATATCATCTCCGTGTCCTCCAAGAACAAAACCTGTTATATCTTTTACAGAAAGATTCAATTCCTGGGCTACGAATGTACGGAAACGAGCAGTATCCAACACTCCAGACTGGCCGATTACTCTGTTTTTAGGAAAACCAGATTCCTTGAAAATAGTATAAGTCATCGCGTCTACAGGGTTCGTCAATACAACAATGAAACTGTTTGGGGAATGCTTGGCTATTTCCTGGGCGACATTTTTCATAATTTTCTGGTTCGTCTGGACAAGATCATCCCGGCTCATGCCGGGCTTGCGGGCAATACCTGCAGTAACAACGACGATGTCTGAGTCTTTCGTATCTTCATAGCTGGATGTACCGGTAATATTGGCATCGAATCCCTGCACTGGGCTCGCTTCAAGCATATCAAGCGCTTTGCCCTTTGTGGCGCTTTCCATTTGCGGGATATCGACCAATACTACATCCCCGAGTTCCTTCTGTGCCAGCAAGAATGCAGTTGTTGCTCCTGTGAATCCTCCACCAATGACTGAAATCTTTTTGCGTTTCAATGACATCAGGCTTCCTCCTCAGATCGAATAAAATTTTTATGTAAAGGCTACCCGTTAAATGGATAGCCTTTCCTACCTTTTCAGCCCATGTTCTTGATCAGTACATCGCCAAACTCAGAAGTTTTCACTTCTGTGGCGCCATCCATCAAACGAGCAAAATCATATGTTACAACCTTTGAAGCGATCGATTTTTCCATTGATTGAACGATCAAATTCGCTGCTTCAATCCAGCCAATGTGTTCCAGCATCAGGACGCCGGAAAGGATGACAGATGAAGGGTTCACCTTGTCCAATCCAGCATATTTCGGTGCCGTTCCATGTGTAGCTTCGAAAATGGCATGACCTGTTTCATAGTTAATGTTAGCCCCAGGAGCAATTCCGATTCCGCCTACTTGTGCAGCAAGCGCATCAGATATAAAGTCGCCATTCAGGTTCATCGTTGCAACCACATCAAACTCCTTTGGACGAGTAAGAATTTGCTGAAGGAAAATATCTGCAATCGCATCTTTTACAATGATTTTGCCTGCCGCTTCTGCATCAGACTGTGCTTTATTCGCTGCATCTGTTCCTTGTTCTTCCTTGATCCTGTCATATTGAGCCCACGTGAATACTTTATCGCCAAATTCCTTTTCAGCAAGTTCATAACCCCAGTTTTTGAACGCGCCTTCTGTGAATTTCATGATATTGCCTTTATGTACTAGTGTTAAAGATTTGCGGCCTTCTGCGATAGCGTACTGGATTGCTGCACGTACGAGGCGCTCAGTTCCTTGTTTGGAAACAGGCTTAATGCCAATACCTGAAGTTTCAGGGAAGCGGATTTTATTTACTCCCAATTCATTTTGCAGGAAGTCAATAAGTTTCTTGACGTCATCAGAACCGCTTGCATACTCGATGCCAGCATAGATATCCTCTGTATTTTCACGAAAAATAACCATGTCAGTATCTTCAGGGCGCTTAACAGGTGATGGCACACCTTCGAACCAGCGAACAGGGCGCAAGCATACAAACAGGTCTAACTCCTGGCGCAGTGCAACGTTCAGAGAACGGATTCCTCCGCCGATTGGGGTTGTCAGTGGACCTTTGATTGCGATCAGGTATTCTTTGATCAACTCTAATGTTTCGCTTGGAAGCCATTCGCCAGTTTGGTTAAATGCCTTTTCACCAGCAAATACCTCTTTCCAGACAATTTTCCGCTCGCCTTTGTATGCTTTTTCAACCGCTGCATCAAGAACGCGGACAGAAGCTGCCCAGATATCCGGACCTATGCCGTCACCTTCGATAAAAGGAATAACTGGATTGTTTGGTACGTTTAAAACTCCATCTTTGACTGTGATTTTTTCACCTTGCATTGTTTTCTCTCCCTCCAAAATCCTCGTTTCAAAATCAAAGGTTAGCAGCCCTTATGCCTCTAACCTTTGCTCTTCGGAAGCCAGGCATTGATGACTGACTTCCCTCACTCTCCTATTACAGCAATTTTTCACTAAAAAGTAAAATATTGCAGCTTCTTTTTTATATTCCTCTCCTTTCAATGGCAACATATTCCTGCTTTCCTGGACCGATATAATCGGCGCGAGGACGGATCAGGCGATTGTTGTCATATTGCTCAAGGATATGGGCAAGCCACCCGGATACACGGCTTACGGCAAAAATTGGTGTAAACAGATCATGATCAATGCCTAGACTGTGATAGACAGATGCAGAATAGAAATCTACATTTGGCGGCAGGTTCTTTTCCCCTGTTACGATTTCTTCGATCTTAGTGGACATATCGTACCAGTGTGGTTCACCGGTAAGCTCAGTCAGCCGTTTAGACATTTCTCTTAAGTGCTTTGCACGAGGGTCTCCCTGGCGATAGACACGGTGTCCGAAGCCCATGATCTTTTCCTTGTTCGCAAGCTTTTGACGGATTGACGGCTCCACATTTTCAAGCGTGCCGATTTCAGTCAGCATTTTCATCACCGCTTCATTTGCTCCTCCGTGTAGCGGTCCCTTCAACGCACCGAGGGCAGCGGTAACACCTGAATATACATCAGAAAGTGTCGCAACACACACGCGTGCAGTAAAAGTGGAAGCATTGAGTTCATGGTCGGCGTGAAGGACAAGCGCCTTGTTCATCGCTTCTACCGCTATTTGTTCAGGTTCCTCGCCTGTCAGCATGTAAAGAAAGTTCGCTGCGAAATTAAGGTCTTCTCTTGGCGGTACTGGCTCAAGACCTTTTCGGACTCTAGCGAATGCCGCAACGATTGCTGGCATTTTCGCCTGCAGACGGACCGCCTTTCGATAATTCGCTTCTTTTTCCATTACATCAGCTTCATCATCATATAATCCTAAAAGTGACACAGCCGAGCGGAGGGCAGCCATTGGATGGACTTTATCGATTGGATACATCTTGAAATGCTCGAGTACTTCCTTAGGCAACGCTGCATTTTCTGCAAGCTGTGTCTTCAATTCTTCCAATTCTGCCGCTGTAGGAAGCTTGCGATGCCATAATAAGTAAATTACTTCTTCGAAACTAGCATTTTCAGTTAAATCATCAATATCATAACCAACATACGTCAGCGTATCATCGATGATCGAACTGATTGAAGATGTTGTAGCCACTACCCCTTCAAGACCACGTGTTACTGTCATACAAATCTCTCCTTTGTCGTTTAAATTCCCCATACCCCATCATTTGTCTGTAAATGAATTGCTGTACAAGACAGCGATCAGAAAAAAGTGATTTTCTGACATATTTTCGAAAAGCCGAACCATACGCCGGCGACAGACCGATCTTACTAATTTTGCCATTATAAGCTGTTTTCGAGCGCTTGCTCAAGTAACCGGCAAAAAAGAAAATGCTTACATTTTTGAAAAATAAAAACAATGAATTCCTGCATCTCTCCAATGCCTGCGCATAATTGGAAGCAGTTACAAGTCCTATTATAAACAATTATCTGATATTTGTGAATGAAAACAACTTAATTCAGAGGAAAATATTATTTTAAAAAAAGGCTATTTAAAAAGATCAAAGATTTTCATTGCGGCGTAGGCAATCCCTGCACCTATCAGCGGACCAACGGCTACTCCTTTAAAAATGGAAACCGCCAAAATCGTGCCTAGGACGAGCGCAGTTGTGATATGGGGATCTTCCGCCAGCAAAGTCACACCGCCTTTTGCAAGCAGCGCAACTGCCATTCCCGAAAGAAGAGCTATCCATGCATATGGAGATTTGAACGCGCCAGATAAATCCTTGAAGCCGATATCACCGCTAGCAATCGGGGCTAACACAGCTATGGTGATAACCGTCACTCCCCAGTTAATCCCCTTTCCCTGGATAAGCGAAAATGTTTTTGCTTCGACACCGGCAAGCTTCATCACCAGAAGGACCAGCACGGCAATGATTAATGATTGATTTTTGGCTGCGAAGGCAATCACCAGCAAAGTCAGTAGAAATATCAAAGGTTGAAACATCAATTTGTCATCCTTCCAAGGTTAAAACTATTTTAACATAATTAAAAAAAAGACTCTTCCACTTTTCCATTTTCTACTATATTCCACAGAAACTTGTTCATATTCCCTTATTTATTATTCAGCTACTTGAGGTTTTTAAAGGAATTATCAGAAGAAAGGCGAATCTTTTTTATAGACAGACTGTATATTGTTGCAGCATAACATTTCAGGAACACCGCCACGACTTGCATGTTAGTCAATAAGAACGGATTCTGCAAGAATGGCGATTCCAAAAGGAGGAACCTGATTGAATTCCATCTATCTTCATCGAACCCTGCGCTTTTTCCTGGTCATCAGCGTGATTATCGCAGGAATATTTGCGCTGTTTTTTGTCTCAAAAGTCACTTATCCATTTATCATTGGGTTCCTGATTGCATTTATGATGAATCCGATGGTCAACTTTTTTCAGGAACGGCTGAAAATGCCGAGATCACTGGCAGTGATCATTGTCCTTATCTTAATCCTATCTTTGTTTGCGGGGCTGATTACATTGCTCATTGTCGAAATTGCTTCCGGAGCTGAATATCTCGCAAACGTTGTTCCTGAACACCTTGTTACCCTGATTAATTACATAGAGCACTTATTTGCTGCGCAGCTCATTCCACTCTATAACCAACTGGCAGGAATGTTCCAAAGCCTTGATACAGGTCAGCAGGACACGATTATGAACAATATTCAAAGTGTCGGCGCCAACATTGGGACGACAGCAGGCACTTTCATTAAGAATTTTTTCGAAAAAATCCCGAATATCCTTACATGGTTCCCTAATGCAGCTACCATTCTCATTTTCTCCTTATTGGGAACTTTTTTCATCAGCAAAGACTGGTACAGATTGTCAGCAATCAGTAATAAGCTGCTGCCAAAACGAGCAAGAACAAGCAGCCGTACGGTGTTTATCGATTTAAAAAAGGCGTTATTTGGATTCATGAAGGCTCAGGCTACCCTTGTATCACTTACTACAGTTATCATCCTGATTGGCTTGCTGATCCTTCGTGTCGATTATGCGATCACGATTGCCCTTGTTGCCGGGATTGTCGATATTGTTCCCTATCTTGGCACGGGAGTTGTCTTTGTTCCATGGATCATCTATGAAGCAATTGCAGGTGACACGGCTTCCGCAATTGGTTTGGGCGTTTTATATATTGTGGTGCTTGTCCAAAGGCAGGTCATGGAGCCGAAAATTTTATCTTCCAGCATCGGCCTTGATCCGCTCGCCACTTTGATCGCTCTATTTGTAGGATTTAAAACCATTGGCTTTCTCGGTCTGATTGTCGGTCCAGTCATCTTGGTTGTCATCAACACCCTGCAGCGTGCGAACGTTTTTCACGATGTATGGACATTCATAAAAGGAAAAGAAATCATTAAATGACAGTGGATTTTGCTGACTATCCTCTGATCCCGGTTCCTTTGCATCTAAAACAGCATACAAAACGCCAACCATCAAAAGTTGGCGTTATAAAGTCAGCGGATTACTTTGATGGTTCCTTTATCAATCCAGTTACGGAACTGTTTCAGCATCAAAGCTTTGAAAAACTTTCTGGTAGGAGGAGCCAGGAGCAAGAACCCTAGAATATCAGTGATAAACCCAGGCGTCAGAAGGAGGATTCCTCCAGTTAAGATGCTGATTCCATCCAAAATCACATCTCCTGGCATCATGCCTCTCCTTACTATTTCCTGTGTTTTTCTGATGGTTTCCAAGCCTTGTTGCTTCGCTAGAAAAGCTCCAAGGAATCCAGTCAAGAAAATGAGAACGATCGTCGCCGGAATGCCAATGGTCTGTCCGGAAAACATGAGTATCCCAATTTCTGCAGCCGGAACTATCACTAAAATCAAAAAAATATATTTCATGTTACACCTCAATTTGTTAGGAGATTGCGTGTCTTTCTCTTTTATTATATGTGCCGAATTGAGCAGAACACAACTTATTTGGTTTTATGACTTCACACATGCCTTAACAATAAAAGGATGGAGAGCATGCCTCCATCCTTTTATCTTATCTTTTTAAAGTACGCTTGCGTGGCCTTTGTAAATGACACCTCTTGCAGAATCAACGGTGATTTCCTGACCGTCATTAAACAGAGTCATTGCATTCTCCACTCCGACGATAACTGGGATGCCTAGATTTAGTCCGACTACAGCTGCGTGGCTTGTCAAACCGCCCTCTTGCGTGATTAATGCACTGCACTTTTCAAGCGCAGGCACCATGTCGCGGTCAGAACCAATTGTAACAAGAATACTGCCTTGTTTTACCTTGCTGATGGCTTCTTGTGCATCTTTTGCTAAGACTACTCGTCCGTATGCAGACTTGCGGCCAATCCCTTGTGCTTTTGCCAAGATACCGCCGACTACATGGATTTTCATCAAATTGGTTGTCCCAGCTTCTCCTACTGGAACACCTGCAGTAATGACTACGAGGTCTCCATGGGAAACATGTCCGCAATTGACACTTTCTTCAACGGCACTCGCAAGCATTTCATCCGTCGTTTCTGCCTTTTGCCCTAGCTGAGGATATACTCCCCATACAAGCGCAAGGCGACGGACAACATGATCGTTAGATGTAACCGCGATGATCGGTGCCTTTGGGCGATACTTTGAAATCATCCGTGCAGTGTGACCACTTTCGGTTGGAGTAATGATCGCATTCACTTCTAGGTTAAGTGCTGTATGCGCAACCGATTGTCCGATCGCATCGGTAATATTGTGTTCTGTCTCTTTGCTGCGCAATGACAGCAATTCCTTATGATTTAATGCACTTTCTGCACGTGAAGCAATATTATGCATGGTTTGTACAGCTTCTACAGGGTATTGTCCAGCTGCTGTTTCGCCTGAGAGCATGATGGCGTCACTTCCATCGAAAATTGCATTCGCCACGTCGCTGGCCTCCGCACGGGTCGGGCGCGGGTTGCGCTGCATAGAATCTAGCATCTGTGTAGCAGTAATAACCGGCTTTCCTTGTGTATTGCATTTTTTGATCAAATCTTTTTGAACAAGTGGTACCTCTTCTGCAGGAATCTCCACTCCAAGATCTCCACGCGCCACCATGAGGCCATCAGAAACTTCTAGAATTTCGTTGATGTTATCAACGCCTTCTTGATTCTCAATCTTAGGGATGATTTGGATGTACGATCCATTGTTTTCTTCCAAAAACTGGCGGATTTCCAATACATCCGTTGCGCGACGGACAAATGATGCTGCAATGAAGTCTACCCCCTGCTCAATACCGAATAGAATATCTTTCCTATCCTTCTCGGTAATTCCCGGAAGGTTTACCGAAACACCAGGCACATTCACACCCTTTTTGTTTTTAAGAATCCCAGCATTTAGAACTTTTGTTTTAATTTGATTTTCTTCCTTGTCGATGCTGGTTACTTCCAGCCCAATCAAGCCGTCATCTAGGAGAATTTTTGCCCCTGGATGGACATCGTCAATTAGCTGGTCATATGTTACAGAGAATTTCTCCGATGTTCCTAAAACTTCGTTCATGGAAATGATGCATTCCTGACCTGTTTTTAATTCAACCGCACCATTTTCCATATCGTTAGTGCGGATTTCAGGGCCTTTCGTATCGAGAAGGATGCCTATCTTTTTCCCTGTTTTTTCTGCAGCCACTCTGATATTTTTGATACGCGCAGCATGTTCTTCGTGATTTCCATGCGAGAAATTCAAGCGAGATACATTCATTCCAGCTTCAATCAATTGAGTTAATTTTTCTACACTTTCACTTGCGGGACCAATCGTACAAACAATTTTCGTTTTACGCATAGATTGCCACCTCCTGGTTTACTGAAAAGCAATTAAATAGAAAGCTCTTGTGATAATTTATATAAGTTCATGTCAAGCGTGTGTTCTTTTCCTAGTGCTTCAATAATGTCATAATCCACTAGCTGATTCTTTTCCATCCCAACAGCTCGTCCGCCTTTTCCTTCTATAAGCAGCTCCACTGCACGTGCGCCAAGACGGCTCGCGAGTACCCGATCAAATGCAGTTGGGGACCCTCCACGCTGGACATGTCCGAGAACCGTAACCCTTGTATCGAAATCTGTCTCTTCCTTTAATTGCTTCGCAAATTCATAGCCGCTTACGACGCCTTCAGCCACAACAATAATGCTGTGTTTCTTGCCTCGTTCATGTCCTTTTTTAAGCCGGTTAGCAATATCAGTCATATCATAATGGTCTTCTGGTATTAGGATCGTTTCAGCTCCGCCTGCTAAACCTGCCCACAAGGCAATATCTCCTGCATTGCGTCCCATTACTTCCACGACAAACGTTCTTTCATGTGATGATGCAGTATCGCGGATTTTGTCGATCGCATCAATTACTGTGTTGAGTGCAGTATCAAAGCCAATGGTAAACTCTGTGCCAGGAATATCATTATCAATGGTACCTGGAACGCCAACACAAGGGAAACCTTGTTCGGTCAAAGCCTTTGCTCCCCGGTAGGATCCGTCACCGCCAATGACGACCAGACCGTCAATGCCGAATTTTTTCAGTTGTTCGATTCCTTTTTGCTGACCTTCTTTCGTTTTGAATTCTTCACTGCGTGCTGAATAAAGGAATGTTCCGCCACGATGGATAATGTCACCAACTGAACCAAGCTCCAGTTTTTCGATCTTTCCCTTCATCAATCCAGCATACCCACCAATTACACCATAAACCTCGATATCATGAAAAATCCCTTTTCTTACTACAGCACGAATCGCAGCATTCATTCCAGGTGCATCCCCGCCACTCGTTAAAACTCCAATTCTTTTCATTTTCATTCACCTCATTCGGTATTATCTATGTACTTTGCTGCTTTTCCAATCGTTCCTTCCTGAATAACATGAAGAAACAGCAACGAAACTGGAAAAACATCACTCAAACTAATTACTGGTTATCCTGTTAGCATCTCTTATTATAAACCAGAATACCCGGGAATATTTCTAAAATAACATGTATGGGGGCGCTATCTCAATAGAATCCTCCATATTGACAATAAGTTGGAATTATCATGTAATTGCAAGCGCTTTTTTTATGAGGTTACTTTAAAAAATAAAACGTGCACTTTCGCACGTTTTATTTTACCCCGATCCGTTCGGTTGGAAACGAAAACTCGCCAATTCGTTTATATTTCTCATATCGCTGGTTCAACAATGTCTCTTCATCTAGCACTTGCAGCTTTGACATGGAGTCTATTAAAATTTTATCGATATACTTTGCTTGCTGCTGCAAATCTTTATGCGCTCCACCCTTTACTTCTGGAATGATTTCATCTATAATTCCCAGTCCTTTAAGGTCGGGAGCGGTGATTTTCATCGTTTCAGCTGCTTTCTTCGCCAACGAGGAATCCTTCCAAAGGAGCGCTGCTGCGCCTTCAGGAGAGATGACTGAATAGGTCGAGTTCTCCAGCATGTGAATATAATTTCCAACTCCGAGCGCCAGTGCTCCACCACTTCCGCCTTCGCCAATGACGACACAGATGACCGGAACCCTCAGGCCAGCCATTTCGAACAGATTGCGGGCAATTGCTTCGCTCTGTCCTCTTTCTTCTGCCGCTTTTCCAGGGTAAGCGCCTTTTGTATCAATGAACGAAATGATCGGCCGCCGGAATTTTTCAGCCTGCTTCATCAAACGCAGTGCTTTCCGATAACCCTCCGGATGGGGCATGCCAAAGTTCCGGCGTATATTCTCCTTCGTATCTTTGCCGCGCTGATGGCCAATAACCGTTATTGGATAGCCGTGGAACTTGGCGATCCCACCAACAATTGCTTCGTCATCTCCAAAAGTTCTGTCCCCATGACATTCGAAAAAGTCTGTGAACAGCAACGAGATGTATTCAAGTGTTGTTGGGCGATTAGGATGACGAGCTATCTGTACCCGTTCCCACGGTTTCATGTTCCCATATATTTCTGTTTCAAGCTTTTGCAGTCTGGCCTCAAGCTTATCGATTTCAGATGTTAGATCCACGTCGGTATTTTTCATGTATTCCTTAAGCTCACTGATTTTCTTTCTTAATTCCACTACCGGTTTCTCAAATTCTAGTTCTCCTGCCATTCGAACGTCCCTCCTGGCTGATGAATGTCAAGTATTGCTGCAATCTTTTCCTTCATATCAACTCTCGAAATCACAGCATCGAGCTGCCCTTGCTTTAGCAAAAATTCTGCTGTCTGAAAGTCTTCCGGCAGTTCTTCTCGAATTGTCTGTTCAATAATCCTTCGGCCAGCAAAGCCAATCAGCGCTCCAGGTTCGGCGAAATTGTAATCTCCAAGACTGGCAAAGCTTGCAGAAACTCCTCCTGTGGTAGGATGCGTCATAACAGAGATGATCAATCCGCCGTGATCGCTGAATCTTTTTAGCGCAACGCTTGTTTTCGCCATTTGCATCAGACTCAATACACCCTCCTGCATCCTTGCTCCACCTGACGCGGTAAAGATAATGAATGGGATGGACAATTCATCAGCCTTCTCAATCGCTCTTGTAATCTTTTCGCCTACCACTGATCCCATGCTCCCCATTCTAAAATGGGCATCCATGATCGCGATCGCAGCTTCATATCCTTTTACGGTGCCTATGCCAGTAACTACTGCCTCATTCAATCCTGTTTTTTTGCGGTCTTGTTCGAGTTTTTCTTCGTACCCGGGGAAGTCGAGCGGATTGCCTGAAACCATCTCCCGGTCCAGTTCCCGAAAGCTTTCGAAATCCAAGAAACTATTAATTCGTTCAGCTGAATTCATCTGGAAATGATACTCGCATTGTGTGCATACTTTGTAGTTCTTGTTTAGTTCTTTTGTATACAAGATTTTTTTGCAGTTCGGGCATTTGGTCATGATTCCTTCAGGAACATCCTGCTTCGCCGCTTTAGAAGGAATGGTTGCGTACTTTTTCGGTTTTGTTTTCGTTTTCGTAAAAAGTTCCTTAAGCAATATGTAACCCCCTCCGAATCATACTGGTTGATTTGTACTATTCTCCATTTGTTAGGAACTGCTTCTGCTTATTCTTTCTATTCTGAATGTACTGCCCAACGGTGGTCAGGCCACCACAGCCAAAAAGAATGAGAAACTGGCATCCTAGGCATATCCACAAGTATAAAACAGCCTGCCTTCAAAAGATGTTGCTTTCTGTCGTCATTTCATCGACATATTCCGTAAGATACGATGCCTATTCAAAATCAGTTCTCCGTTTTTTGTAACAAGGGCATCTACCAGCAAATGGTATTGCGCCTTTTCAGCTTTGCTTGTTTTCATCTCAAGTGCCTTGTAATAATCGTTTAATATACACCAAATTCGATAAAAAAGGTGATTATCAGCAAGTTTAGCCATTTTCCTAAAAAATTCCTCGTCTTCAAAATGATCGTCATCTATCAAGATTTTTAATCTTTTGATGTCTTCGTCCTGAATCTTTTCAGCTGCCAAAAGCAAACAATCTGCTTCGATCATGCTTTTTGTTTCGACCACATCATCTTTGGCTTTTTTATCTTGCAGGATAAAGGTGCTTAATAATTGGACTAGCTGGTTGCCGCGGAAATCCCTGATGAAGGTTCCTTCTCCCCTTCTCGTCTCAATCAGCCCTAGAAGCTCTAAAGCCCGCAACGCTTCGCGAACAGAAGAGCGCCCAGCATTTAGGCGCTCTGAAAGTTCACGTTCGGAGGGGATTTTATCCCCGGGCTTCATGCCGCCTTTATTAATCATATCCCTGAGCTGCCTGACTATTTCCACATATACTTTCGTGTTTTTTTCAGGCTGTTCCACTCCATCACTCACCTTTTCCGATCAATGCAAGGCGTTCAGTACGCTCCTTGACCTCCTGAGGATCGACCTTGATTCGAGCAACTCCGGTTTCCATCGCCGCTTTTGCAACAGCTGCAGCAACAGCCGGCGCTACCCGCGGATCGAATGGACCAGGGATCACATAATCGCTGGATAGCTCTGATTCCTCAATTAGGCCTGCAATTGCCTGTACAGCTGCCACTTTCATTTTTTCATTGATATGGGTTGCCCTTGCGTCCAATGCTCCGCGGAAGATTCCAGGGAAGGCAAGAACATTATTCACCTGGTTCGGGAAATCAGAGCGGCCAGTACCTATGACCGCTGCACCGGCATCCTTCGCTTCGTCCGGCATGATTTCCGGCACTGGATTGGCCATCGCAAAAATGATGGAATCAGGATTCATCGTCTGAACCATTTCTGCCGTCAGTGCTCCAGCTACTGAAACGCCAATGAACACATCTGCCCCTTTGATTGCATCAGCCAGCGAGCCTTTTACATTGTCGCGGTTAGTGAATTTCGCCACTTCTTCCTTGATGGAATTCATGCCGTTCGAGCGTCCTTCGTAAATCGCGCCTTTTGTATCACACATGATGATGTCACGGACTCCGTATGAGTATAGTAGCTTGATGATGGCAATGCCAGCCGCTCCCGCTCCGTTCGCAACCACCTTGATTTCATTCATTTTTTTCCCGACAATTTTCAGCGCATTGACGAGCCCTGCCGCGGTGACTATTGCAGTTCCATGCTGGTCATCATGGAATACAGGGATATTCGTCTCTTTTTTCAAACGTTCTTCAATTGCAAAACAGTTTGGTGCAGCTATATCCTCCAGGTTCACGCCGCCAAATGTCGGTTCAAGGAGCTTCACGGTTTCTACAATTTTATCTACATCCGTTGTATTTAAACAAATGGGAAATGCATCGACACCAGCAAAGCTTTTGAACAAGACTGCCTTTCCTTCCATTACAGGAAGTGCGGCTTCCGGACCAATATTGCCAAGCCCTAAGACAGCAGTCCCATCGGATACAATTGCCACCATATTGCCCTTCATAGTATAATCATAAACTGTTTCCGGCTTATCATATATCTCCTTGCAAGGCTCTGCAACTCCCGGAGAATAGGCAAGGCTTAAATCTCTAGCATTCATGACAGGAACTTTCGATTTCGACTCTAATTTCCCTTTATTCACACGGTGCATGTGCAAAGCTTCTTCACGTAAAGTCAACTCAGGTCCACTCCTCATTTTTGGGCTCTCTGCGACACGATCATTGCATTCATCCTATCCCGTACTACAGCTTGATTCTCTACGGTGAAAAATACGAGAGATCAACAGCAACAATATAGGCGAACAGCCTGATTATTTACGAACACTTCCTATTTTAGTGGTCTGACCACGCATCCTTTTCCAAATATAACACATCTGCTCTGCTTGATAAAGAACTAATTTTTCAGAATAACGTTCTGATTCCCCAAGACTTTCTTAAATTCGTTCACACTTCTCAGCTCTGTGCTCACATTGAATTCATTTGGTAACAGCACGGATTTCCCGGTCTCTTCGTTATACACAATAACCGGCACTGTCCCGTGATGTATTTTCAATAAAGCTTTCAGTTCATCTATTCGGTCGTTGCTGCCCGCTCCTTTTGCGATCCGCAAGTACAAAACCGTCTTTTCCTGCCCGTTTGGTGGTGCTGCTGCTGCTTCAAGATCAAGCACTTGATGCACGATAAATTGACTCCTCCCATCCCGTTCCTCAAACTTTCCTTCCAGCAGCAATATTCCTCCTTGTTTCAGAACATGTCCAAATTGCTTGTAAACTGCCGGGAATACAACCGCTTCTGTTTCACCGCTTGCGTCACTAAGAGTCAGGAAGGCCATTAATTCTCCTTTTTTTGTACGGATTTTCTTTTGTTCTGTTAGATAGACCCCGAGCCTTATTTTGTTTCCGGGGGCCTTCGATGCAATCTTTTTCACCCCGGCTTCCTCGAATTCTTTCTCATGGATGGAAACAGGATGCCTGGAGAGATATACACCGAGCACCTCTTTTTCAAGCCTGAGCCTGTCTTCTATTCGCATTGGGTCCACCTCGATATACTTTGGCTTCAAGGAGAATTCTGCTTCTGTAAACATATCGATCTGGCCGGAGTCATCGGGTGCTACTAGCTGTGCGTGTTCAATCGCCACATCAATGGTTGCTAAAAGGACGGCGCGATCCTTGCCAAATTCATCGAAAGCTCCAGAGTAGATTAGGACTTCCAGCACTTTTCTTGTTGCAGCCTTATGCGGCACACGAATGCAGAAGTCAAAGATATCCTTGAACTGCCCGTTTCTTCTCGCCAGGAATATTTCCTTGAGCGACGCGATTCCCAGCCCTTTGATTCCTGCCAGGCTGTATCGAACACTATCTCCTTCCGGCTCAAAGCCAAATGCACTTTTATTGATAGAAGGCGGCTTGAGCTTAATTTCCATTTGCTGCAGTTCCCTTGCATACTGGGCGATTTTTGCATCGTTGCCAATAGCAGATGTTAAAAGAGCCGCCATAAAGTAAAGCGGATAATGGGTTTTGAGGTAGGCCAGCTGATAGGTAATCATGCTGTACGCTACGGCATGACTGCGGTTGAAGCCATAATTTGCGAAACGGATGATCAGTTCATAGACAAGCTCCGCAGTCTGGTGATCGTACCCCTTCCTTAACGCGCCAGTCACAAAATGTTCCCGTTCGCTTGCAAGGACCTCCTTCTTTTTCTTGGATACCGCCCTTCGCAGCAAATCCGCTTCTCCGAGAGAGAAACCAGCCATCTTGGAGGCAATTTGAATAATTTGCTCCTGGTATACGATGACACCATATGTATTGCGCAAAATGGATTCAAGGTCCTGATGATAATAGTCGATCGGCTGTCTTCCGTGCTTGCGATCAATGAACAGTGGAATATTCTCCATTGGACCAGGACGATAAAGTGCATTGACGGCGACAATGTCTTCAAAGCGGGTTGGCGCAAGCCTTGTCAGCACTTTTCGCATTCCTTCAGATTCAAGCTGGAAAATTCCTGTCGTCTGTCCCCTGCCAAGCAATTGAAACGTTTCGGTATCTTCACCCGGAATATCCTGGACTCGAAGCTTTTGGCCTGTTTTCAGCCGGATCGAGCGAAGGATCGAATCAATTAATGTCAGATTCCGCAAACCAAGGAAATCCATTTTCAATAATCCCAATTCTTCCAGATGGTCCATTGAATATTGAGTCAGGAACACTTTCGACTGACCTGTTTGGATCGGTACAATATTGGTAAGCGGTTGTTCGCTTATGACAACTCCTGCAGCATGTGTGGACGTATGGCGCGGCAAGCCCTCTAGTTTCATTGCCGTTTCAAGAATTCGTTTATTTTTAGAAGTTTCTTTTATAAATTCCTTGAGCCCGTCTGATTCACTGATTGCATCCTTCAAAGTAATTCCCAATCGGGATGGAACTAGCCTGGAGAGCCGGTCGAGTTCCTTTGTATTCAAACCGAAAACGCGCCCTACATCCCTGACCGCTGCCTTGGCAGCAAGCGTACCAAAAGTAGCAATCTGTGCGACATGAAGTTCCCCGTATTTTGCCGCAACATATTCTATTACCTCATCCCGGCGATTATCAGGAAAGTCGATATCGATGTCGGGCATTGATATCCTCTCCGGATTTAGAAATCTTTCAAAGAGGAGATTATGTTCAATCGGATCCGCATCGGTAATGAACAGCACATAGGATACAATCGACCCGGCTGCCGAACCACGTCCAGGGCCGATCAAAATCCCCTTTTCCCTTGAATATTTAATAAAATCCCAGACAATCAGGAAGTAATCGCTGAAGTTCATTTTTTTAATGATCGATAGTTCATATTCAAGTCTTTCTACATGCTGCCGCGATGGTTTTCCGTACCGTTTTTCCAGTCCATGAAAACAAAGCTCCTCCAACATTTCATCAGCACTTTTTCCCGTAGTGACCGGAAATTTCGGCAAATGTCTCGTACCAAAGTCAAGCATCACATTGCACTCTTCAGCCATTTTTAAGGTGTTTTCCAAGGCTTCTGGATACTCTGATAACAGCTCAGTCATTTCTTTTGCTGTTTTCAAGTAAAATTCGCTGCTGCCAAGCTTTTCTCGACCATCATCTTGGAGTTTGTCCCCATTCTTGATCGCAAGCAGGCACTCGTGGGCAAAATAATCCTCTTTTTCCAAATAATGCACCTGATTGGAAGCTGCCAATGGCGTATTGGTATCTGACCCTAGATCGTTCAGCTGTTTTATCAGCTCTCTCTGACCTGGGAGGCCATGGTCCTGTATCGCCAGATAAAAGTTTTCCTTCCCAAAAATTTGTTTATAAGAATCCACAGTAATTGCTGCTTTTTCTCTTTCTCCATTTGCCAAATAATATTCGATTTCACCGATTTTACCTGGTGTCATCGCAAATAGTCCGGCGGCATAATGCTTCAGCCACTTTATCGGAATTCCCGCGGGGGATTTTGTCTGAACAGCACTTGAAATTTTAATCAGATTCTGGAAGCCAAGATTGTTTTTCGCAAGGAGAACAAGCGGGAAGGATTCATTTTCCAAAGAGGAACTGACGACATCAACTGTTAAGCCCAACAATGGCTTAATCGAATGCTTCAGGCATTCTTTATAAAACGCAACCGATCCATACATCACATTATGATCGGTCAGTGCGAGTGCGGAAAAGCCTTTTGCCTTTGCATCGCGGACAAGCTGCTCGACAGTGGCGGTACTGGTGAGCAGGGTGAATGCACTATAGACATGGAGGTGAATAAACGGCATTTCTCTCACACCCTTTAAAGATAAGATTTATCTCATTCATTATAATCTTTTCAGGAAAAAAAGAAAATATGTTCTCCTTTGTTTTACGTAACTTTACACATATTGACGACGGATTGTCCATATAGTGAAGTACAAGCAAAAAATCGATTTAATACGAGGGTGAAAACAATGAACCAGCCATTTATTCCGGGGTTGTTTGAAGCATATTTCATTGCGCTAGGTGTTTTGCTTGGCGGCTCTTTAATCGGAGGATTGGCCTCTTTTTTAACAGGACAGCCGTTAATGACGGAAATCGCCCGCTTCTCCAGCTCGATCCGAATTTGGGCCATCATCGCGGCAATTGGTGGCACGTTTGATACAGTCTACAGCTTTGAAAAAGGACTTTTTCACGGGGAAACAAAGGATATTTTCAAACAGTTTCTATTGATCCTCACTGCCATAGGCGGCGCTCAGACTGGGGCTCTTCTTATTGACTGGCTGACACAGGAGCATATCTAACATGAGGATCCCTCCATATTATCGAAGACCAGAATGGCAGCGATTTTTTTCCGGTGCAGCAATTGGTGCACTCGTCAGCTGGATCTTATTTTTATATTTAAATGGTGAATGGATGGAAATCCACGCGAAAACGATCGAGAAGCAAAAAAAGGAAATCGCTGATTTGAAAAGTGACATTGAAATTTGGATGGAGGATTATGAAGAGTTAAACAAAAAAAACCAGGAAAAGTTAACCGTGCAGGAGATTAAAGTGAAAATTGTCAATGCGAAAAAGTATAAACAGTTAGATACCCTAAGCATCTACGAAATGGAAGAGGAAATGCAAGGCCAATTAAATATGCTTCTTGCAAAAGACCTCGATTCTGTTTTTCAAAGCCGGGAACTAATTACAAGAGTGATTGAAAACAAATCAATTGGAATCGGCGATAAACACTACAAACTGAAAATCAAGTCCATGGTCATTTATACTTCAGTAAGCATTTTGGTAGAAATTACTCTGGAATGAACTGGTTTTGGTTATTTTTTTTCAGTAAGAAAGGTGCGTTTCGAAGAGACGCACCTTTTTATCATTCTCTGCAGGCTTCGATAAGGTCTTCCAGGACACGGTCGACTTCATCCCATGAGTAGATCGATGCTCCAGCGGCGAGCGGATGACCGCCGCCATGATATTTTCTGGCAATCGTATTGATGACAGGGCCTTTAGAGCGGAGGCGCACACGAATTTGGTCCTCTTCTTCGATAAAGAACACCCATGCTTTTATTCCCGCTACATTGCCGAGTTCACTAACAAGCAACGATGCTTCTGAAGGCTTTACAGCATATTTGTTCAGCAATTCCTGTTTCATTTCAACCTTCGCTGCACCGTTTTCGAGCAGCTCAAAGTTTTGAAGGATGTATCCGTTGAGCTTCACCACATTCGGTGGAAGCTCATACATTCTGTCATATAGCTCTGTACGTGAAAAATTGTAATGGATCAATTCTCCGGCATAGGCAAATGTTTTATTGGTCGTGCTTGGATAAAGGAATCTGCCTGTGTCGCCGACAATTCCGGCATATAGCAATCTGGCCGCTTCATCAGACATCCTAAGTCCCCGATTCTTGAAAGTTAGAAAAAATTCATAAATCATTTCACTCGTAGAACTTGCAGAAGTATCCACCCACTGAAGATCCCCATATGGATCTTCATTCGGATGGTGGTCCATTTTCACAAGCTGTTCCCCTAGGCGATAACGCTCATCACAAATCCGCTCGGCATTTGCGGTGTCACAAACAATGACAAGAGCCCCTTTAAAAATTTCATCCTGCACGGAGTCTAGCCTCCTCAGGTAATGAAGGGAAGGTTCCTCTGCGCCAACGGTGTAAATATTCTTTTCTGGATAGGAGGTCTTCAAAATTTCCGCAAGTCCTCCCTGTGAACCATATGCATCAGGGTCTGGCCGGACGTGGCGGTGGATAATGATGGTCTGATAATTTTCAATTGCCTCAAATATTTTCTCTTTCATCAAAATGCTCCTTCACCTTTTTTCCTATCTCAATTATGAACATATTTTTTGGAAAAGAAAAGTATGAACATCTATTGGCAGATTTTCTCCTTATGATTGGCAATCTTCTTTGATAAGCTGTAAAATAAAATGGATTATTGAATTTGGAGGAATTGCAATGCCTTTGCTCGTATTATTAATCGTTCTTTCTTTCGTCTTTTATATCTTTTACAAGATTAAATATGTCCGCAGTAAAAGACCTGCTGAACGAAGCTGGCTTTCTGCAAAATCCAGCATTGCCCTTGGACTTTTCATTGCGTTATTCGGGATGAATCAGTTATTCCTGTTCCCGACGACTGTCACCTACATTGTTGGTTCGATCTTCATTGTCATCGGAATATTGAGTGTATGGGGCGGAATCAAAGCCTATAAATTCTACCTTCCACATGCCATTCAGGAAGCTAAGGAAAATTACCGTTAAAAAAACCGGATCCTGCCTTGGACCGGTTTTTTCATTCTATTAATGCCTGTCAATCAGCTGGCACATCATCATCGCCTTCCCAACTAACACATCTTCATTGAAGACTTCAATGTCGACCTTCCCAAACTTTCTCCCTACCTCGAGCACCTTCGGGTAGATTTCGATGACACTGTCAATTTGTACAGGCTTGATAAAATAGATCGTCATGTTTTCGACGACCAGATCTCCTTTTTTATACCCTCGCAGCACACGGTTGGCCGCTTCTGTTACGATGGTTGTAAAAACACCATAGGAAATCGTCCCGATGTGGTTCGTCATCTGCGGAGTCACCTGGCAGCGAAAACTGTCTGCATCCTTTGTTTTTCCTTTTGTCAGGACCATTTGGCTTGTCACCGTATCATCCAGCGTCTCTCCTACCTGCGGCTGGCGCTGTACCATCTGAAGCGCCTTCAACACGTCTTGTCTGCTGACGATGCCTTGAAGCTTGTTCCCGTCATCAACAACCGGCAATACCTCAATCCCTTCCCATACCATCATATGGGCAGATGAAGCAACACTTGTCAATCCGCTGACGGTCATCGGATTTTTCGTCATTATTTTCTCAATCAAGGTATCCTGTTCATGCCCCATGACATCCTTCGAGGTAATCATCCCGATCACTTTCATATTGTGATCAACGACAGGAAAACGGCTGTGCAGCGTTTCGTCCTTATGACGATACCAATCTGAAACAGTATCATTCGCTTTGAGAAAAACTGTTTCTCCTACCGGGGTAAGAATATCCTCAACAAGAATGATTTCTTTTTTGATCAGTTGATCATAAATAGCACGATTGATCATGGTTGCGACTGTGAAGGAATCATAACTGCTTGAGATAATTGGCAGCTGTAATTCATCTGCCAGCTTTTTGACATGGTCCAAAGCGTCAAAACCGCCTGTTACCAAGACAGCTGCTCCGGCTTTTAGCGCAAGCTCGTGCGCATTATCGCGGTTTCCGACGATCAGTAAATTTCCCGCACCTGTATAGCGCATCATCGCCTCCAGTTTCATGGCGCCAATGACAAATTTATTCAATGTTTTATGAAGACCAGCGCGGCCCCCGAGGACCTGCCCATCGACGATATTCACCACTTCTGCAAAGGTGAGCTTCTCGATGTTCTCTTTCTTTTTCCGTTCAATCCTGATGGTGCCGACACGTTCAATCGTGCTGACATATCCTTTGTTTTCCGCTTCCTTTATGGCTCTGTATGCTGTTCCTTCGCTTACGTTAAGCGCCTTGGCGATTTGGCGTACCGAAATTTTTTCCCCTATTGGCAATTCGTCTATATATTGAAGTATTTGTTCATGCTTAGTTGCCAAGACCTTCACCCTTTATGATATTTTTCCGTTCCATGCAGTTCTATCCATTCTTCATTATAAGGTTTTAAAGGGCTTGATTCAATTGTCTTAGGGTCCAAGAGTTAATTTTGAGGAACGATCCGGGTAAAAAAGAAATTTTTGTGAACGAACTCAGCCAGTGTAGGAACGTGATTTTCTTTTCTGAACGCTTTCCATTTTCTGGTTTCCTGTTCGGATCTTCCTTTGCGAAGCGTATAAAAAAGCGGACAGATTTCCGGCAAAAACTAGCAGCGCAAGAAACAGCCATGAGCCTGCAAATAGAGCTTCCGTTCCTCCCGCCTGTAGATTGAGCTCAGGCAATGCGATGTAAAGCATCACACCGCATAACAGCAAATACAATAAATAACGGTTATTCTTCATACTTCCCCTCCTAATAGGTTGTCTTACTACATATTTATGCTTACGGGTTCAAAAAAAGCAGCAAGAATCAGAAAGGCTGCACAAATTTTGTGCAGCCTTTCTGATTATAAATCGATTACTTCTCCTATCTCGAGGACTCTGCCTTGATTGTTTTTCAACAATCTCACAAATGCATGCGGATCCTGCTTGATTGGCGGGAATGTATTGAAGTGGATCGGTACCACTTGCTTTGCACCGAGGAATTCTGCTGCCAGTGCGGCATCCTCCGGTCCCATTGTAAAATTGTCGCCGATCGGTAAGAATGCAAGGTCAATTGGATGCCTCTTTCCAATTAACTTCATATCCGAAAATAGACCAGTGTCACCTGCGTGGTACACGGTTTTTCCTTCTGCCATGAACAGGATTCCCGCAGGCATGCCACCATAGATGATTTCATTGTTTTCAGTGATTATTCCGGTTCCATGAAAGGCCTGGGTCATTTTGACCTTACCAAACTCAAATTCATAAGCTCCGCCAATCGACATGCCATGGGTTCTTAAGTCCTTCCAGCTTAAATAGGTAGCTACTTCGAAATTAGCAATTACAAGCGAGTCATGTTTTTTCGCCAGTTCAACCGTATCTCCTAGATGGTCTCCATGTGCATGGGTGAGGATGATCACATCTGGTTTCACATCCTCCAGCTTCAGATCAGTCAAATGATTTCCTGTGATGAATGGATCAATCAAGATGGTTGTACCATTCGTTTCCATTTTTACAACAGAGTGGCCGTGATAAGAAACTTTCATAATCCTGCTCCTTCCAGTCTAGGCTTTTTCCCCCCTAATATTACCTAATTTCAACACCTTTTGGAAATGTCCTGCTTCGACAACCCCATCCGTTAAAAGTTTTACTTTTTCTCTAGTAATTGCTACTCTCAAAGTGTGTACCTATGGAGGAGGAATAGCTATGACAGAAAGATTGACCGCGTTAGCCGATTGGATGAAGGACAATGATGTTGATGTCACTTTTATCACATCTCCCGACAATGTATTTTATTTGAGCGGTTTTTTAAGCGATCCACACGAAAGGCTGCTGGCTGTTGTTGTGTTCCAGGATGCTGAACCTTTCATGATTTGCCCGGCAATGGATAGGGAAAACGCCAAAAACGCCGGATGGGAGCTAGAAATGATCGGTTACAGTGATACGGATGATTCAATGGAACTTTCCATCCATGCAATGAAAAAGCGTGTCCATGCATTGAAGAAAATGGCAATCGAGAAGGAACAGCTGAATGTCGAGCGTTATGAAAAGCTTGCCGGACTTTTAGGCAATGTTGCATTCGTTTCAGCAGAGGAAAAACTGCGCCGGATGCGAATGGTGAAAACAGAAACAGAATTGCAATTGATTCGAAAAGCATGTGAGCTGGCTGATTTTGCAATTGAGACAGGAGTCAGTGAAATCAAGGAAGGCAAAACCGAGCTGGAAGTTCTCGCTTCCATTGAGTATGAATTAAAGAAAAAAGGCGTTACAGAAATGTCCTTTTCAACAATGGTCCTTACTGGTAAAAATGCCGCAGCACCACATGGCACACCAGGGCTGACGAAAATCCAAAAGGGTGACCTCGTCTTGTTCGACCTTGGCGTCGTGGTTGATGGCTACTGCTCTGACATTACCAGGACCGTTGCCTACGGCGAAATCAAAAAACAACAGGAAGACATCTATCACACTGTGTTGAAAGCCCAATTGAAAGCTTTAGAAACTGCTCGTACCGGGGTATCCTGCTCAGAGGTTGACATTGCTGCACGGAAAGTAATCGAAGAAGCTGGATACGGCAACTACTTCCCGCACCGCCTCGGCCACGGACTCGGAGTCAGCGTCCACGAGTATCCATCCTTGACAGGCTCGAATCCTTTACTAATGGAAGCAGGGATGGTATTCACTGCTGAACCAGGAATTTATGTACCAGGTGTAGCGGGCGTAAGAATAGAGGATGATGTAGTCATCACCGAAGATGGAATCGAAATTTTAACGAAATACCCTAAGGATTTGGTATTTGTATCATAAACGAGGCAGGCAGTTTGTTGTTTCTACATATGTTTATTACGAAATTTACATATGTTCCCGCGCCTGATATATTATTCAAGTAAGTATCACACAATAACTTTGATAGAAAAAAAGCGTCGATATTTTTACAGGAAAGGGTATGTTGAGCATGACGAATGATTTAGCGAGGATGATCGATCACACATTGCTTAAAGCAAATGCAACGGAAACAGAGATTGTAAAATTGGCAGAGGAGGCAAAGGAATATCAATTTGCTTCTGTATGTGTTAATCCTACATGGGTAAAGACGGCTGCTGAAATCCTGAAGGAGGCGGATGGAGTAAAAGTTTGCACCGTCATTGGCTTCCCGCTTGGAGCGACGACTTCTGAAACAAAAGCATTTGAAACGAAAAATGCGATTGAAAATGGGGCAACGGAAGTAGATATGGTCATCAATATTGGTGCTTTGAAGGATAAGCAGTTTGACTTTGTTGAACAAGATATCAAAGCAGTTGTAGCCGCAGCGAAGGGCAAAGCATTGACTAAGGTAATTATCGAAACATGTCTGCTGACTGACGAGGAAAAAGAAATGGCTTGCAAGCTCTCTGTTCGTGCTGGGGCGGATTTCGTCAAGACCTCTACAGGCTTCTCAACCGGCGGAGCAACTGTGGAGGACATCCGTTTGATGAGAAAAATAGTCGGCCCAGAGATCGGCGTGAAGGCATCTGGTGGCGTGAGAAGCCTTGAAGATGCACAAAAAATGATCGAAGCTGGCGCAACAAGAATTGGCGCAAGCTCTGGAATTGCAATTGTTAACGGCTTATCATCAGACTCTTCATACTAAGCAACAAACAATTGGGAATGGGGCTGAGTGATGGATAAAAAAACGCTTATTAACCAAGCTATCGATGCAAGAAGCAAGGCATACGTTCCATATTCTAAGTTTCAGGTTGGGGCTGCGATTATTACAAGCAATGAGAAAGTGTATCTCGGCTGCAATATTGAAAATGCCTCTTTCGGACTGACAAATTGTGCCGAAAGAACTGCCATTTTCAAAGCCGTTTCTGAAGGAGACACCGAAATCAAGACAATTGCAGTAGTTGCAGATACGCAAGGTCCGGTTTCGCCTTGCGGTGCCTGCCGCCAGGTTATTGCCGAATTTGCGACTAAGGATACGAAAATTTACCTATCAAACCTGAATGGTGATGTAAAGGAAACAACAATTGATGAAATCCTTCCAGGCTATTTCACCTCAAAGGATATGGAAAGGGCCGATCGGTAAGGCTGCAAGCGGAAATTGCTTGCAATGATTTCTTCCAAAAAAATCAAACAAAAAAAACCGTCCATGCGAGGACGGTTTTTTTTGTTTTGCGTTATTATTTTGCCAGTACGTTTGTCAGTACTGGCACAACCTGCTTCTTGCGGGAAACAATGCCTTTTAGTGTCGCGGTATTGTCTTTTAACGTAACACCGAAGGCTTCTTCGACTGCAGAAGCCATTTCCCCAATCGCAATCGCAGCAGAATCATTTGTTAAAATGTCCGTGATGACCAGCAAGAATAAATCAAGTTTCTTTTCAGTCACTTTCTTGATCAATGCATCCTCCAGTTCCACCCTGCGCAAGAGAACATCATCGACATCCACCGTATTGACTTGAGCGATTTCAACCTTATGATCTCCCATCTGGAATTCCTTCGCATCAAGGGAAACTAACTCTTCAATGGTTTTGCTGCTAAGATCTGCGCCAGCCTTTAGCATTTCAAGACCGTATTTATCTGCATCCACCCCTGCTATTTCAGCCAGTTCACGAGCAGCTGCCACATCCTGATCTGTGCAGGTTGGAGATTTGAACAGTAAAGAATCGGAAATAATTGCAGACAGCATCAGTCCAGCAATATTCTCTTCAATTTCGATATTGTTTTCCTTGTATAACTTTTTCAGGATTGTCGCTGTGCATCCTACAGGCTCCACACGAAAATAAAGCGGATCGCTTGTCTCAAAATTGGCAACGCGATGATGGTCAATGACTTCTACTATTTGCACATTCGCAATATCCTCTGCGCTTTGCTGACGTTCATTATGGTCGACAAGAATGACCTTCTCCACTTCTTCAGAAACCCTGCCAGCAAGACGCGGTGCTTCCGCGTGGAAATAATCTAATGCAAATTGAGTTTCCCCATTGACCTGGCCTAGACGTACAGCTTCTGCATCAACACCTAGCTTTTGCTTTAAATTTGCATACGCAATCGCCGAGCAGATTGTATCTGTATCAGGATTTTTATGCCCAAAAACAAGTACTTTTTCCAATCACGACACTCCTCAGGTTAAAATTTCACGGAAATTCTATCAGAGAACCCGTATCCAATAAATAATATACGCTAAAACCGAAAGATTTTAAACAGATTTGAGAAAAACCGGGCAAAAACCGCCCGGTCCTTTTTGGTTTGGCCGATCATCGATTTCCACTCCAGACACTCGCTTGCCGCGGGGCGACAGGTGAGCCTCCCCTTGCTTCGCTCAAACCTATTACGATCGCAACCGAGCCAATCACCATCCAAATAAGTAATTTCGCGCCAAACCCTCACAGGATAGGTTTTTTTGTTAAGAACATAGAACTTGTCAAAATAACGGGGGGTTCTTGACAACTTTTCGCTCTACGTCCCCAAACCTGTCAAAATAACAGGGGTTTCTTGACAACTTTTCGCTCTACACCCTCAAACCTGTCAAAATAACGGGGCTTTCTTGACAACTTTTCGCTCTACGTCCCCAAACCTGTCAAAATAACGGGGTTTTCTTGACAACTTTTCGCTCTACACCCCCAAACCTGTCAAAATAACGGGGCTTTCTTGACAACTTTTCGCTCTACACCCTCAAACCTGTCAAAATAACAGGGTTTTCTTGACAACTTTTCGCTCTACACCCTCAAACCTGTCAAAATAACAGGGTTTTCTTGACAACTTTTCGCTCTACACCCACAAACCTGTCAAAATAACAGGGTTTTCTTGACAACTTTTCGCTCTACGTCCCCAAACCTGTCAAAATAACGGGGCTTTCTTGACAACTTTTCGCTCTACGTCCCCAAACCTGTCAAAATAACGGGGCTTTCTTGACAACTTTTCGCTCTACACCCACAAACCTGTCAAAATAACAGGGCTTTCTTGACAACTTTTCGCTCTACGTCCCCAAACCTGTCAAAATAAATTTTTCCAGCATTAGCACATAGCCTACGCTTAGGCAAGCCGTTTGCCGCTAACTCCTCAAGACGTTTTTCGCCTTCGTGTCTATCAACAAAAAAGATTCGTTTAAGAATATTTGGCTCCATGCCTTGATTTTCCCGCAATTGCAAAAAAAGGGTCAACATATATTATTCAAGCGCCTTGGTCAGCTCCGACAAGCGCTGCCCGTCTTTTTATAGGAAAAAAGATCCGGAATGATTATTTCCGGATCTCGTTTTTCATTATGAAATTTGTTCCAATAAAGTTTTTGTTTCAGAGTATACCAGGTTATGCGCTTCGGCTACGGCCTGATAGGTTACATAGCCGTTCAGCGTGTTGATCCCTTTCAGCAAGGCTTCGTTGTCAAGGCAAGCCTGCTTGTACCCTTTGTTCGCAATTTGCACCGCATAAGGCACTGTTACGTTTGTCAGTGCGATTGTGCTTGTGCGGGGAACTGCTCCCGGCATATTGGCAACAGCGTAGTGTACGACACCATGCTTTTCATAAGTAGGGTTGTCATGAGTTGTGATTCTGTCCGTTGTTTCAAAAATTCCACCTTGATCGATCGCGATATCGACAACGACGGATCCTGGGTTCATAGATTGGATCATTTCTGCAGTTACCAGCTTAGGAGCCTTTGCACCAGGAATCAATACAGCGCCGATTACAAGGTCAGAAGCTTTAATCGCTTCAGCAATATTCAATGGATTGGACATAAGCGTTGTAATATCAGAACCAAATATATCGTCTAAATGGCGAAGACGATCGGGATTCAAGTCAATCATCGTAACCTCAGCACCAAGTCCGACTGCCATCTTTGCTGCATTCGTTCCGGCTACACCGCCGCCGATGATGGTAACCTTGCCTCTTTGGACGCCAGGAACGCCACCAAGAAGGATCCCTTTTCCGCCATGCACCTTTTCTAGAAACTGAGCGCCAATTTGGGTAGACATACGTCCAGCCACTTCACTCATAGGCGTCAGCAATGGAAGTGAACCATTTGCCAGCTGCACTGTCTCATAGGCGATTCCCACTACCTTGTTCTCAATCAATGCTGTTGTCAGTTCGGGTTCTGGGGCCAAGTGCAAATAGGTGAATAAAATTAACCCTTCACGAAAATAACCATACTCTTCTGGCAGAGGTTCTTTCACTTTCATGACCATATCCTGTGCCCATGCTTCTTGTGCATTTTCGACAATGAATGCACCAGCAGCTTTGTAATCTTCATCGGTAAAACTCGAGCCGATGCCGGCAGCTGATTCGATATACACCTCATGTCCGAATTTCACAAGGTTGACAACTCCTGCAGGCGTCATGGCCACTCGGTTTTCATTATTCTTTATCTCTTTAGGTACACCGATACGCATTCTTGCATACCTCCTATGTATTATAATCGCTCATCCATTCATCCTGCTCCATCTCATAATTTTCAAAATAAAAAACAGGAAAAAGAAACGAGATTGAAAACACTTTCATTTTAGTAGAAAAAAGCGCGTTTGGCAAAACAATTCGTTTGAAATTTTTTAAATATATTATTCTGTATATTTGAATAATTCTATATAGTGAATTGGAAAGCACAACTCCTCGAATTTACTATATTACTAAAACAACTGCAATAAGGGTATCTCTCTTGCAGAATGATGCCCTTATGCGTGCAGTTCCGCCTCCATAAGGCTATCTCTCTTGCGGAATGATACCCTTATGCGTGCAGTTCCGCCTCCATAAGGCTATCTCTCTTGCAAAAAGATACCCTTATGCGTGCAGTTCCGCCTCCATAAGGCTATCTCTCTTGCAAAAAGATACCCTTATGCGTGCAGTTCCGCCTCCATAAGGGTATCTCTCTTGCAGAATGATACCCTTATGCGTGCAGTTCCACCTTTATAAGGGTATCTCTCTTGCAGAATGATACCCTTATGCGAGCATTCCCACCTCCATAAGGGTATCTTTCATGCGGAATGATACCCTTATGCGTGCAGTTCCACCTTTATAAGGGTATCTCTCATGCAAAAAGATACCCTTATGCGTGCAGTTCCACCTTTATAAGGGTATCTTTCATGCGGAATGATGCCCTTATGCGAGCAGTTCCGCCTCCATAAGGGTATCTTTCATGCGGAATGCCCTTATGCGAGCGAGGTCACGGTTTCGTTCATTTCTATTCTTTTTTGGAAGCTGTTTTCATTTGTTCCTCGGGGATTATTCCGCTGTTGTATGAATCCATGATCTGCTGGCTGACTTGCATGACGCCTTGGTCATCGTAATGATAGGGTGCCCGCCCTTGTCTCTGCTTTTTATTCATTGTTCCTTCCTCCTCGTATATAATGCTTACATTTATAGTTTTCGTTGGATTGTCACAGCTATGTAAACGAAACTGTTGTATAATAAAGGAAAAGGAGGCGAGAACTATGGCGCTATATTATAAAAATATTTTAGTTGCCGTTGATGGTTCTAAAGAAGCAGCACGGGCTTTTAACAAAGCCATTGAAATCGCAAAAAGGAACGATGCTAAACTGGTCATGACCCATATCATCGATTTGCGGACATTTGCCACGGTTGAGGCATATGACCGTGCAATCTCTGAGCGCGCGAATCAGTTTGCTACTGAGCTGATGGAAAGCTACAAACAACAGGCGACCGATGCCGGAATTAAAGATGTAAGCTATGAAATCGATTATGGTTCACCAAAGGTCAAGATTGCGAAAGATGTTGCAAAAAAATACAACGCCGACCTGATTATTTGCGGAGCAACTGGAATGAACGCAGTTGAACGTTTCTTTATTGGAAGTGTGTCTGAACATATTACCCGCTATGCATCCTGCGATGTCCTAGTAGTTCGAGCAGAATAATAAAAATTTTCAGGAATAAAGCCCGCAGCCAGATGCTGCGGGCTTTATTCCATTTACAACAAGTTTTTCGCTTTTTCAAGTTGTGCCCGAACCTGCGAAAAGCCAGTGCCCCCAGCACTATTCCTTCTATCAATAGCGTTGTATGGGTTTAAGACCTCATAAATGTCTTCCTCAAATAAAGAGTTCATGTCTTTATAAACAGCTAACGGCAATTCGCCAAGATAACAGCCTTTTTCAATGCAGGTGAGCACAAGCTTGCCGACGATTTCATGGGCTTGGCGGAAAGGAAGTCCTTTTGATGCTAGATAATCAGCCAGCTCTGTGGCGTTAGAGAAGTCATTTTTGACCGAGCTTTCCATTTTGTCTTTTCTTACCTTCATAGTACCGACCATTCCAGTAATTATCTTCAGAGAGCCCCTTACTGTCTTGACTGTATCAAACATTCCCTCTTTATCTTCCTGCATATCTTTGTTATAAGCTAATGGCAAGCCTTTCAATATCGTCAACAGTCCTATCAGGCTGCCATATACCCGGCCCGTTTTTCCCCGGATCAATTCGGCCATATCGGGATTTTTTTTTTGCGGCATGATGCTGCTCCCAGTCGTGAAAGCATCGGACAGCTCAATGAATTGAAATTCCTGGCTAGTCCAGAGAATAATTTCTTCACATAACCGGGAAAGATGCATCATCAATAGAGAACTGTCTGACAGGAATTCAAGAATGAAATCGCGATCGCTGACTGCATCAAGACTATTTTCATAAATCCCGGCAAATCCAAGCATCGATGCCGTTTTATGACGGTCGATCGGAAAAGTAGTTCCTGCGAGTGCCCCGGCACCAAGAGGCGAGAGATTAATCCTTTTCAGGCTTTCACTAAAACGCTGTTTGTCTCTGTCCAGCATCCAAAAATAGGCCATGAGATGATGGGCAAATGAGATAGGCTGCGCCCGTTGCAAATGAGTATACCCTGGCAAAATCGTCTCAATATTTTGCTCGGCCTGTTGGATAAGCGCCTGTTGGAAATCGGTGATCAGCATAATGATGTCTGACACCTGCTCTTTCAAGTACAAATGCATGTCTGTGGCAACCTGGTCATTCCTGCTTCTCGCTGTGTGGAGCTTCCCGCCAGTCGGACCAATTAATTCTGTCAAATGGTGCTCAAGATTCAAATGGATATCTTCCAGTTTAACGGAATAATCCAGTTCCCCTTGCTCTGCTTGATATGCAAGTTTTTTCAAACCTTGAACGATTTCATTTGCTTCTGCTTCCGTGATGATGCCACAGGCAGCAAGCATGGTAGCATGGGCGACGCTTCCTTCAATGTCCTGCTTCGCCAATTCTTGGTCAAAGCTGATCGATGCACCGAACTCGTCTACCCATTCTTCTGCAGAACCGGTGAATCTGCCGCCCCATAATTTTTTCACACTGTCACCTTCTTGCCCTGGACCATACTGTGGACTACTGTTGGCAATCCCCATAGGTTGATGAAACCAACAGCTGCATTATGATCAAATTCGTCGTCTGCAGTGTATGTTGCCAATTTCTCATTGTATAAAGAATAAGGTGATTTTCGACCCTCGATTATGGCATGGCCTTTAAACAACTTGACTCGGACCGTGCCAGTAACATGCTTCTGTGTGGATTTTAGAAAGGCAGCCAGCGCTTCCTGAAGCGGAGAGAACCATAAGCCTTCATAAATTAGTTCTGTCAATTTTTTCTCGATTACTGGTTTGAAGTGAGCCACTTCTTTTACAAGCGTGATATCTTCCAGTTCTTTATGTGCCTTGATCAAGGTCATCGCAGCAGGCGCTTCATACACCTCGCGCGACTTAATGCCGACAAGACGATTTTCTACATGGTCGATTCTTCCGACACCATGCTTGCCTGCAATCGCATTTAATTCAAGAATCAATTCTGAAAGGGAATACGCTTTTCCATTCATGCCAGTCGGTACTCCTTCCACAAACTCAATCTCAATGATATCAGGGATATCTGGTGTATTTTCCAGCTCGGCAGTTAAATCGTATGCGTCGATTGGAGGTGCTTGCCATGGATCTTCCAAAATTCCGCATTCATTGCTGCGTCCCCACAAGTTCTGGTCGATGGAAAATGGACTGTCCAAATTGATTGGAATCGGTATGCCATTGTTTGCTGCATATGCTATTTCTTCTTCGCGTGACCATTTCCAGTCACGGACTGGAGCAATTACCTTTAGTTCAGGGTTCAAAGCTTTAATCGATACTTCGAAGCGAACCTGGTCATTGCCTTTCCCAGTGCATCCATGCGCTACTGCCATCGCACCTTCCATCTCGGCAATTTCTACTAGTTTCTTAGAAATAAGCGGGCGTGAAAGTGCGGAAATAAGCGGATATTTCCCTTCGTATAATGCATGTGCCTGGAGGGCAAACAGTGCATATTCATTAGCGAATTCTTCTTTTACATCCAATACATAGGATTGGACAGCGCCAATCTTCAAAGCTTTTTCTTTAATAAAATCGAGGTCTTTTCCTTCCCCGACATCAAGGCAGCATGCTACTACCGAGTATCCTTGATCCTTTAGCCATTTAATTGCTACAGATGTATCAAGCCCGCCAGAATATGCGAGCACCACTTTGTTTTCAGTCATTTGCTTTCTCTCCTTTTTTTGGTACGGATATTTATACATTTTTATAAATTTTTATTCACATTTATAAAAGTAACAGGTTTCGCGTTATTTTTCAAGATTAAATTTTGATTTTCTGAAAAAACTTCTGTTTCGCTAATGTAGAAGAGGCACTGCAAGTATAGTAGAATGGAAACATGTTTACCGGAATGGGGGGTCTCTCGAATGGATGATTATTTTCTTTATAACAGCCGACTAGGCATTCCTTTGCCTAAGTTTAAGAATAATTGGGAAGAATTTGATCTTGATACACAGCACGCCATCCTGCTTCACTGGGAAAAAATTCGCGGAAGCATTCCAGACCGGATTGCCGAGCTCGAAGAAACAATCAATCAAAAGCAAGTTCAGCTTTTTAATGAAAATGACTTTGGAGTTTCCTGTAAATTAAACAACGAAATTGCCGAGCTTGCATCCATCATCAACGACTTGTGGCTGTGGTACCGGACACATCAGGATCTTTCATTAGAGAAGATGCATGGATAATAGATACTTTTTCTTAAAGATGGCCTCATACTCTGAGGCTATTTATTATGTTTCACGCGAACCTAAGCCTTTTTCCCCACAAAAAAAGATGAAATCAGCAGGATTTCATCTTTTTTCTTGTTTATATATCCTTCTTCAACTCTCTTACTACATGTCCAATCTCTGGGAGGATCAGTTTTTCCATAGCCAGGCGGACTGCTCCTGTTGAACCTGGTGTTGAAAAGACCGCTCGATCATTTACGACTCCCGCTGCAGCCCGTGACAGCAATGCTGCTGAGCCAATATCCTCCTGATAGCTTACGATCCGAAAAATCTCGCCAAACCCCGGGATTTCTTTTTCAAAAAGGCTCTGGACTGTTTCAATCGTAACATCTCGTCTCGCGATACCAGTACCGCCGTTTGTGAGGATGACATCTACCTCTGGATTAGCGGAGCCTTTCAAGACTTCAGACCTAATTGGTTCTGCTTCATCTTTGACAATCACATAATCGACAATTTGGTGGCCGGCTGTTTCGAGGGACTCTATCATCAACTTCCCGCTTTTGTCGGTCTCTGCTGTCCTTGTGTCGCTTACAGTAATAACTTTACAGCGTACCTGGTTAGGTGCAGCCTGCTTATGCTCTTGAATGCTCATTTTCTCACCATGCTCCTTTTTCTTTAAAATATCTCATTTGGTAAAATTTATCAGAAAAATCAGTCACTCGCCTTGTCAACTGATAGTTTGCCCCCGCACCGATTGCCATCGAGAGGATCGGCATGCCCTGAACATGTTTTTTGCGGAACATCAAGATTGCCATCCCTTTAAAGATTTGCTTAATTGGCTGTTCAAGCCAAGTACTATTTGTAAAATCATCACTACCTTGATAAAAATAGAAATCTTCTGCCTGGTCAAGATCATTTTTCAATTCTTCCCAGCCAGCACTTTGCATCCTCGAAGGCATAGTGGATGTATGAAAGACCTTCAGCGCGATCATCATCTCAAAAGGTGTATTCACCTCATAACCGTATGTCATCGCAATTAACTGAACAATTCGCAGGTTGATTACAGCCATCGCTGGCATATCGACTCCGAGTACAAGATTTCCGCCGCTGCCTGATATTCCGCCCTGTACAAAGGAGTACACTCTGTGGCGAGCAATTTGTTGCCTGGCGATGAATTCAAGCTGTTCAATAGGCAGCTTTTTCAATTCCTCCATTGTCTCTAAGTCCGGATTGTAAACCCGGCCAGCAGAAAGAATCCGTTCCTTGGCATCATTTTGCAGTTGTGAACCCTGGATGAAAGAATGCAGGTGGAAAAGCCAACTATCGAGTAAAGCAAAGAAGCGCTCTTGAATCTCCACTGGCAATGAGGAAAAAGTTCGTTCCAAATATCGGTCATACGCCAGTTGCAAATCATTTGGCTCATAGTCATACAGCTTGTTTTCCCAAGCATACAATTCATCCAGCACCCTTTGTTCCCGTTGAGTCAGGCGCATCGAAAACCCTCCAGCTAATGTGAATTTTCTTCCAGTATAGCATAATTTTTATTCCAAATTAAAAGGCAGGAGCATTCAGCTCCTGCCTGACATCAAGTTATTTTGCCAAATGCATAACATCGCGGGCAATCATGACTTCTTCATCTGTCGGAATGATCATTACTTTTACAGGGGAGTGAGGATAGCTGATGAACGCTTCTTCCCCGCGCACTCTATTCAAAGCAGGGTCCCAGTAGATTCCCATAAACTCTAGTCCTTGCAACACGCGGGCGCGGATTGCTGAGCTATTTTCCCCAATTCCAGCTGTAAAGATGATGGCGTCCACACCGCACATACGTGCTGCATACGAGCCAATGTATTTATGGATTCTGTCAGCAAACACCTTCAGCGCAAGCTCAGCCCGATCATTTCCTTTTTCAGCTTCTTCTTCAATGTCGCGCAAGTCACTAGAGAATCCGGATACACCGAGCATGCCGCTCTCTTTATTTAGGACATTCAATACTTCATCAGCACTTTTATTGGTTTTTTCCATGATGTATGGAATCAGTGCCGGGTCAATATTTCCTGAACGTGTCCCCATTGTTACACCTGCAAGCGGTGTGAATCCCATTGATGTATCAATGGATTTGCCTCCTTCGATGGCAGCGATACTTGCACCATTGCCAAGATGGCAAGAAATCAGGCGGAGATGCTCGACAGGACGTCCAAGCATATCCGCGGCCCGTTGGGAAACATACTTGTGTGATGTTCCATGGAAACCGTATTTGCGGATTCCGTATTTTTTATAGTAATCATACGGAAGGCTGTATAGGTATGAGTTTTCAGGCATTGTCTGATGAAAAGCTGTATCAAAAACAGCTACTGCCGGAACATTAGGCAATACTTGCTGAAAAGCACGGATACCCGTTAAGTTTGCCGGATTATGCAGCGGTGCCAGCTCAGAAAGCTGGTCGATTTTTTGTAAAACTTCTTCTGTGATCATGACTGATTCATTGAATTCTTCCCCGCCGTGAACGACACGATGGCCAATTCCTTCGATTTCATCTAATGACTGGATGATGCCAAGTGTTGTCAGCTTATCAAGCAGGATATTAACTGCAACCTCATGGTTTGGGATATCGACAATTTCTTTGATTTTTTCTCCAGCCACACTGATTGTAAAAATAGAATCCTTCAATCCAATCCTCTCAACGATTCCCTTAGTGATAACTTCCTCGCTCGGCATTTCAAACAGTTGAAACTTAAGTGAAGAACTGCCGGCATTGATTGCAATAATTTTTGCCATTTTGTACCGCTCCTTTTATAGAACAACCTGATTAAAAACCCAGTGAATTAGGACACCTTTTATTGTGTGCCACAGGCCGTAAATATATCTCTCAATTCCTCATTTAAACACTGTCTTTTTCACATTTCAAGAAAAGCTTGCATAATCACCAAATGAGTTTTTATTCAGATACTTCTAATGATTAGAAAAAAATATTTCCACAGTGTTATTACCCTTTTGAATAACAAAAGAACCGGCAAATACCGGTCCTTGCTTTATTTAACAGTACTCTTATTCTCTTGATGCCATATGTCGATTTTATCTAGAATCCGTTTTACTGCCGGTCCATCGGATAACTTTGGCAACTCAGCTAAAAGAGCCTGTTTTGGAGGCTTTACTTCTTCCCCATTTTTCTGCAGGATGAGGATGCTTTTAGCAGCCTGCTTGGTTTTAAACAAAGAGACTGGAAGCTGTAAAATTCCTTGGACTATCAGATGATTCTTAATGAATTCCATCAAGATTGGTGCTTGGTCACTTTCAAACAGTCCATTAGGGATGAGGAGGAACGAATAGCCGCCATCTTTTAAATGCTTAGTGCTCTGCTCAATGAACAGATGATGTGAATACGTATGTCCTTCTGCTGCTTTGACTTCATAATCCGCTGACCTGAGATCATTCGGATAATAACCTACGGGAAGATCGCAGACAACCACATCCGCCGGATCGACAAACAAAGGTTCAAGACTGTCCTGATTAAAAAATTCAACTGAATGCTTTTGGAGATTGGCATGGACGAACGCAAGGCGAATAAGGAGATCATCAATCTCCACACCGACCGATTCGATCATTTTATTCGTCTGCTGATTTAACACTGTTGCTAGAAGATTCCCCGTGCCAACAGCCGGATCAAGCAGCCTAAATGATTGCTGATCCACAAATTTGCTGACAAGGTATCCGATGAAAATGCCAACAGAATCAGGCGTCATCTGGTGATTCGGCTGGATATGCTCTTTCATTCCCTTCAGGATCGCCAGTTGGAAGCCTTTGCGGATTTCCTCTTTGCTAAAAGCATCAAGATGGATATCTTTGTATGCTTTTTCCAGTCTTTTCTTTGTGACTTCATCTAATTCGTCCTGAAGCACCGTTTCCTGGAAAATATTTTCTCCTGTCTCAGCCAGCGCCTCCAAATAGGTACAGGAAAGTTCTTCTTTTAACATGTCCGCAGTATTATTAAATGCGGTAAATAATTGTTCGACCGGAGTCATACTCACTTTACTTCCTCCCGATATGAATAGATATTTATCTATTTTAGCGATGTTTCGAGTGATGTACAAGCTGGACAATTCTCGAAGTGAATTTTATACTTTCTTTAAATAGAGAAACAAGCCGCAGAGATGCTTATCTGCGGCTTGTTTCTTGAACGCTGTTTGTGTTAGTTTGCTTGCTTTGCAGCTTCAACTGCTGCTTCGTAGTTCGGGTGGTCTGTTGCCTCGCTTACGTATTCTGTATAAGTTACTTTGTCGTTTGAGTCAACTACAAATACAGCTCGAGTCAGTAAACGAAGTTCCTTGATCGCTACCCCGTAAGCTTGTCCGAATGAAAGTTCACGGTGGTCAGATAGCGTCTGAACGTTCTCAATTCCAGCCGCTCCGCACCAGCGTTTTTGTGCGAATGGAAGGTCAACGCTTACTGTAAGGATTTTCACATTTCCAAGATTTGCAGCTTCTTCGTTGAAACGGCGTGTCTGTGCATCACAAACACCTGTGTCAAGTGATGGAACAACACTGATCAGTCGAACTTGTCCTTTGGAATCGTTAAGCGTCACTTCAGAAAGATCATTTGCCAGCACGGTAAAATCTGGTGCCTGGTCTCCCACCTTTACTTCGTTTCCTAATAATGTTACTGGATTCCCTTTAAATGTAACAGATGCCATCTCTCTTCATCCTCCTTGTCCATTTTATGTACAGTGTTACTATATCTTTTACAGAATTGTTTTGCAATTATTTTAAAATGATCCAAGAAGATCCCAGCAAATTCGCGCCGAAAACAAGCTGCCTTTTCACGGTGAAAAGGCAGCACTGGCTTAAAATTCAAGATCCATTTTTGGTCCGTTGTATTCATTCTGGTTATGAGTTTGTTTTTCCTGACTGCCTTGGTCTTTCATCGACATCATTTGCTGGATTTTTTCTACTGCTTGTGGTGCCAGATCAAGGATTTTTTCGTATAGATGTGTGCTTTCATCAAGATGAAGCATCTTAACACCTCTTGAATTCACAATTAGGAAAGCGATTGGGGTGATAGATACTCCACCGCCGCTACCACCGCCGAATGGATGCTGCGGTTCTGTTGATTGTCCTCCAGTGCCGCCGGATCCTCCCTTTTGACTTTCTAAAACGAACTCACTACCTCCAGCCGCGAATCCAAAACCCACCTTTGAAACGGTCAGGATTACACTTCCATCCGGTGTTTCTACAGGGTCCCCAATGATTGTGTTGACATCAATCATTTCTTTTAAACTTTCCATTGCCGTGGTCATCAGTCCTTGAATTGGATGGTCGGACATTCCTGTTTCCTCCTTATTTTTTGACAGAATTCGAATTCTCGCTAGAAATGGCGGATCTAGGCTTTAATTTAAAATGTGGCCAGCCACCTTTCCAATATTTAACCAGCTTTATTCCTGCCAAAATAGCATGCCCGACTCTGATTTGAAGTATACATGTAAAACTAGTACTTGAAATAGGTTGCTGAAAGCTTGGCGTGATCGTCACGATCGGCCTTTCCGTCAGTTTCATATATTGGCTCAGCATTCCGATCACACCTCCCTTGGCTGCCCACAAAGCTCCTGTGATCACAGCCGTAGCTGCTGCATCACCTACGCCGACCATTGTATGCCAGGTAATATTGCAAATCGTTACTTTCTTTAGAAATTCTCTGATGATTTTATGGAGGCCAACAATATGTGTAAGGATTTCCCGAAAATCATGGATGCTATTCAAAATATCCTTGTTGTCTATTTGAGTCGTTTCTTCTTTTTTAAGAGTTTCCTGAGGACCTGTTTTCGTTTTTTTCTTGGCAACGATGGCCGGGGAATTGTCATCCACTTTTATAACCGGAACATCCATTTTGTATTTTAGCAATCCTCCCCAGGCTTTTACTGTCACTAGTAAATGATCATCATCATTGTCATGAAAATAATCGAAATTTATCTTCACTCTAGTAATAAGGATTATAAAGGCCAGCACTGTGAACACAAGGATTGCAAGCAGCACCCATTTCATCTCATCCACAACCTTTCAGCCTACTATTATCAACCAAAGGCAAAAAAATAAACCTGCAGCAGCAGGTTTATTTAGCGTGGTTCATGTATGACAGTAGTATCAGCGAATAAATCATGCAAGCCCTGTTTCTTTTTTGTAAAAGCCACGACAACATAAAGAATTAAAATAGTTGCTGAAAGAAAACGGCCGATCCACTCGCGGAAAAGAACTGTACCCCATGTCAGATTTTTTCCGTCCAGTTTTACCACCTTTAATCCAAACACCATTTTCCCTAACGTCTGACCAAGATATTTTGTCATCAGAACAAAATACAAATAGAATACAACAGCCGTCACGATTGTCTTCGGTGAAAAAAACCCTTCCTCCAGCAATGGAATATCCATTGCCCGGAAAACAGGATTGATGATCAACCTGTTGATACTGCCAATGACGATCATATCTAGCAAGTAAGCCCAAAAGCGCATCCAAAATCCGGCATATCTTCCTGTGAAATGATATTCTCTGCCAATTTCATCAGAGCTTCTCGTTTCCTCTTTCTCCATTTCATTGGAATTCATTTTATCTCTCCCCCTTATTCAGCGTATAAGTACATTAAGCGTGGAGAATTAGGCTGAGACAACAGTTTCATCAGGCCTGCCATTTCGGCATCTTTTCCGATGATTCTCTGGGCTCCCATGTTGAAAAACGAACCAATGCTCATGCTGTTTTCCTTATACTTTACTACGGTCGCATCTCCAAGCTTTTCCTCTTTCTTGACGTTGTCAATGACATCTTCTAAATAGCCGAAATCATCGATCAAGTGGAGTTGCTTTGCCTGGCGGCCATCATAGATGCGGCCATCAGATATTTTTTTAACTTGCTCAACAGAAATGCCTCGTCCTTCAGCAATCACTTTCACAAACCCTTCATAAGAGTTATTAATCATCGATTGCAGTATTTCTCTTTCTTCATCTGTCATCGGCCTTGTTGGACTCATGATATCCTTGTATGGTCCACTCTTGATTGTCGTGAATTCAACACCGTATTTTTCTGCAAGCCCTGCATAATTCACCCCTTGCATGATAACGCCAAGAGAGCCTGTAAGTGTTTCCGGGCTTGCATAGATTTTATCGGCTGGCGCAGACACATAATAACCGCCTGACGCTGCCATTGACCCCATTGAAACATATACTGGCTTTTTCGTCTCTGTCTGGATTTCCTTGATCTTGTCGTGGATTTGAGCACTTTCCACGACACCTCCACCAGGAGAGTTTACCTGGAGAATAACAGCCTTAACGTCATCCGCTTTTTTCACAAACTCAAGCTGTTTCATGAATACCTGATGATTATAAAGCGGGCTTTCAAAGAACGATTGGGCATCCCCTGTATCTTGGATAACTCCATTAATAGACAATATTGCAATTTTGCTCATCATGTCCCCTTCTGCAATGACTTCCTCAGCAAATGGTTCATTCGAGGCGGTGAACATATCTTGCAGCGTATTTTCCGCATCGCTGAAGGCAAATGCTGAAAGAAGATTGATCACAGTCGAAGCAATAAATAAACCAGCAGCGATTCCTAATGCTGCCCACCTTTTTCCATTCATTTTGAATCCTCCTTAAATTTTCCTGACTTTCAAAACCTTATGATAAAATGATAAACTAATGTCAGATAATCTTTATTGTAGCAAAAGTTTTTTTACACGGGGGAAAATATCGAATAAAAATACGTAATGTTTGGAGGAAACAACTATGCCAGATCGCCGCAATATTTATTTTCACCATTCACCAGACACAGCCATGCTTGAAAAAGTAAAGCCGTTAATTGAACTAGCTCCAAAGTTTGATTTCCATATCGTTACGGACCACAAGAAAGCAAACATTATTGTCAGCATCGGGGACGATAGTACCTTTTTGCAAGCAGTAAGAAAAACCGGCTTCCGAGATGACTGCCTTTACGCAGGCATATCAGTCACTGGCACCCTCAATATGTACTGTGATTTCCATCTTGATGATCCCGGTACAATCATCCAGGCGATTACCAATTCAGAAATTGAAGTTAGACGCTATCCAACGATCAAGGTAATCATTGACGAGGAAACATCGTTTGAATGCTTGAACGAGTTCAGCGTCCGCTCAGCGATTATTAAAGCTTTCGTGATGGATGTATTCATCGATGACAATCACTTTGAAACCTTTCGAGGGGATGGAATGATCGTCGCAACACCGACAGGGAGCACCGCCTATAACAAGTCCGTGAACGGAGCAGTTGTGGACCCGCTGCTGCCGTGCATGCAAGTTAGTGAGCTTGCCTCTGTAAACAATAATCATTACCGGACACTCGGCTCCTCCTTCATCCTCAGTGGTAACCGGAAGCTTACCTTCAAGGTTGCCCAGGATGGCAACGATTATCCAATCATGGGGATGGATAACGAAGCGCTCAGCATTCAGCACGTGGAAAAATTCGACGTGAAACTGAGCAATAAATTCATCAAGACGATCAAGCTCAAGGATAATTCCTTCTGGCAAAAAGTAAAGCGCACATTTTTATAAGCAAAGTGAAAGAGCTGCGATTTCCGCAGCTCTTTAAACATGCATTCCTTTTTCTTTTTTTAACTTAAGGGATAAAGTGGCGACCAGTTTTGTCCGAGATAAAGTATACAAAACCAATGCCGACCAGATAAAGGTAAAGGAAAGCAGATGGACTGCTGAAAATGCCTCATGGTAAACGACCACTCCTAAAAGAAGCATTATTGTTGGCGTGATATATTGCAGGATCCCCAATGTAGCGAGTGGAATTCTTTGTGCGCCCTTCGCAAAAAACAGCAATGGAATAGCCGTTGCCACACCTGCCCCCGCAAGCAGTAGCGTTGTTGGCCACGAATCTGCGAATAGCGAATTCGTCCCCTCGGCAACTAGATAGCCAATGTAAATGGCGGAAAGCGGCATAACAACCAATGTTTCCAACGCGAGGCCCACTTCAGAATCTACCTTGATCAATTTCTTAGCCAAACCATATAAACCAAAGGATATGGCCAAAGATAAAGCGATCCACGGGAATTGTCCGTAAGAAATGGTCATGATCAGTACGCCGATAGTTGCCAGAAAAAAGGATAAATACTGCGCCAGAGTCAGTCGTTCCTTGAGGAACACCATTCCTAACAATACACTGACAAGCGGATTGATGTAATAACCGAGACTCGCCTCAATCATTTGATCACTATTGACTGCCCAAATATAGATGAACCAGTTTATGCTGATCAGGATTGATGCGGTGGTTAATACTGCCAGCTGTTTTTTATTGTGTATAAGGCCGCGGAGCGTTCCAATAAATATATGGCCTTTTTTATTCAGCAGCAATATGAAGACAACAACAAAGAATGACCAAAACACTCGGTTTGCCAGGATTTCATCCGCATTTACCTGTTGCAGCAACTTCCAGTACACTGGTAGAAATCCCCAGATAATATAGGAAAAGGCTGCATACCAAACACCGGCCTGTTGCTCGGTTTTGTTATGCATCCGAACCCCCCCTAATCTTTCCAGACTCGAAATAATATTTCAATTATATCGGGAATACTGTAGGCTTACAATCTATTTTTGAATCTTTTATGAAGCTATTTAGAATTTATTTTGCACTTTCTAATTCTTTGTTGCGCAGTTCCATGCGGCGGATTTTACCAGATGTGGTTTTTGGAAGTTCTTCAATGAACTCGATTTTTCTTGGATACTTATATGGTGCGGTCAATTCCTTGACGTGCTCCTGAAGATTAGCAACTAAGTTTTCCTGTTCCGGATTGATACCGTCACGCAGAACGACAAAAGCCTTAACGATATGGCCGCGGATTTCGTCCGGTGATGCGACAACGGCACACTCCTTTACAAACGGATGCTTAACAAGTGCATCCTCGACTTCAAAAGGTCCAATCGTATAGCCCGAACTAATGATAATATCATCACCGCGACCCTCAAACCAGAAATATCCTTCTTCATCCTTGCTCGCTTTATCGCCTGTTACGTAATAATCACCGCGGAATTGCATGGCTGTGCGCTCTGGGTCCTTGTAATAATTTTTAAATAAAGCAGGCGTTTCCACATGGACGGCGATATCGCCAACTTCACCCGGTGCACACGGTTTGCCATGGTCATCGATAATGTCAACCCGATTTCCAGGTGTCGGCTTTCCCATAGACCCTGGCTTTAATTTCATGCCCTTTGTTACGCCAACAAGCAGAGTGTTTTCCGTCTGGCCATACCCATCGCGTACATCGATATGAAAATACCTCCTGAAAATGTCGATGACTTCTCGGTTCAGCGGTTCTCCGGCAGACACGGCGCTGTGAAGATCCGGCAAACTGTAATCACTAATGTTTTCAACTTTCGCCATCAGCCTATATTCAGTTGGCGTACAGCAAAGCACATTCACTTGATATTTTTGCAACAGCGATAAATATTTCTGCGGCTCGAATTTCCCTTGATATACGAGACCTGTAGCTCCCATTCCCATGACAGACAGGAACGGACTCCAAATCCATTTTTGCCACCCAGGACTGGCAGTTGCCCAGACAGTGTCTCCATCTTCAATGCTTAACCAGTTTGTAGCTGCTGTCCGTAAATGTGCGTATGCCCATCCATGAGAATGGACTACTCCTTTCGGATTGCCGGTCGTTCCCGAAGTATAACTTAAGAATGCCATGTCCTCCCGATCGGTTTCGGCAAGCGGCAGTTCTTCAGAAGCAGCTTTCATTTCATGATCAAGATGAATCCAATCTTCCTTTTCTGCTCCAATAATAAATTTAGGAAGCTTTTCCACGTTTTCGATTCCATCAAACTCAGCTGTAAAAGGAGCAAAGCAAACAATCGCCTTTACATCGCCATGGTTTAATCGGTATTGAAAATCCTTTTTTCTCAGCATTTCTGAACTTGGGATAACAACCATTCCCATTTTTAGTGCAGCAATATAAACCTGATAGGCTTCCATTAGTCTTGGCACGACAACAAGAATTACGTCCCCTTTAACCAAACCATTCTCAGCGAAAATATTCCCGATTTTATTCGCGTTTTTGAGCAGTTCATTGTATGTAATTTCTTTTGTGCTTCCAGCTTCATTTTCCCAAAGGATTGCTTTCCTTGCTGGATCGTTAGCGAATTTCTCTATTTCTGATACAAGATTATACTTCTGCGGTGCTATTAATTGTTCCCTGTTCATGCTCTTTCCCCCTATCATCCATTTTTTTGCTGTTTCGGTTTCCGCTCTCCTGACTCATTATACTAAATTAACAAAAAATTATAAATTATAATACAAATATTCTTTACGACAAAAAGAGCAGGGCATTCACCCCGCTCTTTGTAGCCATGAATTATTCTATTTTTGATTAGTGAGAGAATCCGCCACCAAGTTGTTGCTCAGCCATTTGAACTAAGCGCTTAGTGATTTCTCCTCCTACAGAACCGTTAGCACGAGAAGTAGTTTCTGCACCAAGGTTTACACCAAATTCAGTTGCAATTTCGTACTTCATTTGGTCAAGAGCTTGTTGTACACCAGGAACTAGAAGTTGGTTTGAGTTGTTGCTGTTAGCCATGTGTTTCACCTCCTTGTGAGTTTAGAGTGTGTAGAAACACATGGGATAATGCAAAACTCCCGTTGGTAATTGTTCACAATTCCTTAACAAAAAACAAAAAGCGCAAGCGCCTCGAACAGACCCGACAAGCGCTGCCCTACTTTTTAAAAGAGAGCGTCTCCTAGGTCCTCTGCTCTTTCTGAAGCCGGCTTGATGATGATTCGTTCGGTTCCTTCAACGGCTTTCTGAATCAGTTCCTCAAAGTCGAAGTAGCTCTCAAAGTTTTGCACTTTTTCCAGCTTTGGCTTCGTCTTCGGCGATGAAGGAACAAAGACGGTACAGCAATCTTCGTATGGTCGGATGGATATATCGTGGGTATTGATTTTATGGGCAATATCCATGATCTCCAGCTTGTCCATTGTAATTAACGGCCGAATGATTGGCGTCGTTGTCACTTCGTTGATAGCAAACATACTTTCAAGCGTCTGGGAGGCAACCTGTCCGAGACTTTCGCCTGTTATGATGGCAAGTGCTCCTTCCTTTTCCCTCAGGGCTTCTGTTATGCGCAGCATCATTCGCCTAGTTGTGGTCATCGTATAGTTATCGGGTATCTGCTTGTGTATCGCCTGTTGAATTTCCGTAAAAGGGACGATATGAAGTGCGAACTGCCCGGTTACTTCCGCAAGCTGCTCTGAAAGGTCGAGTACCTTTTGCTTAGCGCGTTCACTTGTGAATGGCGGACTAAAAAAATGGACCCCTTCCACTTCAAGGCCGCGTTTCATGGTCAGATAGCCAGCAACCGGGCTGTCAATCCCTCCGGAAAGCATTAGCATTCCTTTGCCTCCAGACGCAGCAGGGAGCCCTCCTGCACCCTTGATTGTTTCCGCTGAAATATAAGCAGCTTCTTTCCTTATTTCAATCTGAAGGGCGACATCAGGATTCCTGACATCAACTTTCAGACCGTCGATATTCTTTAGAATATGGCTGCCAAATTCTGAATTAATTTCATTCGTATCCAATTCAAATGTCTTATCCGATCGTTTTGCAGATATTTTGAACGTCTGTTCTGGCTGGTGGATTTTCTTAAAAAGCTCCAGAGCAGCATTCTTCATTTTTTCCAAGTCCTTGTCGACTTTCACTGCCGGACTGAAGGACTGAATCCCAAATATGTCCTTGAGCTTACTGTTAATCTCTTCGCTATCCTCCCCATTAAGCAGGATGAACATCCTGTCCCGTTCTGCCTTGATCGCTGCATTTGGGTAGTCGCGCAATGCTCTTTTGATATTTTTTCTTAACCGGTCAATGAATTTATTTCTATTTCTTCCCTTGGTTGATATTTCTCCATACCGGACCAAAATACGGTCATACATCATTTTTTGATAACCTCACTTAATTGTTTTACTGTATCGGCAATTGCCTTGACCACAATTTCTGCTTCTTCTTCCGTATTGCTGTAGGTAAGGCTGACTCTAATCGCGCTTTCTGCGTCAGCAATAGGAACGCCCATTTCGAGCAGGGTCCTGCTAGCAGCCTTTTTCCTAGAGGAACAGGCGCTTGTTGTCGAAACAAATATATTCTTCGCTTCGAGGGCGTGAACGAATGTTTCTGCCTTCCATCCGCGGATCGAGAAATTCAAAATATGCGGGGCGCTATTTTTCTCGGGAGTATGAATGGTAAGTTCCTTGATTTGACTGATGCCGTTTCTTAACTTCCCCATTGCTGACTTCATCTGATTCAGCTTTTCTTCCCTTAATTCCATCGTCATCCTGAGTGCTTTTGCCATTGCTACCATACCGGCAACATTTTCGGTGCCACTACGCAGTTTCCCTTCCTGATTGCCTCCGGATAAAAGCGGGGAAAGCAGGACTCCTTCTTTGACAAATAAGGCACCTGTTCCTTTCAAACCATGAAATTTATGTCCTGAAATCGTCGCTAAATGGACCCCTGAATTGGATAAGTTCAATGGCACCTTCCCAATTCCTTGGACGAAATCAACATGAAAAAATGCCTTCGGAAAGCTTTTCAATACCATCCCGATTTCCTCGATCGGCTGAATTGTGCCGACTTCATTGTTTACATGCATGACGGACACGAGAATTGTATCATCGCGAAGTTCATTCTGGATGGATTCCGCACTAATAATACCATGGGAATTTGGTTTTACATAGGTTATATCATAGCCGAGCGATTCGAGCTGTACGATAGCGTTATGGACAGATGCATGCTCCATGCTCGTCGTAATGATATGCCTGCCCCGCTGACGATGGGCAGCCGCTATTCCCTTGATCGCAAGATTATTGCTTTCTGTTCCTCCTGAGGTGAATAGGATTTCGGTTTCTTTCACCTTCAGCAGTCTGGCGATTTGAGATCTCGCCTGCTGGAGCAGCTTTTCTGCCTGCCCGCCAATTTTATGAAGAGAGGATGGGTTTCCATAAAATTCTTCTGAGACTTTTATAAAAGAATCCAATACTTGTCTATAAGGTTTGGTCGTAGCGCTGTTGTCAAAATAGATCATCATTTCCCCTCCTTTTTAAAGCTTGCTAACTAAAAATCATATCATACTGCCAGATCAACAGGTGTAAGAAAGAAAAAAACAAGTCTCCAACCGGAGACCCTGTTCTAAAATTATTTTTCGGAGAGCATAATCTCAATTTTCTTCATTGCACCTGGGTCCACTTCTTCAATCGAGGTCGCTGCCTGTTCAAGCGCTTCGCGGTAATCATAATTTCGAAAACGCTCTTCTGCTTCACGTAACCCTCTCTCAACAGAAGGGTAGCGGCTGCGGTATCTGTTGCCATACTGGATGACCCGCTCAGCCAGCACCACTGTCTCGACAATTTCCTGAGTCGAGTTGTCAAGCTTTTCGACTGTCAGAACAGCAATTTCAAGATATTGCTGAACGGCAGGAATATCCAACGGTTTTTTCTCTAGCTGTTCATGCACCTGCTTAATGCTTTCATGTGCATCTTCAAGCAGGTATTGGTATTCCTGTGAAAGTCCAGGCATATTGCTTTTGGAGACAATTCGGATCAATTCGGAAATCTTTTTCGTAAGTCCGCTTACTTTCTCACGTGCTGCAAGCTCATCTTCCCTTAAGGCGTTAAGCTTTTCCAGCAATCTTTTTTGCTCTTCGACAAGCTGATCAAGCTGTTCTTTCGCTTCCTGAAGCTCCGATTTAATCACGCTTTGTGCCGTGTCATTTCCGGTGATCCTATGGTCAATCAGTTCAAAGCGCTTCAGCAGTCCCTTGATCTGCTGTTCAACCTGAGTTTGAGCAGACAGCTCTCGTTCAGTCAGATGATAACTCTCCTGGATATGCTTTGTTTCTTCCTGTAATGTCTTATTTTCTGTAATTGCTTTCACAAGGACTTCCTTTGCAATTTGTTCCGTGCTGGCAATATATTGTTTCGCCAAAACTTCTTCTTCGAGCATGTCGATCAATTTTTCGAGCCGTTCCTTCAAAGCATGGATGCCCTGTTCGGCATTCTCAACCTCACCCATTTCAAGCATTCCAAGATAACTCGCCAATTCATTGCTGAATTCCTCGATTTCCCGATCGGCATTTAAATGATCCAGGACATAACCTTTTTCCTTCATCTGCTTGACACCGTCTTTCAGTTCGTCAAGTTTAGCAGGGATGACCGATTGGCATTCATGCAGAAGGACCGGAATCAATTCCATCTTCGCGGAAACCTGATCAAGCATGGACTGAATGGAAAGTACAGTTTCCCTTGCTTCAAGATAATTTCCGTTTTCGGTCTTATCGTCAAATTCGATAAATTTCGACTGGATCTCTGCCAGCATCGCCTCGAGGCTGGTCTCGGCATTACCGAAGCTATGGCGGTGCGCGAGAAGATTTCTTTTATTTTCGCGATAATACTCTTTCAGTCCATCGATTTCCTCGCGGTTCTTTTCTTCACTTCCGACAAGATCATTTAATTCGCCGAGAATTTTTTTGATTTTATCTTCAGTTTCCGTAAGTCTCCTGTCAATGACTGCCAAAGATTCCTTCGCCTTGTTGAATCTGTACTTATCAATATACTCTTCTGCGTCAAACAGATAATCCTCGATAGATGGAAGCTTGGAGGTGACAAGCTCATCCCACTCCCGGCGCCAGCGCTCAAATAGCTCCTCTGTTTGTCCGGTCATGTTCAACTGCTTTACTTTTGACATTTCATCCAGTACAGGACGGTTCATGATATCGATTTTCCATGATTCATAGCGATCGACCTCGCTGTAAAATTTTCGTTTCATAAAATAGCCGATTAAAAAAAGAATGATTAGTATCGCGATCCCGCCAATTATGTACTTCATTATTATCCCCCTGGCTTCATATTCCAAGTCTGAAAACCTTCTATATAAAGACGATTGTTATTTGCGTGTATAATGTAATTATATTACCATGTAACCGACATTTTTTGACTATTAAATTGATATTTTTTGTTGAAAATGTCCGAATTAGGGGATTTTATTGAAAAACTCACCATTATCGGAGGTGTATTCTTATGAAAGATGGACATGTTCACACTGCATTTTGCCCCCATGGGACAAATGATACGATTGATGATTATATTCTACGGGCTCTCCAGCTTGGTTACAGCGAAATCACATTTGCCGAGCACGCTCCATTGCCGGATGGATTCAGCGATCCGACGCCATTAAAAGACAGTGCGATGAAATTGGATGATTTAGCTGCCTATTTTACAACAATTGCCGAGGCAAAAAAGAAGTACGAAGGAAAAATAACCATCAACACTGGATTTGAGATTGATTTTATTGAAGGGTTTGAGGATCGCACAACTACTTTTTTAAACAAATTCGGATCGTTTATCGATGATGCCGTTCTATCGGTCCATTTTTTGAAAAATAAAGCTGGTACCTATGATTGCCTCGATTATAGTCCGGATCACTTCGGGGAAATGATTAACTCATATGGCTCCGTAGAAAAAATCCATCATCATTACTATCAAACTGTCATGAAATCCATCCTTGCTGATTTGGGCCCTTATAAACCAAAAAGAATTGGCCATATGACCTTGGCCAATAAATTCCGGCTTAAATACCCACTGAGTAAAGAATGTTCAAATGAGATTTTGGGAATTTTGGATAAAGTAGCGGATCTTGGATATGAACTGGATTATAACGGTGCCGGTACAGCGAAGCCATTGTGCCGTGAGCCCTATCCTCCAAAATGGGTCATCAGCGAGGCCAATAAGCGCAATATCAGGCTTGTCTATGGCTCTGATGCGCATCAGGCAAAGGAGCTTGGACAGGGACTGGAATGGATAAGGGATGTTTTCGGTGATTAACAAAAAAAGGAAACCGTCGTTGTTCCCGGTTTCCTAAATGGTCATCAATATTTTTCGGTGTGATGGCTGTTCTGTACAGAGTATTCCTTTGATCCAGTTTGAAAGTTCATGACTGTATTTGTCCGCAAAGTACGTTTCGTGCGGTAGTACATGTAGCACTTCTGTGACATATTGGGTGTTCAAAAATGGCATTTGCAGCAAGCCTTTTAACTGCAAAATCGTATACTGGATGGAATGTTTTTTGAATTCTCCATTCTCCATCCCTGCTTCTAAAACCTTCTTGAACATATAACGTTCTTTTACATGATAGGTCGACATAATTTCCCTGACAATTTGAGAGTCGATCGTCATTTCTCGCAAAATAAATCTTGTCAATTGAATGTTTTCGCATTGGTATCTTACTACTTTTCCAAGCATTTGATTTAGACAATATTCCGAGCCGTATTCAAGCGATGAAAACCCTTTTTCCAGCTCATCGAGATAGCCTTCAAAAAAAACAGTAAAACAATTTTCGAGGAGTCCATTCTTGTTCTGGAAGTAATATGAGATATTCGCTGCATTTACGTTTGCCCTGGTTGCAATATCTCTCACCGATGTTCCCTTGAACCCCTTTGTATTGAATAAGTAGATAGCCGCATCCATTATCGCAGCTTTTGAATTTTTTCTCATAGCTCCGCCCCTCGCTTTCCCTATTAGCTTACTGTTTACCTTTCTCGATATCATCTAAAATCCCTTTATAAAAAGCTCGACAAAGTCTCCATAGTTTCGCCGATTTTTGAGTAAACTAGCATGAATTAGGGAGAATCACGAAGTTTGACGTCGAAAAATAGCACGGTAGCAACCGAAAACATGACTTGAAAATTAAGCAACGAATAGACTCATTGAAGATGCACCATGCCTTAATGAAAAAAACCCTCCGAAGATTTCTAAAGGAGGGGAAAACATTTATCTGTCCATTAGATTTTTTTGCTAAAATCAAATTGGTATTCATTCTGGATGACTACTTTGTTCTTACCGGATCCCTTTGCTTGGTAAAGTGCCTGGTCTGCCCTTTTGAATACGGTCTTAGATGTATCATTCTGCCCTCTGATCCACGTGGATACACCACATGAAATCGTGACATTTGGATCCGTATGTTTTTTGACTTTTTCGGCGAGTCTGTTAGCAATCATGACTCCTGTTTCCAATGGAGCCCCAGGCAGGTAAATTGCCAGCTCCTCCCCGCCCCATCTGGCCCCAATATCTGTACTGCGGATATTTTTGGCGATCTGTTGGGCAAGCTGAATGAGCACCTCGTCTCCCACTTGGTGGCCGTACTGGTCATTCACACGCTTAAAATTATCAATATCAATTAAGATGAATGTCCCCTGCGCATCCTCAAGCAGCGACAGATTCATTTTATCATCCAAATAACCTCGTGTATAAAGCTTTGTCAAATGATCCGTCACAACCATTCTCTCCAATTCTTCTCGAAGCATCGAGTTAGTGAAAGCTAAAGTCGAATGATGGATCAGTGACTGGAGCAACTTAAATGTATCAAAAGCAAAATGATATGGCTTTTCATGCATGACAAGTGCAAATCCCATTAAATCACCGCTCTGTATCATTGGAACACACATTACTGAGCAAAAATGGGAAGAAGCACCCTCAATATCAGATGAGAAATCCCCAATGAACAAGGGATCCAGCTCCTCTTTTACTCGTTTGGCAACATTCACAATATAATTGGCTGCCTCTTTGGAAAAGAAAAAACTGGTGCTTCCTTGAAGAACGGAATACTCTTGATGGTCCTTATTAAGCATGATTATTCCGACTTCTCTGGCATCGAAAGACTTGATGATCCTGTTGCAGATAAACTTCATCGTATCAGTCAGGCGCAGGCTTGTATTCAATTGATGTGAAGTTTCATTAATTAGCTGCAAATTGGCGACCAGCTTCCGCGATTGCTCGTATAGCTTCGCGTTTTCTAAGGCGCTGCCGGCGGTATTGGCAAGCAGCTTAATGAATTCTACTTCATTTTGCGGGAACATAAGTGAGTTTGGTGCAATAACCTGCAGTACTCCATATACACCTTGTTTTCCTATTAAAGGCGCGTACATGATGGAGTTTTTATCAATGACTAAGTCCTCGAACTGGATTTCACCGCTAACATAAGATTGCATCGCAGTCTCGTTATCACTGTTATACTCAAGATCTTTAACCGGCAATCCCTCGTAGCCCTTGTGATCATGCGAAAGCAGCAGAAAATAAGTGAACGCGGGGTATACCTCTCTTAGTGTTGAAATGATTTCACCGAGGACAACATCCATATCCATCGTCGAGTGGAATTTTTTTGTTACCCTGAACAATTGCTTATATCGCTTTTCTTCTTCCATCGTCTCTGCAAGGGTATAGATTTTTTTTACAAACAAACCGCATTCATCCACAATTCTTTCCAGTAGCCTGTCTGACAGACGGCCAACTAAAGCACTATTCATTTGAATCGCACATAAACCCTTTACATTTTCCTTTGCATCTAAAACAAACACTACATCATATTGTGGAAGCAATGCAGGATTTTTTAAAAAGGATTGTGGTGTTTCCGAAAGTTTGCCTATGCAACATTCCGGGGAACAACCGCTAATTTTCACATTGGGATCACTGCGGGTTGTCGCCTCAAGAGCCATGCCTTGCTTCCATTCCTCACTTTTATAAAAATCGACCTCCGTTGCCTGCAACAATTCCTTTAACAACGTCACCATTCGGGCAAGGCTTTCAGCTAAAGATAATTTGCCCATGCTGATTACATCAAAGAATCTGCTTTTCAGTTCCACTATTATTTCCCGTTCGATCAATTCTTCCATATGTATCACCTGTTTGAAAAATCACTTGAAAGCGATTTATAAGTAGCTGTTTAACAGGCAGCAGCCTGAGTAAGAGGAACTTCATCACCTGGCTATGTAATATCCAAATATTAGAAAAAATTAAAAATACAATTACTTATTATTATATCATAGCCTAGTAAAATAGTATGATAAATAAGCTAAATTTTTTCAGGAATTTCCGCTCAAAAAAAAACGATAACTTGAAATATCCCTTGACTTTAAGCATTCAGAAATTATATAATGATCTTTGTGTAAAATATCGCAGCCTATGTTGTCTGCATTGTGGCTGTATTTTGTTCCTCAAACATGGTTTGATGGTGTATCTCGTAACCCGCTGCTGCTAGGGCGAAGGTACATGAAAACAAAATACACATAATGTCCAGTCACAATCTGTTTTTATTTTACAAAATAAAAACTAAGGAGGAGTCATTCATGGCTCGTTATACCGGCCCAAGCTGGAAACTATCCCGCCGTCTTGGAATTTCCCTAAGCGGTACAGGTAAAGAATTAGAAAAACGCCCTTACGCACCAGGTCCTCATGGTCCTAACCAGCGTAAAAAATTATCCGAATACGGATTACAATTGCAAGAGAAGCAAAAGCTTCGTCACATGTACGGAGTTACGGAGCGTCAGTTCCGTAACTTGTTCGACAAAGCCGGCAAATTGCCTGGTAAGCACGGTGAAAACTTCATGATTCTTCTTGAAGCTCGCCTTGACAACGTTGTATACCGTCTTGGTCTTGCTCGCACTCGTCGTGCAGCTCGCCAACTGGTAAACCACGGTCACATCATGGTGGATGGCGCACGCGTAGACATCCCATCTTACCGCGTAGCTCCAGGACAAACGATCACACTTCGTGAAAAGTCTCGCAACCTTGATGTAGTAAAAGAAGCTATCGAAGTAAACAACTTCGTACCTGACTTCTTGACTTTTGATGCAGACAAGTTAGAAGGAACGTTCACTCGCATGCCAGAGCGCTCAGAACTTCCAGCTGAAATCAACGAAGCTCTAATCGTTGAATTCTACTCTCGTTAATTAGTACGCTTCGTAAATAGCGTATGCGAAAACCCTAGAAACCTTGATTTATCAATGGTTCTAGGGTTTTTTGTTTGTTTTCTGGTTTGTAGAATTTTGTATTCTCCTCCATCTATTTGGGGGATGGTTTGGGGGAACATTTTATTTACTTGTGGACAGACGCTTATTTTTTTAAATTTTTTTACCCCCTAAATTTTTGTTTACTATATAATACCGATTTTCCTATTCATAAATCATCATTAAGTTTCAAATAAGAAATGTGGTAATGCCACTTATATTTTACGTGGTTTTGTGGTATTATAAAAATGAAAATGTAGGAGGGAAATAAAATGGAATATAACCAAAGTAATGCAATTGTTGTTGAACGCATTAAGTCTTGGATGAAAGAGAACTCCTTTAACCAACAAGATGTTGCAATTAAGATGGGAATTAGTGATTCGTTAGTCGGTGCAATGCTTCGCGGCGAACGTAGGATTCCTCCAGCACGTATACAACTTTTCGCTGAAATGATGAAAATTTCTGTCAGAGAACTAGTCGAACGGCCTGCTACTGATACTGAAACAGTGGTGAAATTACGCGGTAAAGCCACATCACGAAAAAGTCGTTCAGCCATCCGCGACATTGTAGCGATGTGTGAGCATTATGTTGAACTAAAGGGCCTATTAGAAACAAATAAAAAGTAGGAGGCCATTTACAAATGGAGGAATCAGCCAAATATTTAAGTGAAGTAATCGGACAAAAAGCTGCACTCGATATTCATGCTGAACTATTTAGTGAACTAAACACATTTATAGGTCATGGATTGCCAGTGTATATTGAAAAAAAAGGTATTCACCTAATACGTAAGTTCATTGATGATAACGAAACTAAAGAAGATCATGTTGCGGGAGGATACATTAGACTCCCCGATAATACACGAGTGATTTTTGTAAATACTAAAAGGAATTTGCGAGAGCAGCTATTCACTATCGCGCATGAATTTTGGCATCATATTGAAGAGAAATACACCAGTGATTTTTCCATTTTTCAAGACAAAGATGTTAGTGAACATGCAGGCGATCACTTTGCTGCATCACTAACAATGAATGCAGCTAGTGTAAAAGTTCTTTTTCAGCGAATGGTAAATCAGCAATATTCATTAGATGAAATTATTTATTTTATTGCGGATTTAAGCTGTATGCCTTATGTTAGCGTCCTACGACGTATTAAAGAACTAAAACTATTCGATGAGTTAGAAGAACTACATAAAATGGATAGCAATCCATTCATTAAACATCTCTCTAGTGAATTTCAAAATTATCGCAAAAAATTATTAAAAAATGGCGAAGAAGAATATAACTTAGAAAATGAATTTATCCAAAAACGACAAGCTAAGCTTAGCTATACCCATCCTCTCGATATTTCTGATGGACAAGAATTGATTTTTATTGCTTATGACAAGACGATTCAAAACGTCAAAGAGCAAAATTTACTTGTTGATCGTGATGAAAAAATGACAGAGTTAGCTGCAGAAGATGAATAAGGTAATAAAGCTATGCAACAAAATTTAATTCCGAGTACAAAAAAAGTCGTTTTTTTGGATACAAATATTCTAAGTAATATTATTACTTTTAAAGATATAGACTTCAGCCAAATTATTAGTCAGGTATATGACATTATATTTGTTCAACGGGTTGTGAAAGAAGAGTTTAAAAAAGACCAAGCTGTAGTAGAAGCGTTAATTAATAAATATCCAAACTGGTTTATTTTTGATGAAAATGATGAAGAAATCCTATCAGAAGACCTATATGACCAATACAATATTGTTTATAAAGATGTAAAAGAAAAATTGAAAGAAATGGATAAACGTCGTGATATCGTGGGACATGCGAACGAAGGAGAAGCACACAGTATTACTGCTGCATATTTAATTCAAGGTGACTATATATGTAGCCACGATTTATCCATCCAAGAAGCCATTATAGAATTAGATTTATCAATTGAAAACGATGAAGAATTGCGTTTGATTTATCAGCACAATCTATACGATCTCTGCGGGATAATTTTACAAAACGGGTTGGCAAAACGTAGTTCATGCAGACAATTTGTAAGTGTATTTCACGAAGATTTTCGAAAGAGTACCAATAAGAAAAAAAATTAATATATACCAAAGCAATGCAAAAATTCGACCGATTATTTCCTGTTAAGATTAACACTTAATATTGATAAAGTGGCTCAAAGGTAAAACGAGCCACTTTTTACTGTATTATAGGCAGTGCATGTTATTCGAAAATAGACTTTTTATTTTGGTAAAGAATAATTTCAACCGTTAGTTTAGAAAGCCCAAAACAACTACATATCTCTCCGATACAATAACCATTAATATACATTTCTTTTATCCTTTGAGCAATTACTGATTTTCTTTGTCTCCTTTTGATTTTATGCCGTTCAAGAATCCGAAATACTTCAGTAGAACTCATGCCTAGCTCCTTCCCGACATCGTAGCCACTAAGACCCTCCAAGACATGCAAACGAATAGCCTTTTCCTCTACCTTTGCTTTTATAGCTTTACTGTTCACCTTCATACACAATAAGCCCCCTGTAGCCTTTCTCGTTTGTCAGTTTTATAAAGTGGAGACTCATCGCTTTAGTATTTAATCATAAAGTACTTCTTTTTGCCGCGGCGAACGATCGTGAACTGACCATCGATCTTATCTGCATCGCTAAGGACATATGCGGGATCGGTTACGCGTTCTCCATTAAGAGATACTGCTCCGTTTGTTACATCCTCTCGTGCCTGGCGCTTAGATGGCGAGATGTTAGCAGCCACCAGCAAGTCGACCAAACTTTGTTCTTCTTCCCAGGTTACTGTGAAGGAAGGAACGTCTTTGAAGCCTTGCCTGATTTCATCTGCGCTGAGGGTTTTAATGTCGCCACTGAAAAGTGCTGCTGTAATTCTGATTGCCTGTTGAAGGGCTTCTTCGCCATGAATCATGCGAGTCATTTCTTCAGCAAGAGCTTTCTGTGCTTTGCGCAGATGCGGTTCTTCCTCCACTGTTTTTCCTAGGACTTCAATTTCCTTTTTTTCAAGGAACGTAAAGAATTTCAAGTATTTCACAACATCCGCATCGGCAGTGTTGATCCAGAACTGGTAAAACTCATATGGGGATGTTTTCTCAGGATCGAGCCATACAGCTCCGCTTTCCGACTTTCCGAACTTGGTGCCGTCCGCTTTCGTCACAAGCGGAATCGTCATACCGTAGGCCTTTGAACCTTCAGCAGACATTTTACGGATCAGTTCTAGTCCTGTCGTAATATTGCCCCACTGGTCACTTCCGCCAATTTGTAGTTTGCAGCCGTGGTTCTCGTATAAATGGTAGAAATCCATCGCTTGCAGAATGGTGTAAGTAAATTCAGTAAAAGAGATTCCCGTTTCAAGTCTTGAAGCGATTGTATCTTTTGCCAGCATATAGTTCACCCCAACATGCTTTCCAAAGTCACGAAGGAATGTCACTACATCCATGGAACCTGCCCAGTCATAGTTGTTGACCATCAGCGCTCCATTTTCGCCTTCCTCGGCAAAAATTTTTCCTAGCTGCTTCTTAATTCCATCAACATTCATCTGTACTTGTTCCAGCGTCTGTAGTTTGCGCTCTTCGTTCTTGCCGCTCGGGTCGCCAATTAAGCCAGTCGCTCCTCCAACTAATACAATTGGACGATGCCCCGCATTCTGGAACCGGCGCAGAGTCAGGAATGGCAGAAGGTGGCCAATATGCATGCTGTCCGCCGTTGGATCGACGCCACAGTAAAGAGATATTTTCTCGTTTGAGAGCAGGTCCTTCATTCCTTCTTCATCTGTTTGTTGGTAAATAATTCCGCGCCACTCGAGGTCTTTCAATACATCCATTTCTATTTCCTCCATTCAAAATATATTTCGCAACCGAATTTTTGCGTAAATAAAAAACGCCCCTGCAATAACTGCAGGGGCGCTATACGCGCGGTACCACCCGGCTTGAAAACGAAAATGAAAAAGTTTTCCACTCCATAAAATAACGGTATACCCGTCCGCGGCTACTATCAACTCGGTTCACTGCGGCGCTCGGGGAGGTAATTCGTCCTTCTGTTTGTACCGGCTCACAGCAACCGCCGGCTTTCTGGAACAGTGACAGAAGTACTACTCATTCCCTTCAAAGCTTTTCCTATAAAGTTAATAATGCATTTTTACCATAAAGCGATAGATGTTGTCAAATTCGACACAAATTTTCAGAAAAATGAAGATTACCGTCTATTCGACAGCTTGATTATGCTATAATGTATGTGATTTTAGGGGGATTGATAGAATGCATGAAGGAAAACAGGCTTGGAAAGAGAAGCTTAAATCCTTTGGTGCTTTTTTTACGAATAAAAAGACCGTAAAAGGAGCCCGGATTACTTACTCGGTTATCTGGAACATTTTGCTTTTATTGATAATAGTTCTAGTCATCGGCGGGGGCTTCGCTGCAGGAACAGGAGCTGGGTATTTTGCATCCCTTGTCAAAGACGAACCCATCCGGCCATATGAAAAGATGAAAAGAGCTATTTACAACTATGAAGAAACGTCAGATTTATACTTTGATAATGATGTTTACCTTGGCAAGCTTAGAACCGACCTCTACCGCGAGGAAGTAAAGCTTGATGATGTGTCAAAGCATTTGATCGACGCAGTCGTCGCAACGGAAGATGAATATTTTTATGAGCATGATGGTGTCGTACCGAAAGCAATCATGCGGGCGCTTTTCCAGGAGGTCACAAACTCGTCGACATCCTCAGGAGGAAGCACACTGACACAACAGCTCATCAAAAATCAGATTCTAACGAATGAAGTATCCTTTGAACGAAAAGCAAAAGAAATTCTTCTTGCTCTTCGACTCGAACAATTCTTTGATAAAAAAGAAATTCTTGAAGCGTACCTGAATGTTGCTACATTTGGCCGCAACGCAAATGGCAGCAACATCGCCGGTGTCCAAGCAGCTTCTAAGGGGATTTTCGGAAAAGAAGCAAAAGACCTGACACTGCCTCAGGCAGCGTTTATCGCTGGACTGCCCCAAAGTCCTTTTGGCTATACGCCATTCAGCAGCGATCAAGGTAAGCTAAAGGATCCTGCAGGACTCGAACCTGGCCTGTCGAGATACAAGACTGTCATTACAAGGATGCATGGTGCAGGCTTCATTTCGGACACGGATTTTAAAGATGCGATCAACTACGATATTACGAAGGATTTCGTAAAAGAGGTTCCGAGTGATAATACAGTGGAGGAATATCCATTTCTGACGTTTGAAATTGAGAAGCGTTCCATTGATATACTGGCTAATCTATTGGCTGAACGTGACGGCTACGAAGCCGAGGACTTAAAAAAAGATGATAATTTGCTGGCTGAATATAAGGCATTAGCCAACCGCGATCTTCGTCAAAACGGCTATAAGATCCATACAACTATCAATAAAGATATTTATGAAAGAATGCAGGTAACTGCCCAAAACTACAAGTACTATGGTAGCGAAAAGCCACAGGAAGTACCGGATCCTGACGATTTGAACAAAACGATTGTCGTGAAAGAACCTGTGGAAATCGGCGCTACATTGATTGAAAACAAAACTGGCAAAATCATCAGCTTTGTCGGCGGCCGAAATTTCAAACGAGAGCAGACGAACCATGCTACAAGAGCTCCACGACAGAACGGATCGACAATGAAGCCACTGCTCGTGTATGCGCCAGCAATGGAGCTCGGGAAATTGCATCCTGGATCGGTTTTGCCAGACGTTCAAGTGTTTTTAAACGGAAAAGGCAAACCGTGGCCAAATAACTATGATATGCGCTACAGCGGTTTGACCTCTGCCAGACATGCTTTGACAAAGTCTTACAATGTACCAGCTGTCCTAGCCTATAAGAGCATTATTAATCAGAGACCCGCTAATTTCCTGGATAAGATGGGCTTCTCCAATTTGCAGCCTGACGACTATACCAACCTATCGACTGCTATTGGTTCCCTTCAAGGCGGTGTTACTGTCGAAGAAAATACGAATGCATTCGGTACATTCGCTAATAATGGGAAATTCATCGATGCTTATATGATTGATAAAATCGTCGACAAAAATGGCGAAGTCGTCTTCCAGCACAAAGCGGAACCAGTGGATGTTTTCAGTCCGCAGACATCATACTTGACCATCGATATGATGCGGGACGTCATCAACCGCGGTACGGCCACTGCTGTAAAAGGAAGATTGAAATTTGCTTCTGACTGGGCTGGCAAAACAGGTACTGGACATGAATACATTGATTCATGGTTCGTAGCAACCAATCCAAATGTCTCCTTCGGGGTCTGGCTTGGATATGACACACCTAAAGCACTCGAAAGAACGTATAAAGGACTTTCTTATGGCGTGCGTACTCAGATATATTTGGGCTGACTTGATGAATGCGGCCTATGATGTCAACCCTAAGCTAGTCGATCCGGAAGAACGCTTCAAGATGCCTGGGGGTATTGTCAAGCGCTCCTATTGCGCCGTTTCCGGTTTGCTTCCTTCAAGCGCTTGTTCGAAAGCAGGCCTTGTGGAGTCAGACTATTTCATAGCGAAATACGCACCGACAAAGGTGGATGACAGCCTGGTTGAAAATAAATTCGTTACTGTCGGAGACAAGCGCTATATTGCCCTAGATTCCACACCAGCAAAATTTACGGACACGGGTGTCATTTTGAACCCAGAATATATGGAAAACTACATTGGCCATAAGATCGGAAATCCACAGCAGCTGATCCCTAAAAAGGATGCTTGGAACAATATATTAGTTGCGAATGATAAGCTAAGCGAAAACGGCAAAACTCCAGCTGCACTTGGAATCCAGCTTTCCGGAAAAACGATTTCCTGGGGCAAACACCCTGAAAACGATATTGTCGGCTACCGCGTCTACAACAATAAGAAAAAAGTTGGCAGTGTCAAAGCGGGAGATTCCTTAAGTTTCCATGCGGGAGACGGCTCTTTCTTTGTCACAGCAGTCGACATTGCCGGAAAAGAATCGGCGCCATCGAATAGTATTGAAATTGGCAAAAAACCAGTACCAAAGGATCCTCCAAAGGATGACAAGCCAAAGGATCCAAAACCGAAAGACCCACCTCCGACCGATCCTAAACCAGATGATCCTAAGCCCCCTGGAGATGGAGGCGGCAATGGGAATGGAACGGGAGACAGTACAGGGAACTAACCACCACGATATCCATACAGAAAACAATCGCTAAGACAAATAGAATGTAGGCAACAAAAAGCAGCCCAATTCGATGGTGAATTGGACTGCTTTTTTTACTCATTTCCAATCAATTAATCTTCCATAGTAGAAAGATCGCCGGTTGGTAGGTCCAGCTCCCATGCCTTCAACACGCGGCGCATAATTTTACCGCTTCGTGTTTTCGGAAGCTTATCGCGAAATTCGATTTCGCGAGGCGCTGCATGTGCTGCAAGCCCTTTTTTTACAAATAGACGGATTTCCTCGATCAGTTCATCCGATTGCTCATAACCGTCACGCAATGCGATGAACGCCTTAATGATTTCCCCGCGGACTGGGTCAGGCTTGCCAATGACACCTGCTTCCGCCACAGCTGGATGTTCAACAAGCTTGCTTTCTACTTCAAATGGACCAACACGCTCACCGGATGTCATGATGACATCATCAATCCGTCCCTGGAACCAGAAATAACCATCTTCATCCATGTACGCTGAGTCACCGGAAACATACCAGTCACCCGGCATGAAATAAGATTCATACTTCTGCGGGTTGTTCCAGATTGTGTGCATCATCGATGGCCAGCCTTTTTTGATTGCGAGATTGCCCATTCTGTGTGGAGGCAATTCCTTTCCCTGATCATCCACGATTGCCGCCTGCACACCCGGGATTGGTTTGCCCATAGACCCAGGCTTGATTTCCATGCTTGGGTAGTTACAGATCAGCTGTGCACCAGTTTCCGTCATCCACCAAGTATCATGGATGCGCAGATTGAACACCTTCATTCCCCATCTGACTACCTCAGGATTCAGCGGTTCGCCGACACTGAGGATATGGCGAAGACTGCTAAGATCGAATTTCTTCACTATCTCATCACCCGCACCCATCAGCATCCTGAACGCCGTCGGAGCACTATACCAGACAGACACCCCATACTCTTCAATCATCTTATACCACGTTTCCGGATTGAAACGTCCGCCAATGATCACATTAGAAGTTCCCATAAGCCATGGTCCGAAGATTCCATATGAAGTCCCTGTTACCCAGCCAGGATCCGCTGTACACCAGTAGACATCCTCTTCTTTTAGGTCTAGTACCCATTTCGCTGTCTGGTAATGCTGGATCATCGCATTATGGACGTGCAGGACACCCTTTGGCTTTCCGGTTGAGCCGGAAGTATAATGTAAAATCAATCCATCCTTACGGTCCACCCATTCAATATCCAGTATTTTGCTCGCTTCCGAAAGTTTTTGTTTAAAATCAATATACCGATCATTCACTTCTACATTATCTCCAACAAGCAGGATATGCTTTAAATCTGGCAGATCTTCGACCGGTACGCGCTCCAGCAGCTCAGGTGTCGTCACCAAAACCTTTGCGCCACTGTCTTGAAGCCTGTCCCGGACAGCTCCTTCCATGAACGCTTCAAATAACGGGCCAACGATTGCCCCCAGTTTTATCGCCCCAAGAAATGCAAAATACAGTTCAGGAGAACGAGGCATGAAGATAAATACGCGGTCCCCTTTTTCCACATCCGCGTATGTTTTGAAGACATTACCCGCTTTATTAGAAAGCTCCTTCATTTCCTTGAAGGTATACTTTTCCTTGCGGACCCCATCCTGGTAATAAAGCGCAATTTTATTTTTTCTGAATCCTTCCGCATGACGATCAATTGCTTCATATGCAATATTAACTCTTCCTGTCTTAGACCAGGAAAACTCTTTTTCAGCTTCACTCCAATCAAATTGCCCCTGAAGCTCGTCATAATTTTTTAAGTTATGATTCCCTTGCACAACTGGTAGCGCTTCCACTTTCATGTATCCATCCCCTTTGGCTTTTGTATTTAAAAACCATTATAGTATAAAAATTTGATTTTCTCAATTTTTAAAATATTATTAGAAAAAATATAGCTAGATTTTTAAGCTGCGCTTGAATAAAAGTTCCCAGCAAATCCAGAAAATTTTGTGAAAGCGCTTTTAATTACTAAATTTTATGTATAATAGAATTATCGTTTTAATTGTTGACGGGTGGTGACTGAATGGAACATAAAAAGACTTATAATGCGAAAGAATTAAAGACTCCCCATGGCCGTTTAATCATTGAAGGCCCGATTTCTGCTGAAAAACTGGCAAGCTATGCATTCCATGAAGGTTTGGTGGCTTTCCGTCCTCCAGCCCAGCAGCATAAGGCATTGGTTGAAATTGCCGGTTTGCCGGAAGGACGGATCATTGTGGCTCGCTCCGACCATATGATCGTCGGCTATGTTACGTATCTGTATCCAGACCCACTTGAGAGGTGGTCTGAGGGGAAAATGGAAGATTTAATCGAACTTGGGGCAATCGAAGTCATCCCAGAATATCGCGGAAGTTCCGTTGGCAAGAATTTGCTGATTGTATCCATGATGGATGACGCGATGGAGGATTATATCATTATCACGACTGAATATTATTGGCACTGGGACCTGAAAGGAACGGGCCTCAACGTATGGGAATATCGAAAAGTCATGGAAAAAATGATGAGTGCCGGCGGGCTTGTCTGGTATGCGACAGATGATCCAGAAATCAGCTCCCACCCAGCTAACTGCCTGATGGCGCGAATTGGAAAAAGGATTCCGCCTGAATCTGTGCAGAAGTTCGATCAGCTGCGCTTCATGAATCGTTTTATGTATTAATCATTCAGTTAGAAGAATACCTCATCGGTTAAGGAGGAGAAAGTATGATTGTCGAGGAAATTATGAAGCAGAACGTTACGACACTGTTTCCTGAAGATACGATCGCGGCCGCGATCAAACTGATGACGGAGAAGAAAATTCGGCATATCCCGATTGTGAATAACGACTACGGAGTGATCGGGCTTGTTTCTGACCGCGACATCAAGGATGCTGCCCCTTCGATTTTCCATTTGGATGAACATAAGGGGGAACTTGACAATCCCATAAAATCGATTATGACTACAAAGGTGATCACCGGACATCCTTTGGATTTTATCGAAGAAATTGCAGCCGTGTTTTATGAACATAATATCAGCTGTCTTCCGATCATCAAGGACCGAAAGCTGGTGGGAATCGTAACAGAGACAGATCTTTTGCACACGCTTGTGGAGCTGACCGGTGCCAACCAGCCCGGCTCCCAAATTGAAGTAAGGGTTCCAAACAAAGCAGGTATGCTTTGTGAAGTAGCATCTGTTATTAGCATCCGGAAGGCAAATATCCAAAGCGTCCTAGTATACTCAGACCCAAAAGATGAGCGGTACAAAATCCTCGTTGTCAGGATCCAGACGATGAATCCAATCGCAGTAATCGAGGATCTGAAAAAAGCGGGGCATCAAGTACTCTGGCCGAATCTCCCAGGTGTTTCATCATGAGCGATCGCTCTGTGTTTATCTTTTCCGATGAGCTGCTGAACTATCGATTCAGCAACGACCATCCGTTTAATCAGATGCGGTTAAAATTAGCGCTTGATTTATTGCGTAAATTTGGCGCTATGGTAGACAGTCAGATTGTTGCGCCGCGGATGGCCACGGATGAAGAGCTTCACCTTGTCCATGACCCGAATTTTGTAAACGCTGTTAAGCTAGCTGGCCAGGGAAAGCTTACAGAGGAAATCGCACAAGGATATGGGCTTGGAACGGAGGACACCCCAATTTTCGCCAATATGCATGAAGCAAGCGCTTTGCTTGTTGGTGGCACGTTGACCGCCGTTGATTATGTCATGAATGGGAAAGCTGACCATGCATTACATTTAGGCGGAGGCTTGCATCATGGTTTTCGCGGCAAGGCTTCCGGCTTCTGTATTTACAATGACAGTTCTGTTGCGATCAAATATCTGCAGGAAAAATACCATGCACGCGTATTGTATGTTGATACCGACGCCCATCATGGCGATGGTGTACAATGGTCCTTCTATGATGACCCAAATGTTTGCACATTATCGATCCATGAAACCGGCAGGTATCTTTTCCCCGGCACAGGGAATGTAAATGAACGCGGACAAGGCAAAGGCTACGGGTATTCTTTCAATATTCCTGTCGATGCCTTCACAGAGGATGACTCATGGATCGATGCCTATCGAACATCACTGATTGAAGTAGTCGAATTCTTCAAGCCGGATGTTATTCTGACGCAAAATGGTGTGGATGCCCACTATCTTGACCCATTGACCCATCTGTCGGCAACAATGAAGACTTATCGTGAAATTCCCAAGCTCGCTCATGAAATTGCCCATAAATATTGCGACGGCAAATGGATAGCGGTTGGCGGCGGCGGCTATGACATCTGGCGCGTGGTCCCAAGAGCCTGGTCCCTGATTTGGCTTGAAATGATTGAAAACTCAAACTGTTATGGAAGTTTACCCCAGGAATGGATCGATAAGTGGAAAGATCAGGCACCTGTTGAATTGCCGATTGAGTGGGATGATCCAGAAGATTTATACCCACCAATTCCGCGAAAGCCAGAAATTACCGAAAAAAACGCCCAGACAGTTGAAAAGGCATTGTATCCAATCCGCTCGAATAAGAAACAGGAAACTATATAATAAACAAAACTGATATTGTTCTTCCCGATAATAGATGCCAAAAGCACACCCTCTTAGTTTTGAGGGTGTGCTTTATCATGTCATCGCTCCTCCTACGGAACATACATAAGAAGAAAATACAGGTAAACGATTTTTTATGGACCAATTCCCTGTATATGGTAATTAATCCAGAACTTCACTTCGGTCTTGGCTCAGATCTGCTGGTTGCTGTTTATTATCGGCTACAAAGTAAATACTATTAATATGCGGTTACTTACTATTGAAGCAGCCATGACGAAGAAAAAAGAACATATTTATCATGCAGCCATGCTTGATCCACATACATCTGCTGAATTATCCATTGATGATATTGTATCCTTATGTGATGACTTGATAGAAGCACATGGGGATTGATTGCCGAAGTATAAGTAAATCAAAAAAATCAAAACCACCAGTGTAAACTGGTGGTTTTCTCTGCGGATGAAAGCCTTCCTTACCGACCGCTCACTGTTAACTTTCCGGCCTACACTACATTCACTCTCTAACTCTAAAGAGGTCTCTATTTTTTGGCTCTTAGTTTTTTAAAATGTTGAAAAACAATTTAATAGGCCAGTAGTCGCCTCTTTTGAATATGGTGTGGGAAGGCAAATGTTCTTTAGATCTTTACCATTATTTCTTTTAAGTTTTTTACATTAATTCGTGAACTTTCGAGAGTGTCTCTATCAAAGTGCTCTTGCTCCACAGTAAACCATTCCACACCATAATCTTCACCAACTCTTAACAGTTCTGGGAAATCTAATTCACCTTCCCCAATTTCAATTGTTCGTTTTTCACCGTTTACTCTTGCCATATCTTTAATATGCAAGGAAACAACACGATCCTTATTGTGCTTAATAATTTCTACTGGGTCAAATCCACCGTGTGTAGCCCAGTAACAGTCTAATTCCATTTTCATATGGTTTATGTCCGTGTTATCAAACAGAATATCAAAACCACGTTGGCCATCACCCAAATCATAGAATTCAAAATTGTGATTATGATAAGCAAATCGAAAACCTTGTTCAACACATTTACGACCAACTTCATTTAATGTATCTGCAGCTTTCTTATAAGAATCTACGCTTTCTCTCAATTCAGTTGGTAAGGCTGGGCAGATGATTAGATCATTTCCAATAACATGATTATATTCTAGTGTTTCTTTTAATTCTTCACCAAGTAATGTAATGTATTGCATATGGCTTCCTGCGTTCCGAACACCAGTTTCATCCATTACTTTTTTTAACTTATTTGCTGGCGTTCCAAAAAAGCCAGCAAACTGAACTCCCTCATAACCCATCTTTCCCAATTCACGAATCGTGTCAAGAAAATTATCTTTGGTTTTATCTCGTACAGAATACAATTGAATTCCTATTTTTCCCATGGTTACTCCTTTTCAAAGGTAGACTACTTTTCTTGCCCACCTAGCTATTTAAAATTGGACTGCTTTACCTGTTTCAGCTGATTTATAAAGAGCTTCTACTATTTTTTGAATGATTGTACCTTGTTGTGGAGTACTCAAAGGCTGAGCACCATTCAAACAGGAATCTACGAACATTTGAATTTCACGTTCATGTCCTCCAACTTCCGGTAGGAAAACTGGTGTAACATCTATTAACGTATCATGTTTTTCTTGATACATTTTCAAAGGAAAAATATCTGCGCCTCCCTTATTACCCATGAGAGAAACTTGCATTGTATCCCTATCCTCTACGTTTGCAGCGAATGCTGTTTCTAAAACTAAGGATGCGCCATTTTTAAATACAATCATTCCAACAGTCATATCTTCTACCGTGTAATTTTCCCAATCCCATTCGCCTAGTAGTCCCACGCCTTGTCTATTTCCAATACGTTGGTGTGTCTTTCCTAATACAACTTCAGGCTCTGGATAGCCCATTAAGAATAATGCAGTATCTAGCATATGGATACCAATATCTATTAAAGGTCCTCCACCTTGTAATTCTTTATTAGTGAAAACACCCCATCCAGGAATCCCTCTTCGACGAATAGCTTGCACTCTTGCGGAATAAATATCTCCAAATTCGCCACCATCTATAAATCTTTTAGCAGCAGAAACATTCGGTTGATATCGATAATGAAATCCATAAGTTAAAAATTTCCCGGCTTTTTCAGCAGCATTCTGCATCTGTTCCGCTTCTTCTACTGTCATCGCTGGTGGCTTTTCGCACAATACATGGCATCCTGCTTCTAGTGCTGTTATTGCTGCTTCAGCGTGAAATTTATTTGGGACACAAATACTGACAGCATCTAATTCTACCTTATCTAACATTTCTTGATACGAACCGAAGAATTGAGGAATATCATGTTTTTCAGCAACCTCTTTCGCTCGCTCTAATGCAACATCTGCAATAGCTACTATTTCTGCTTTGTCACTCTGTTTCTTATAATTAGGAATATGTGCTCCAGTGGCAATACCACCTGCACCAATAATTCCAATTCTAAGCTTGCTCATGCCTATCATCCTCTCCTATTTACCTTCCTTTAAAATATATTAATAGTTTTTGATCAATATACAGTCTTTCGCATGGAAGTGGTAAATGCATTTGCTTTTCTAAGGACTTTGATTACTGCTACAGGACAAAAATCCAACTCAATAATGAAATCGATTTCAATTCGGGTTCATTATACAATATATGAATACGTTGTCAATACATTAGAAGAAGGTAAATAATAACGTTTAGAAAACCCCATTTCCTATTCCCGCATAGCTTAATCACTTCCAAACTCTATTGTTTACATATCCCAATACACCTAACAAAATGACAAAATGACAAAATAAAGATAACATTTTGTTATTCCTATTATCATATATTTAACGTACTATTAAGAAAACAATATTGAGGGGGATATCAATGGCTTCTTCGATTTTACCTATTTTTGTGGTTGATCACAGTTTAGCAATAAAACCCGTCAATCATAAATCTAATTATTTATAAAAGGGAGGTTTAGGAATGGCTCTAATCAAATGTGATTTTTATTCAGATGTACTAAAGTTAAGTACTTCAATGACTGTGATATTACCTCAACAAACTAATACGCAAATTGGGATGCAAAATACAATATCAGCTACCAATAAGCATCAAACACTATATCTTCTTCACGGCCTGAGCGATGATGATACCATTTGGACGAGAAGAACATCGATTGAAAGGTATGTTGCTCCTCTTGGATTGGCTGTCGTAATGCCACAAGTACATCGAAGTTTTTATACAGATATGCAATATGGAAATAAATATTGGACGTTCCTAACAGAAGAATTACCATTTGTAGCTAAGTCGTTTTTCCCATTGTCCGATAAAAGAGACGATAACTTTGTTGCAGGATTGTCCATGGGTGGATATGGAGCTTTCAAATGGGCATTGAACCTTCCAAACCAGTTTAGAGCAGCAGCTAGTTTATCAGGGGTATTGGATATAGTACAACACATAAACAGACAAGAAAGAACAGATACCTTACGCTTAGTTTTTGGTAATCAGGATGTATCGGGAACAGAACATGATTTATTTTCACTTGTAGAAAAGTTACATCAAAGTGAGCAAAAGCCTATGCTTTATCAGGCGTGTGGCACAGAGGATTTTTTATATGAAGATAATATTCGATTTAAAGAGTTCTGTGAGAAAACAAACTTTGATTTGACTACAAAGTTTAATACAGGTGAACACGAATGGGGATATTGGGATAAAATGATACAAGATGTTTTGTCATGGTTACCTTTAAAAAATTAATTTAGTTTTTTCTAATCATACTCCCCACTTACCGCTTTCGTGTGTAAACATAGGGTTGAACACAGTGAAAAATGGTTGACCTGGCTCACGGTTACGTCAATGGGCCTCCCTACCATTTACATCCCAAGCTGTAAACGGAGATTCAAATTGATATTCTGTCTTAAAGTTATTCGAAACCATTTGTTGAATATATGTTTGTAGCGGATAGAATTCTTCTCTATACATAAAAATTAAACCATAGCCAGGGGTTCTAATCCATATAAAAAGCCCCCTTCTAATGCTTCAAGGGGGCTGATAAATCATTTTGTGGAATCTCTGTACTCGATCCGGTGTGGCAGGACGACAATATTCTCCTCCACTTTTTCTTTATTCATGTATTTCGTCAATAAACGCATGGCAACTGCTCCGATATCGTATAAAGGCTGGACAATTGTTGTAAGCTGCGGGCGTACCATTAGCGTCAATCTTGTGTTATCAGAAGCAATTACTTCGAAATCTTCTGGAACGCTATAGCCACGGTCAAATGCACCATGGATCACTCCAAGTGCCATTTCATCCGATCCGACAACGATTGCTGTCGGCTTATTGTCGAGCTCGAGGATTCTTTCAATTGCTTCGAGACCTGAATCATACGTATAATCTCCTTCAACAACAAGCTCTTCGTTGTACGGAATTCCTGCATCTTCTAATGCGCGCTTATATCCTTCAAGCTTTTTATCCTTGTTGATTGGCTCCAGCATTGGCCCAATAACAAATCCAATTGCTTTATGGCCTTTTTTTGCAAAAGTAGAAACTGCATCGTATATGGCCTGTTCATAATCGATATTAACAGATGGTATTTCTCCTGATTCCTCGATGGAGCCTGCAAGGACGATTGGGGCTGGGGATTTTTTGAATTCCGCTACATGTTCAGCTCTAATATTGCCGCCCATAAAAACAAGTCCGTCCACTTGCTTTCCAAGCATCGTGTTTAAAAGGTGTAATTCTTTTTCCATATTTTGATCAGAATTGCTCAAGATAATATTGTATTTATACATAGTTGCAATATCTTCAATCCCCCTGGCCAACTCCGCAAAAAACGGGTTTGCAATATCGGGAATGATGACGCCGACAGTAGTCGTCTTTTTGCTAGCCAGACCGCGGGCGACTGCATTCGGGCGATAACCGAGACGGTCAATAACCTCGACCACTTTCTTTCTTGTTGCTGGTTTTACATTCGGGTTTCCATTTACAACACGTGAAACCGTTGCCATTGACACGTTCGCTTCCCGGGCAACATCATATATTGTAATATTCATCTATTTCACTCCTTCAGCTAATAAACGGCATTTTTCACTTAGTTTGCAGCAAAAATTGAAACAATAATCATCTTTTAAGTTTGTGATTATTTGTACAAGTTTTATCATGTTATTAATGATACGCTATCAACAACAATCCCGCAATCTCAATATCTTATTTTTAACTATTTTTCTCACAAAAAAACCTTCCTGAATAAAGGAAGGTTTTTAACTTTAGATTCTTACGAATGGAGTGGTTTTTAATCCCTCTAAAAATTCATCAAACTGTTTAAGATCCATCTGTTGAGCATTGTCAGATAAAGCGACTGCTGGATCTGGATGCACCTCTGCCATGACGCCATCTGCTCCAATTGCTAGGGCAGCTCTTGCAGCAGGCAGCAATAAATCTCTTCTGCCTGTTGAGTGAGTAACATCGACCATAACCGGCAAATGTGTTTCCTTTTTCAGAATTGGCACCGCAGAAATATCAAGCGTATTCCGGGTAGCTTTTTCATATGTCCTGATTCCGCGCTCACACAGGATGATCTGGCCGTTCCCTTGTGCCATGATGTATTCCGCCGCATTGATAAATTCTTCAATCGTAGCCGAAAGCCCACGCTTTAACAAAATAGGCTTATTGACTGCCCCTGCTGCTTTAAGAAGTTCAAAGTTTTGCATATTGCGGGCTCCGATCTGAATGACATCCAGATAGTCTACGGCCATTTCGATATCAGCTGGAGATACGATTTCACTGATAACAGCAAGATCGTATTCATCTGCAACCCTTTTTAAAATCTTCAGCCCTTCGACACCTAATCCTTGGAAATCATAAGGAGATGTCCTTGGTTTAAAAGCGCCGCCGCGCAGCAATTTGAAGCCTTTCGCTTTTACCGCTTCCGCCACTATCGCTACTTGTTCGTAGGACTCAACTGAACATGGACCGAAAACAAAGTCCGGGATGCCATCGCCAATTTTCAAACCTTTCACATCAATGATCGTATCCTCAGGCTTTTTCTTTCTGGAAACAAGAAGAGCCTTACGGTGATCATCAGCCTGAAGTTCTAGGCCCGCTTTGAAAATTTCTTTGAAAATGTGTTCGATCGTTGAATTTTCAAAAGGACCATTATTGCTTTCCTTCATCAAATCAAGCATTTCTCGTTCGCGAACAGGGTCATAGCGGTAGACACCTTGGGTTTCTTTTGCACGGCCAATTTCTTGGACGAGCAGGGCTCTTTCATTAATTAATGAGAGAAGCTGTAAATTTAATTCGTCTACTCGATTTCTAAGCTGGTCAAGATTTTTTGTCATTTTCTGTCCCGTCCTTTCGAAATTCATTTTAGCCCTTACGATAAGAATCATCAAGCAAAGAAAACCACGATTCTACTACTCAACGCCCTAAAGCAAAGGCATCAAAAATCCGATAATAGTAAGAGGCATATATATTTAAGGCCTCGATTATCTGAAGTTTAAGCTGTACAATTTAATAAAGGTAATTATATCTGAAAAAGAAATAGTTGTCACGTGTTTTTCTTTAATAATTAAACGCTTTTAAGTGATAAAGCATCATATGAAACTTTAAGGTAGAGGGTGCAAAAATTTGAGTGGTAAAAATAAACTGTTTGCTTTAGATATTGGGACGCGTTCCGTTGTTGGAATTATTCTCGAAGAAACTGATGGACATTTTGAAGCAATCGAAATCATCATTCGTGAACATAAGGATCGTGCGATGCTGGATGGCCAGATCCACGACGTGCTCTCCGTATCAGAAATCATTTCTGAAATAAAAGAAGAATTGGAAGCTGTACATGGTCCGTTAACAAAGGTTTGTGTAGCTGCAGCTGGACGTGCCCTTAAAACAGAACGGTCCAAAGCAGCCGTAGATATTTCCGGCAATCCGATGTTATCCAGTCAAGATATCCTTCATCTTGAACTAAGTGCTGTCCAGCTTGCACAAGCTGTCGTTGCTGGGGAAAAAAGCAAGGCGATGAATCCTCATTATTATTGTGTCGGATATTCTGTACTTTATTACCAGCTTGATGGGGAAGTCATTGGAAGCCTAATTGATCAACGAGGCTCCGAGGCATCCGCTGAAATCATTGCAACCTTTCTTCCAAAAGTGGTCGTGGAATCACTGCTTGCCGCCTTGGACCGGGCTGGTCTGGAAATGGACGCTTTGACACTCGAACCGATTGCGGCAATCAATGTATTGATTCCAACTTCCATGAGAAGATTGAACGTTGCCCTTGTTGATATCGGTGCTGGAACATCCGATATCGCACTCACGGAATCAGGAACGGTGATTGCATATGGTATGGTGCCAGTTGCCGGCGACGAAATTACGGAAGCTGTCAGCGATGAATTCCTACTCGACTTCCCTCTTGCTGAAAAAGCAAAGCGGGAGCTGATTGAAAAAGAAACCATTGCGATTACCGACATACTAGGCTTTGAGACAGTTGTCAGCAAGGAGGAGGCAATCGCAAGGATCACCCCGGCGATAAACACCTTGGCAGACACGATCGGAGATGAAATATTACGTTTGAACAACGGGAAATCGCCAAAAGCAGTCATGCTTGTCGGTGGCGGCAGTCTTACGCCTGATTTAAATAGAAGGCTGGCCACCAAGCTGAATCTGCCAGATAACCGAGTTGCGATCCGCGGCCTTGATGCGATCACATCGGTTTCCTTTGCGAGCCATATAACGAAGGGACCGGAACTTGTTACGCCAATTGGAATTGCAATTGCCGCAAAACAATCCCCAGTTCAGTATCATACCGTATACGTAAATGAACAACCTGTGAGGCTTTTTGAGGTGAATAAATTGACGGTTGGCGACTGCCTGCTGGCTGCTGGGATTAAAATGAATAAACTCTACGGCAAACCTGGGCTGGCGATGATTGTCAGCCTGAATGGCAAGAATGTCACAATACCAGGAAAACATGGACAGCCCCCTGTACTGCTAAAAAATGGTGCACCTTGTGGCTTCGATGATCGAGTGAACGGAGGCGATCAGCTGACGGTCGTTAAGGGTGCGGACGGAGTCAGAACAGAATGGACACTCGAGGATTTGATTGGAGAGCCTCCTGCCAAAACCATTATCATCGATGAACAGAAGTATGAAATTCGCTCGAAATGGACCTGCAATGGCCTTCGTGTCCCAATTACACAGCAAGTAGCAGATAGAGACGATATCAAATTTGAAATAGCTACTACGCTGGAGGAAGTACTGAAGGAGCTCAATCAAGCAGAAATTCTTATGAATATAAGACCGTTTTCTATTAAAATGGATGGGAAGGAACAACAGGTAACAGAGTTTTCAGGGAAAATATACGTAAATAATATGCCAGCCAGCCTCGATTACCAATTTAACCATCTTGATATGATTCGCTTTGAACAGGGAGCAGAACCTACACTCAAAAGGCTTGTGGAACTACTTGGTATCCAAGCGACAGAAACGATGCCGATATTCTTCAATGGAAAGCAAATCCGGCTTGAGCACGAAGTAATCGACTTTTTCAGGGAGAGTATCAAGATCAAAATGGACGAACAAATCTATCATGAAGACAAGATTACATCAAAACCAAAAGAAATGCAGTCATTCCTATTCCAGGATGTTTTTAATTATGCCAAGATTGACATTCCGAAAGATACCCGCAGATTCACCTTGTTGAAAAACGGCGAAAAATCAGCATTTGACGATCTCCTTGCACCTGGTGACAAGCTAACCATTGTTTTTGAAAATCCGGTTTTTTAATCAGGAAAAAAAACATCCGTAGCGGATGTTTTTTTATTTTACATTCTCGTCTTTTGCCTCAGAAAGTGCTTTTGCCGTTATTTTATAGTGAGAAGCGTGCCAAGCGACATTTGAATTTTTGAATAAAATGGCCTGAGGAGATTCGTGCTTAACATGGAATTTCTCGGCAATATGTTTTGATAGCTCGCGGGAATCCTGAACAATTAAATAATATAATGAATCATTGCTGTTTTGCTCGTACTTAGCAAACTCCTCGTAGCCCGCTGCGCTGATGGGACAAGTATTGCTGTGCTTCAGCAAGAAAAATGCTTCATCGGAATCGATAAGTTTTTCGAATTCTTCAATGGAACTGATTTTTTGCATCCTACTCTCTCCTTTTTCTTAGCTCTGATCGCATTTTGATATCCTAAATAAAAATAAACGGTGAAGTAATCTTACCACTTCACCGTTTACAAAACAAACTTACTGATTCAATTTGCTTTCCGTTTCATCAAAAGCCTTTTGGGTTTCTTCCAGTTTCTTCTGTAGTTCCTCACCGGTGGCAGTATGCGTCATTTCCATCGAACTTGACTCTGCCATCGAGGTTGGCACATCCTCCAGCTGTTCCTCGTTGGAATCGGGTGAAGCCTGACCGCTCTGGTCTTTCCTATCCTTTATTTTGTTTATCAAACTAGATGATTGCTGTGTCACAGTCTCTTTCAGATCGCTTGCCTTTTCCTTTGCGACAGAAGCAATGTCAATACTCTTGGTTTTAAGTGTAGACGATTGCTCATTAAGTGCTCCTCTTAACTCTTGTCCCGACTTCGGAGCGAGCAATAATGCAGTAAGTGCCCCGGCAAGGCCGCCTACAATTGCACCGGTGATAAAATCTCTGGAGCTGCTGTTATTGCTGTTATTCTCCCTCATCGAATCATTTCCATCATATTGACTTTGTTCCCTATTCATGCTACCTCCACCTTTCCTTCATACCCGTACTCGTTCTCTTTTCCTTGCAATGATCTCTTCGCCTTCTAGTTGATGTTCAAGTTTTGAGTTTTTTTTGGACTGCCACTTCTCCTTCAATTCAAGGAATACGTTGCTCCACTGCACAATTTGTGAAATCTTATCCTTATTCTTGTCAATTTGAACGTCAACCATTGTTTGAACATTATGGATCGATTGGTTAAATCGCTGAACTGAATTTCCTACATCCCTCACCGCATCAATAACGCCGTTTAAGCTCTCCGATTTTCTGGAAAGATCATCGGCCAAATTGTTTGTTTTGTGCAAAAGCTCAGCTGTTTCACGAGTCACACCATCCAACTGCTTCTCCAGGCCTTCAAGCGTTCCTGACACACTGTCTAAAGTTGTTTGCAAGGATTTTAAAGTTTTTGATAAGGAAACTACCAAAACTAAGAAAGCAATTGCAATTACAGCAACGCTTAAATACAAAATAATTACCACTGTTGAACACCTCCGTTAGCATATTTACATTTTACCCAGCAAATGTAGGCATAAACCACTTAGTCCATTAACATTTCCATAGTGACAGCCCCTTTTCCTTCCTCCTAAGCATATCTTTCTGCACGATAAAATTCCAGCGGGGTGATTTACTTTTAAGAACAGGAAGTTGCCCTTCATAGTTGGACAGAGAAGATCATCACCTATACAAGAGGAAAACTCGTGAATCCTCTACCCTCTATCCGATCATTTAAAAAGGATGCGGACCAAATTGGCCGCATCCTTTTTAGTAGAATAAGTTATTCGTTATGTTTGCAATTGTTTTTCATATGCTTCCTGAAATTTTTGAATATCGCCTGCACCCATGAACAGGAGAACAGAGCTGCCATGTTGTTTCAGCAAGGTTGTATCATCTTCTGTAATGATTTCAGCGCCGCCGATTTTCTGTTTCAGATCTGTAATGGACAGTTTCCCATGAATCTCACGAGCTGAGCCAAAAATTTCGCAAAGATACACTTTATCTGCCTTGTTCAGGCTTTCGGCAAACTCATTCAGGAACGCCTGTGTCCTTGTAAACGTATGCGGCTGAAAAACAGCAACAATTTCCCGATCCGGATACTTCTGTTTTGCAGCATCGATTGTCGCTGTGATTTCGGTTGGGTGATGAGCATAATCATCAATGATGATTTGGTCGTCTACTTTCTTTTCAGAGAATCTCCTTTTTACTCCTTCAAATGTTTCGAGCTGCTCCTGAATCACCTTTGAATCAATATTTTCATAATGACACAAGGAAATTACTCCAAGTGAGTTTAGCACATTATGGTCTCCAAACGTCGGAATCGAAAATGTATCATAGAATGTATTCCGCACAAAAACATCAAAGGTAGTCCCACTTGTCGATTTTATAATATTCCGGGCCTGGAAATCATTTTCGTCTCCAAAACCATAAAATACAACCGGTACCTTCGCCTGGATTTTTTGCAGCTGTTCATCATCGCCACATGCAAAAATACCCTTTTTAACTTGCCATGCCATCTCCTGGAAAGCCAAGAAAACATCCTCGATATTGGCGAAGTAATCCGGATGGTCAAAATCAATATTCGTCATGATCGCGTAATCTGGAAAATAAGAAAGAAAATGGCGGCGATACTCGCATGCTTCGAAAACGAAGTATTGAGCATCTTTGTCACCTTTTCCGGTTCCATCACCAATCAGGAAGGACGTTGGTTTCGCACCCTTCATCACGTGCGCAAGCAAGCCGGTAGTGGATGTTTTGCCATGAGCCCCTGTAACTGCCACGCTCGTAAAATTTTGCAAGAAATCACCAAGAAACCGGTGGTATCGGATGATTGGAAGTCCCAGTTTCATTGCCTCCTGGATTTCTTCGTGAGTATCTGGAAAAGCATTTCCAGCAATAATGGTCATCCCAGGCTTTATATTTTCCTTATGAAAAGGAAGGATCTTTATTCCGGATTTTTCTAGGGCTACCTGGGTAAAAAAGTGCTTGTCATAATCGGAGCCCTGCACCTGATAATCCATATCATGGAGAACTTGAGCTAACGCACTCATTCCAGACCCCTTTATACCTACAAAATGGTAAATAGTCATATAAAGAACCTCCAACAACGTCTGTATGTAACATAGTATATGATAGATATCCTGTTTTGCTCATTTGGCCTGTTTCTTAAGAATTGCCACGTGAGCTTACGGAAGCAAATCTACCCGATCTCATGTATTGCATCATTATACCATCATTCTTTAGCTGAACACAGTTCCAATTTTAATGAAAAAATGATGATTTATCATCGGTAAATGTACTTTTTCCCTTTGTGAGTGTGTATGAAACTTCGGGATAGTTATTTTCTTATTATGAAGAACATGCTATGAAAGCATACCATTTATTATTTCGATGTACTAGATTCCTGACGGGAATCAAGGTCTGTTGCCGTAATCAGGACATCCCTTGGCTTGCTTCCCTTGCCTTCAGAAATGAACCCTTGCTGCTCCATCATCTCGATCAATCGCGCTGCGCGATTATAACCGATTTTGAAACGGCGCTGGACACTTGAAGTAGAAGCTCCTCCTTGATCGATCACAAATTCACAGGCCTCATAAAAAAGTTCATCTTCGTCTTCCGTCACTTGAGCCTTAATTAGCAGTTCATCCTGTTCAAACAAGTAATCCGGATCCCTTTGTTCCCTGACAAAGGCAATGATATCATCAATTTCCTGATCCGTTACATATGTGCCCTGCAAACGGAATGGTTTGGATGATCCGTTTTCCAGAAACAGCATATCTCCTCGGCCTAGAAGCTTTTCGGCTCCGCTGATATCAATGATCGTTCTGGAGTCCACTTGTGAAGAGACAGAAAACGCGATTCTTGTAGGAACATTCGCTTTAATTAAGCCTGTAATGACATCAACGGATGGGCGCTGTGTCGCAATGATTAAGTGAATCCCGCAAGCGCGAGCTTTTTGGGCAATCCGGCAAATCGCCTCTTCGACATCCCCTGGTGCCATCATCATCAAATCGGCTAGCTCATCGATGACAATGACGATATACGGAAGCTTATCAGCAAACTTGCGATGCTTATCGGCAAGTTCATTAAATCTGCTAATATCACGGACACCTGTATGTGCAAACAACTCATAACGGCGTTCCATCTCCTCCACTGCCCACTTGAGCGCGGCTGTCGCTGCTTTTACATCTGTGATGACTGGGCTGACCAGGTGGGGAATCCGGTTATATGGTGCCAATTCCACCATTTTTGGATCTATCAGCAGCAGCTTCACTTCCTCAGGATGCGCTTTATAAAGCAAGCTTACCAGCATGGTATTGATGCAGACACTCTTACCTGAACCGGTTGCACCGGCAATCAACCCATGCGGCATTTTTTTCAGGTCCGTGACAATAGGATTTCCTGCGATATCAAGACCTAAAGCCACCGATAGCGGAGATTCGAGATCCATAAACGCTGAGGACTGTAAAATCTCGCTTACCAATACCGGCCTGCTCGAATGGTTCGGTACTTCAATCCCGATTGTGTGCTTACCAGGAATCGGCGCTTCTATCCGGATATCCTTGGCTGCAAGACTAAGTTTGATATCATCAGACAGATTGGTAATTTTATTGACTTTCACCCCAGGTTCCGGCTGTACCTCAAATCGAGTAACAGCTGGTCCTTGCGTCACGTTGACCACTTTTGCGCCGACATTGAAATTCTTTAAAGTCTCATTTAGCAAATTTTCCTGTTCTGCGATCCATTCCGGGTCAGGAGCCTTGAAAACAGGCGGATTCAACAGATTTAGCGGCGGGAAATCATAAACCACTCCGAGTTCGGCTTCAGAACCCTCATCCGCGATTCGTTCGGCTTTTTCAAGGACTTCCTTTCTTTCTTCATTCGCCTGCTGTTGTGCATCAGCTTTTCTGTCGTCTGTCATGAACGAAGGATAATTTGACGTTTTGCGCTCTTCCCATTTCCTTTTATCCTGCTTAAGCATGAGAACATTGAAAGGAAGCTGCCTTTTAGGTTCTTCCCCTTTCTGTTGGAGAGGCGGCGCTGTATTTTGTGCAAGCTCCTCCTCTATGTATTGGTTTGTTGACTCATCATAGAGATTTTCCTGTTTTTCCACCTGATTTGGCTTCTCGTGCGGAGTTTCTTCCTGCATTTCCGCTTGATTTGGTTTCTCGAGTGGAAGTTCTGTTTGCATTTCTGCTTGAATCGGCTTCTCGAACAGAGCTTCTTCCAGTATTTCCGCTTGATTTGGCTTCTCGTGCGGAGTTTCTTCTTGTATTTCCGCTTGAATTGGCTTCTCGTGCGGAGTTTCTTCTTGTATTTCCGCCTGATTTAGCTTCTCGAGCGGCGGAGTTTCTCGCTGCATTTCAGCTTGATTTAGTTTCTCGAGCGGAATTTCTGTCAGCATTTCTGCCTGATTTAGCTGTTCCTGCTGAATCAGGCTGTCTTGGATTCTATCCCTTCTTCTAGGTTTCGGTCCTTTGTCTTGCTGCACTGTTTCAAATTCGGTCATTTCATATTCTACTTCTTCCAGGCTTCTTTGATGTTGTTCTTTCTTTGGCGGCCTGTTGAATGCGTATATTGGCGATGGAATTTCGGTTGGCTTGAATGGTTGCGTACGTTTCGGACCGCTGACTTTTTTTGGTTCATATGAATAAGCGGACGCAGCTTCGTCTTTTTTGCCTGAATTCGCTGGCGCTTTCCCTTTTCCTGCTTCCTCATTTCCTTCTGCCTTGTTCCGTCTTTGTGTGGATTCCTGCCGGAGGAGGCTGTCACTCGTATATTTGAATGGGCCCCTTTCATTGATAAAAGGCTTTATTTCTTCCATCCGGCCAACCCATTCCTGCCGAGAATGTCTCGGATTTTCGCCCGTAAGCTTCTCATCAGGAATCAACGGAAACCGGAACTGTCCCTTCGGATATTGGTATACTACCTTTGCCTCAAGATCTTTTTTATGGTTGCGTTCGTCTTTGGTCAATTTTGGTACTTTCTGATTCCTTTCCATTTCATTCACTTCATCATCGTCATTTTGAAACATTGCCATAATTTTTTTTATCCAACTCACATTAAATCACTCTTTCTTTCGCATTTCATTCTTTATTTTAACAGTAATTTAGTATTTTTCGAGTTAAATTGAAAGAATGAGCATTTTTAACGAGAAGAATTTTCCCCGAAAAACAACTTTAGGCTCAGTTATTCACAAAACCATACATGAATAAAAAGAAAAAGCCCGTATAATCGGACTTCCTCTGCTGCATCTTATTTTTTTGTTTTACCCAAAATAAAAATTGGTTCTAATTTTCCATCTTCATATAAAAAACTTAAGGCAGTGATCGGTACCCTTCCACTTGCAAAAAAGCTCATGGTCATCTCGGCGAGGATATCATAGCCGGTATTATTTTCTACATCAGCGATGATCAGCACATCCTGGTGGGGAACGGCTACAGCCATGGTCCCCTTCGCTTTTTTCTTCATTTCATTCAACAAGCTTGTATTCAAAATTCTGCTCGCATCATAGCCATCATTTGTATTGAGGAAATAAAAACTGTTGTCCGCCACACGATCCTCCTTCAGCTTAACGGTAAGGGAACGGACATTGAACAAGGCTGTTTCGCGCACTTGCTCCGCAGACCAGTCTTCTTTCTTCAGCAGTTTTGAATCAATCAGCCTGTAAGTAGTTCCTAAATCTAAAGCATAATAGATCCTTGTTTCAGCTGTATGATCATCGTACAGGAAGGGCGTGCCCTCCTCCGCTTCCGATGGAAAGGACGTCGAACGGATGACAGGGAAGATGTTTTTTTCCTTGCCAGACAGCTCAAGTTGACTTTCCATCGCATTTAAGCCTTCGGAAACATAATAGACAACTTCATCAATCGCCTTTTCTTTCTGATCCTGCCACTTGGCGACAATCCCGGACAAGGAAATCGTAATGCCGCGCCCCGTGTTTTTATTTTCAATCCTCAACTGATCCATTTCCCGGTCATAGGATATAGTCCGGTCCGAACGCTGCAAACGGTTTTCAAGCTCATTACGCATTTTTCTGCTGTCCATTTGTATCCCTCCCCTTCCTCAGGAGTTTCTGAATCTAACATAAAATTTCCCACCAACTCAGGAAAAGTGGGGGAAAGGATTAAGCAAGGCCTTCAATAAAGTTTTCGATTTCAGCCTGTGTTTTTCTGTTCTTGCTGACAAATCGCCCAAGTTCTTTGCCGTTATCAAACGCGATAAAACTTGGAATGCCAAAAACATCCAGCTGAATGCATAAATCGATGAAATCATCGCGGTCAACAGTAACAAATTCATAGTCGCTGTACTTGCTTTCAATTTCAGGCATGACTGGTTCAATCATGCGGCAGTCTGGGCACCAGACTGCCGTAAATAAAAATATATGTTTTCCCTCGTTTTTCATTGTTTCAAATTGTTCCATTGACTCCAAAGTTTTCATTTTGTTTCCTCCTGTTTAATCTAGGTTTACTTTTCCTATTGTACCCATGCATGTTAAAAAAAGAAACAAATCTGATTATGAAGAGCAATAAAAAAAGCTGCCTAAGCTTATACTAGCTTCAGACAGCGCCGAGATTGAGCTATTTGACGTTCACGGAATTTGCGATGGACATCATCGTCTCTGCATCTTCTTTTACATTTTCGGTTTCTGTAGTAAGCTTGACCCCGCCAATGCCGACAATTACTTGATACTGATTTTCTTTCAGCTGTTTGACCATCATATAGCCAAATTTTCCATTTTCACTGAATGTCTCATTAGCATCCCATTCCTTCTGCTGCTTCGCAGTGGAATCATAGACCACTTTACTATCGTCTTTTTCATGTTGGTTATAAAATAAAATATACGTTTTAGACCCATTCTTAAATAGAATATTATTTGGCTTTTCCTCTTCCACCTTAAAATTGGATGGCAAGTAAAAATCTATATCTTTTGTACTATGATTCGTTTTTTCAGGCTGTGCTTCAAATGTAGTCAAAACGTCTTTTTTTATTTCAGCCTTTTGCTCTGAAAACTGGGCAGAACAACCGCTCAGCAGAAATAATCCTACTATAACGAGCCCAAATGCCCTTCTGAACTCTATCATACTTTTTTCCCCCTAGCTAAGGACTTTGCCACTCCATTTCTATCATACCTTGCCTGTTTGATTGATGACAAGGCTTCCTTAGCATTTTTTGTTGGAAATTAAGTTATTTTTAGAAATTTGTCGATAAATCTTTATAGTTTTTCCTGTTTCGTTTGATTCCTATCATATTCAAATTGTCCGGCGAGCAGCTTCATGACGTGGGTAAACATTTCACTGCGATTGATTTGGCCATTTGTAAAAATCCCGATCGCCCCTTCCTTTTCACGGACGTTCTGTTTTTTTACATACTCATCCATCACAGGACCCAATTCGGAGCCAGCCAACAATTGCCGGGCGACTTCGTCAGGAAGCGGAATTCTCGCGCCACCAGCAATAAACGGCTCCTTCCCATTCACTGCCAGAGCCCCCCAATTGCAAAGCAGCAGTCCATATGGAGTTTGCTGGACACCACCTTCAAGGCCAATGCCAATTTCCGCTTCTCCTTTTTCCGCAGCCGCAATGGCTCTGTTAACTGCCCCTTTGATGGTTTCCTCATCTGACATCGGCTGGTCGCTAACCCCCGATTCAGCATCAATGGCGAAAATCTCATAATCTGCCCCTATAAAAGCTGCCTTTGCCGCCCTGATTTTTACCGGATTCTTTGAGCCTACTGCCACTTTCATCTATATTTCCTCCTTATCTTCGTCCAGTTATTCACCGAATGACGTCTCTGTCAAATACAGAATAACCAGGTGACCCCTATGTGACACAAAAAAGGGCAGTGATTAGCTGCCCGTTCTATCTGAGTTGATTAACTATTCTTTTTGATGGTTTCGACGGTTGTTTTATCAGCTGCTTTGACAAGTTTTACGAGCAGTTCCTTCGCTGCCGCATAGTCATCAACATGGATCATGGATGCCGCTGTGTGGATGTACCGTGAGCAGATTCCGATAACCGCACTAGGGATTCCCTGATTCGAAGTGTGGACTCTTCCTGCATCCGTTCCACCTTGGGAAACGAAGTATTGGTATGGTATGTCATGGGTTTCTGCCATATCAAGAACAAATTCCCTCATGCCCCGATGCGTGACCATCGAGCGGTCGAGAATTCTTAGCAATGTTCCCTTCCCAAGCTGGCCAAATTCATTTTTATCACCTGACATATCATTCGCCGGGCTTGCATCCAATGCAAAGAAAATGTCCGGGTCGATCATATTGGCAGCCGTCTGAGCTCCTCGTAAGCCGACCTCCTCCTGGACAGTAGCGCCGGAGTACAATGTGTTTGGCAACTGAATGTCTTTTGTTTCCCTTAGCAATTCGATAGCCAATCCGCAGCCATAGCGGTTATCCCAGGCTTTCGCGAGAATCTTCTTTTCGTTTGCCATTGGCGTGAACGGACAGATCGGCACGATTTGCTGTCCTGGTTTGATGCCAATCTTGATCGCATCTTCCTTATCATCTGCACCGATATCAATCAGCATATTGTTGATTTCCATCGGTTTATTGCGTTTGGACTCATCCAAAAGATGAGGGGGGATCGAGCCAACCACACCCGTAACTGGACCGTTGTTCGTAATGATCTGGACGCGCTGAGCAAGTAGGACCTGGCTCCACCAGCCGCCAAGCGTCTGGAATCGGATCATCCCGTTTTTCGTGATTGAAGTTACCATGAAACCGACTTCATCCATATGGCCGGCAACCATGATTTTCGGGCCATCCGGGTTTCCCTTTTTCACGCCGAACACACTTCCCAATTTATCCTGGATCAATTCATCAGCATACTGTTCCAGCTGCTCACGCATGAATTTGCGCACAGCATGTTCATTTCCCGGCGCTCCAGGCAACTCTGTCAACGTTTTAAACAGACTTAATGTTTGCTCGTTCATTAATTTGCTCCTTTTCCAAAAAAAAATTTAGGTTTGCTAACCATTATGTATATCATCTATTTTACAGAACATTCCCTCTGCTTGCCAGTCTTATTCCTGACAAACAATGATTATCATCGCTAATCCTTTGCTCCAGCTTATGGATTTGGTATGATGAAGCTATCCTATCTAACTTTGGAGGTACTAAGACTATGAACTGGAAAGCCTTTGTCTTCGGCGTTGGTGCCGGTCTTGTATGTGCATACACGGTAAAGGAACTGGCCTCGCAAAAAGAAACAGTCTCTGCAGATAAAGTATTGAATGATGCAAAGGCCGCTTTTAAAAAATCCGGGCCCATCAGCGGTTCATGGATCAATATGACGATTGAACCATACTCCATTCCGCCAATCGAATACCAGGTGTATAAAGGCGGGATTACAAGAGATGTTGACGGAAAGGTCGAACAATATGAGTTCATCGCAGATGCTTCAACCGGAGTCATCCTGCACACCTACCCATTGTATTAAGCAATGAAGAATAGACCAGCCGCAGCAGGTCTATTCTTCTCTCGAGATGCTGTCCCTTATTTTTCCATCCTCGTCGAATTGGACGGCCCTGTACACCGAATCATGGTAAAAAGTGAACCATGCATTTCTGCTTATTCCAAATTCAAGCCACTTCTGCTTTGCATAAATGGAATCCATCGGGTAGTCATCATATGCCATCACCCAAAGCGGGTTTTGGTGGGCATGGGTCGGCATGATATCAGCCATATGGACCACGGTTGCATTTCCATCCTCCACGATCAGAATGGAATGTCCATCACTGTGTCCTCCAGTATGAATCATCTTGAGCGGCCCAAAACTCCATTCTTTTTCAAACGTCTCAACCTGCTGTTCGATTCCAAGCCAATTTTCTTTCCAGTATGTACTCCTGGAACGGATATTCGGATTGCGCATTTCATCCCACTCAATCTGTGATGTGATGATTTTCGCGTTGACGAAAACAGATTCCAGTTCCCCATTGACTTCTTTCGTTAATCCGCATGCATGATCAAAATGCATATGTGTCATCAAAACATAGTCGATGTCAGCGACAGTCAATCCTAGCAGATCCAGTTCGGCATTAAGGTTTGATTCTTCCATTACCCCATAATTCCGTTTCTGCTTCTCGTTTAGTTTGCCATTTCCCATTCCGCTTTCCACTAAAAAATTCTTTCCTTCCGCTTGAATGAGAATCGGATCTGTCCTCAGCTTGATCTGATTTTTATCATTTACTGCATACTTCCTCGTCCAAAGCGGTTTCGGCACGACTCCGAACATCGCACCGCCATCCAGATGCGTTTCCCCGCCACTCATCCATCTTAGCTTAACAGTTTCAAGCTCCAGATTTTCCATTGCCCAACCTCCTTTTTCTTATGATTGTATCACTGAAATTTAAATCTTTAAATAATTCAGCTTCTATTTTGATTTTTAACTAGGATGTTTTCATAGGAATTCTTTTTATTGGCGGAGTTCACAATTTTATTGGCGATTTCCCTACTTTATTGGCGAAAATAAAATTTTATTGGCGAACTGGAAATTATCAAGCTTTTTTTCCAGTAAAAAAAACCGGTCGATGCAAAATCGCCGGTTCGATCGTCACGCTATTTAGACAGAAATTGCACTTCACAGCGAAAAATTCGGCTGCCTCGCAATGAAAATTTTTCTTCGTATTCGGTCATAATATTGCCTTCATAATCGCTATTATGGAGGTCGAGGCTGAGGTAATTCAACTTCATGCCATAATGCGAAAAGCTTATAAGCGAGTATTCAAACAAACCCTGATTATCTGTCTTAAAGTGTATTTCACCATTTTTCACCAGGATGGATTCGTAAACTTTCAGGAATGATGCAAACGTAAGTCTACGTTTTTCATGGCGTGTTTTTGGCCATGGGTCAGAAAAATTCAAATAAATCCGGCTTACGTCCCCACTGGTAAAGTACTTCGCAAGCTCAGCACCATTCACGTTCATCAGCTTGCAGTTTGGCAAATTTTCTCCAATCAGCCTGTCCAGCGCACTGACAATCACGCTTTCCTGCAGTTCAATGCCGATATAATTCATGTCTGGATTGGCTTTGGCCATCCCTGTGATGAATTGGCCTTTCCCGGTACCGATTTCGATGTGGAGCGGCTGGTCCTTTGTAAAAACCTCTCCCCATTTCCCCCGGTGCTGCTCCGGTTCTTGGATCACAAAATCCGCGTATTCCTTCAATTTATCTTTAGCCCAAGGCTTGTTTCGTAGTCTCATCATGACACCTCTGTACTATTTTCATTCGTTTCAAACAATATCATGCAACCACGCTGTTTTCAAGGTGAAATTTCTGTTGGCTGCATAAATGCAAAAAGGAATCCACAATCTATATGTGAATTCCTTTTAAAAGAAAGGGTGATCATTGTGCCATTAAGCCACCATGACCAGGTAAATTTATTAAAGGATATTTTAACCAACCAGCAAACGGATTGCTGCGGATCGGTTGCCGAGTATCAACAGTTGGAACGATTAATCAAATCATTGATGGTCAACACGAATGTAGACGGTGCCATCAAAACCATTCTCGAGGATGTTTATCAGTACAGCCAAAACGGCGTTAACGCATCCGACCTGGAACAGCATATTGAGGCGAATCGGAATCAGCTATCTCAATGGGTGAATGATATCGGTCCATTCTCATAATTACCAACGACCGTTCACAAACTAGCTATTCTTAAAAAAGGGACTTTAAAAATTCAATCCATTTATCCATTTCAGGAATGCGCTTTTGATTTTTGTGCCATTGAATCGATGTTAATGACTGAGCGACAACATACCATTTCATGCGCAGTCGAAGGTTATCGGTCAAGTGTATCCCATACTTTTCCAGCCAACCTTCCCATTCCTCTACTGGTATATAGGAATAGAGGAGGAGGCCAAGATCAATCGCAGGATCAGCGATCATCGCACCGTCCCAATCAATTAAATACAACTGGTTGTCTTCGGTGAGCAGCCAGTTGTTATGATTGACATCGCAATGACAAACTACTTTTTCAGCGCAGTCAACATCGCCGACAAATTCAGTCAGAAACTTCAACGCATCACTGACTGCAGGATTCCTACTCCATTCCTCATCTAAATCTTCCTGTAAGGCTTGAAGGAACATCTCGGGTTTCAGCGGACTTTTTCCCAGCCTTGTCAGCATTCCAAGAAGCGGATCGGAAGCATGAATTTTCTTCAGCAGCCTGGCAACTCGATCATTGTTCATATCCCCGGGCTTCAGCTCACTTCCGTTCATCCATTGCTGCGCCGTTATCACATCTCCGTTTTCTAACCTTTTCGTCCAAACAAGCTTAGGTACGATTCCTTCTGCGGAGAGTACAGCAAGGAAAGGGGATGAATTTCGTTTTAAAAACAGCCTTTGTTCCTCATGCTGTGCAAAAAAGGCTGCACCTGTTGCGCCGCCAGCAGGAATAATCTCCCAATCCTGTCCAAATAAATGTTCCAAAGTTAGTCACCTTCATTTATCACAATTTCCCCTATGCTGAAAACTGGAAATGGATTCTGTAAAATCTAAATCTAAATTCGCTGTTGAATTGAATAGAAAGCGCATTCCTCCCGGAAAACTGGAACAGTGAAGTTGGCGCTTTTGACTTCACTCGCTTTACAAGCGTCTCCTGCTACTTTGTTAAATAATAGTTGAAATACACAAAATGGCTTATCTAATAAATTTTATCCTCGACAGATCGGTACGTCAACCCCAACGGCACGAATTTAACATTGGCAAAAAGTTATCCATCTATTTTGCTGCTATGAAAAGAGAGCACGGCTCGAGCAGAACGTTATTTCCTTCCAGTTGTCGAGATGGCTGTGCCGAGGCATTTTGATGGTCAGCAAGAACCATCCATTTTGCCTGTTCCGGCAGTTCTGCTGTCTGCTGGTCCAAGGAAGGGTTGAACAGCACGACGATTTTATCCCAGCCTGCTTCTGCCTGCAATTCAAATCCGATCAACGGAGTCTGAAGTGGCAAAAACGTTAATCGCCGGCGGACTTCTTCACTGTCATCCATTCTGAAAGCTTCGTTCGCTGTTCGAATCTCGATCATTCCCTTGATGTAGCTAACATGATTCAGGTTATGATCCCGAAGGTCCCAATCCAGCCAGTTGATGTCATCAGGAGATCCATAACTGTTGGCAACCCCCTTCTTTGTCCGGAAAAATTCTTGGCCGCTGTGTAAAAATGGAATGCCCTGCGCCAGCAAAACCATCGATGTTGCCAGCTTGTGCTGCCTTTTTAAAATCGCTTCTTCTTCCTCAGGATTGGCTATTTTCAGCTTATCCCATAACGTATGGTTATCATGTGACTCAATGTAGTTCACCGACTGAGTCGGCTGGAGGAATAAGCTCTTCCACTTGCCCATTCCAATGCTGCCTGCCAGTACCTGTTTTGCGGCTTCCAAATACCGCTCATTGCCCAAGGCATACCCTTTATCATAAATATTAAAAGTACTGCCCTTGATGGAATCCCGAAACCAGTCATTAAACTGACCAATTTTTGGCAGCTTTGCCTGGTTGGCAATATTGGCTTTCCGGTCATCCGGCAGCGGAGTATTCAAATCCCACCCCTCGCCAATGATCAAAACATCAGGCCTTGCATCGTCCACTGCCTTTCTGACGGCAGTCATCGTCTCCACATCAAGGATTCCCATCAAGTCAAAGCGAAAACCGTCTACCTGATACTCCTTAAGCCAGTACAGGACAGAATCAACGATGTATTTTCTCCCCATCAGCCTTTCAGAGGCGATATCGTTCCCGACTCCGGTCCCGTTGGAAGGAAGACCATTTTGATCATGCCGAAAAAAATAACCGGGGACGATTTTTTCAAAAGAGGAATCTTCCCGAATATAGACATGATTAAAAACAACATCCATGATGACACCCATACCCATTTTATGGATCGCAGAAATCAGCTGCTTCAGCTCGGTGATCCGATTGTATGGATCTTCTGGATCTGTCGCATAGCTGCCATCTGGCACATTATAATGGACAGGATTATACCCCCAGTTATAAGAACGTAAAGGGGCCCGTTCGTCTATCCCTTCAAAATCATGAAAAGGAAGAAACTCAATATGGGTGACACCTAGCTGCTGTATATAAGAAAGGCCGGTACTCTCCCCTTTTGGAGTCGCGGTATTCATCTCCGCAGCGCCCAGATAGGTTCCTTTTTTCGAAGCACCACTGTTCGGATGCATAGTCAAATCCCTGATATGGGCTTCATAAATGATCGCATCAACCGGACTCCTCATAGGTGGGCAACTGGTTATTGCTACGCTAGCTTTGGCGCGATCGATCACCACTCCATATTCGCCATTCACCGTTGCTGCGGTTGCATATGGATCAACCGCCTCTCGCCATTCAAGATTGACACACACTAGGAAGGAATAGCGATAAAGCTCTAGGTCTCGTTCAACAGTAATACTCCACACGCCTTTATCTGCCCTTCTCATATGGATGAATTCGGGATGTTGCTGATCATCCGTAAGCAGCTTCAACCTGACTTTCCCGGCAGTAGGAGCCCAGAGCTTGAACGTGCTTTTTTCAGGTGTATAGCTGACCCCAAGATCCATTCCCTCGTAAAAAAAGCATCGGTCAAATTCCTCTGTACGGATGACTGCTCCGATTTGCAGATCTGTTTTCCCACCATGATCCGTTACTATTTCATATGGCTTGCCGATATCCGGCTGGATACTGGCCCGGCAACTATATTTCACCATTTCCTCAAGGTTTATCGTTTCCTGGATTTCCAAAGGCAAATCAATGCCCTCTCCTTTGAGCCGGAATTCTTTGGATTCACCATAAAAATAAGAATAAGGCAGCAAAACTGTTATCAAGTCTACTTGATCAAGATAGGCATAAAACTCCCTTTCAATGGCAATCATTTCGTTTTCACTCCTCGAGCTGCTTGATTGTTCGTTCTGACAGGATCCCTAATGCGATTCTTGTAGGCTTCCTTATTCACCATCTCCTGGCTGATTCTCCCATTCAAGTCTCCTGACCGATGTCGTCTGGCAAAATTGCAGCAGCACCTGAGCTGCTTTTAATTGGATATGCTTTAATGGTGATTTCATTCCTCGCTGACCGATAAACCAGTCCGCAAAATCCCGTTTATCAATGAACTGAACTCCGTACGGCGGCAACGGATAATCGAAGTAGCCATTTCGCGACAGCAGCAATTTTTGCACTGGCAGATTCACTTCGTATAAATCAAAAAGAGCTTTGACAATTTTTTCTGTCCTGTTCAAGGGAATCAGTGGATTAAGGATTTTGGCTTCCGTATTTCTTGTTTTTTTGATCCAGAATCGGTCCTTTGAGCCGATAAAAGCAGCATCCTCCTCTGCTTCCATAAAAGAAATACACATCGCGGCGACGGGAGTGATCAGGACCAGTTCCGCTTCGACCGGCGCTTTTTTCAGTAAAAAGATAGGTTTATATAAAACGAGGAAGGTATCAGGAAAACGCTGAAGCAAAAACTTCAGGGTCGGGTCATGCAAAAAGTCTTTTGCAAGAAAGGATCTCTCCGTCAATGTGGAACTCGCCCATTTTAGCTGGAACGGCAGCAAATTATCAAGGAAATGCTGCTTTAGTCCCTCTTCCGTGTGGATGCTGTGGAGAGAATCGAATGCACCGGCACCGAACAGAATGTCCTGTTCTTCGCTGTGTCGCTGGCCTTCTGGGATCATTTCCGCTTCTACTCCTGATCCATGCAGCCGAATTCTACTCTTGATTTTTTCAAGAAAGGACTCAGGTAGTGGTGGAGAGGATTCCTTCATAAAATCGATTGGCTGGTCCGATCCGTGTTCCCACTTCTCCTTCCATCCTTCCCACTGCCTTTTTTTCAGCCGGACATACCTCGAAGGATATAGATAAATATCTTGAGCATAGCGCGATACATAATCTTGAAGTTTGATTAATTGTGCCATTGATTGACCTGCCTTCGTTCCTGCTTCCCTTAGCCTTATTCATTGGGAGCAAGCGGGAATTGTTCGATCGGTTCATACTTAGGGCTTTTCCCCAAATGGGTCTTGTACAAAACAACCCTTCCAGCCTGAAAGGAAATTGGGTCCTTTTTAAAAGGACTCACTGCCCCGAGTGCTGCCTTAGAAAAAGGGGCTTCCCCCAGCCATTTTCTCGCGATGGTAATATGCGGACTGAAGGGACGTTTTTCAAGATGGAATCCTGCAGCAAGGCAAGCTGCAAACACATCCTGCCTGACTTCTGTCAACGTACGTGAGTCTTTAAGCCCCGCCCAAAACACTCGAGGCGCATCGTTGCGGCCAAAAATGTCCAAGCGGTCGACTATCAATTCAAAGGAAGTTTGCAGCTTTATTGATGCTTCCACTCGTTCATTGGCAGCTTCGATCTTCTCATTAGGAGCATTTCCGAGAAACGCCAGTGTAATATGTAGATCCTGAGGATGAACCCAAGATTGAAATGGGAATTCTTTTTTCAAGTGTTCGATTCTGCTCTGGATCTCTGCTTTCGCCTCTCCAGGAAGCTCGAGCGCATAGAAAAAATGAGCATGCTGGTCCAATTGTGATCAACATCCTTTCTCGTCTTATTGTAGCAAATGGCATGTGAAATTGGCAGATATTCCTTCAGAACTTTTATTCCATACAAGTTGATCGGAATAGTATTTTTTTATATGATAAAGAGAAGATAGGATTATCTTTTCGATTGCTTCCCTTAGAAACAATCGAACATATTAAAGGAGGATACCCAATGAGAGTCGTTCCTACTATTACTGCATTAATCGGTGAAACACCGTTAGTAAAATTAAACCGCCTGGCACCTGAGGGCGGGGCATCGGTTTACTTGAAGCTTGAATACTTCAATCCGAGCAAGAGCGTCAAAGACAGAGCTGCCTTCAACATGATCGAGGCAGCTGAAAAGGAAGGAAAGCTGAAGCCCGGCTCAACGATCATTGAGCCAACAAGCGGCAATACAGGAATCGGACTGGCGATGAACGCAGCGGCAAGAGGCTATAAAGCCATCCTCGTCATGCCTGATACGATGACAATGGAAAGAATCAACCTGTTAAAAGCCTACGGGGCTAAAGTCGTGCTCACACCGGGAGACGAAAAGATGCCGGGTGCAATCAAAAAAGCAGAAGAATTACGAAAGGAAATACCCGACAGCTATATGCCAATGCAATTTGAAAATGCCGCAAATCCTGATGCCCACCGGAAATCAACCGCAAAGGAAATCATCGAAGCAATGAAAGTACTGAAAAAACCGTTGAGCGCGTTTGTAGCTACAGCAGGAACCGGAGGAACGATCACCGGAACGGGCGAAGCATTAAAAGAAGCATTTCGGAACATGAGCGTACACGTCGTCGAACCAGCTGGGTCGCCTGTCCTGTCAGGAGGCAAACCCGGAAAGCATAAACTGGTTGGCACAAGTCCAGGCTTTATTCCCAAAATCCTCAATCAGGATGTGTACGAAAAAATCCATAAAATTGAAGATGAGGACGCCTACGAAACTGCAAGAAGGCTCGCCAAGGAGGAAGGCATCCTTGTCGGCCCATCCTCAGGCGCTGCGTGCTTCGCAGCCATCGATGTTGCAAAGCAGTTAAAACCAGATGAAGTCGTCATTTGCATTGCTTGTGATACCGGAGAAAGATATCTTTCCAGCGATTTATTCCGGTTTGAAAATTAACCGTTAAGACTCGTTAGCAATAGCGAGTCTTTTCTTATTTTAAAATCTCTTGTCTATCGACCTTTCTTCCATGCCGGATTTCTATACCATCCCGCTAGTTGTCCAACTCTTCGTCGTCCTCTTCAAAAATGGTCCCAGAGTGAAGTGTCACTCCGGAAACGATTTCTTCCATCTCGGCTTGAATCCTTTCAGAGATTTCTTCCCGTTCTTCGGGGGACAATGAATCTTTCGTATAGCCGAAAAGATAATTATCAAGATCAAATTCTCTTAGCTTGCATTTAGTATGAAAAATATTTTCTTGATAAACATTGATATCAACCATATCGAATTGATCTTTTACATTTTCCGGAATATAGTTTTGAATCGAGCTTATGTCATGGTCGATGAACAGCTTGTTCCCTTCCTTATCCCTAGTGAAGCCTCTTACTTTATAATCAATCGTCATTACATCGGTTTCAAAGGAATGGATGAGATAATTAAGCGCTTTTAACGGCGTAATCTCCCCACAAGTGGAGACATCAATATCCGCCCGGAACGTACTGATCCCTTCATCAGGATGGAACTCCGGGTAAGTATGAACAGTAATATGGCTTTTATCTAGCTGCAATACCACATTGTCTGGCAATGGTCCGGGCGATTCATCATACGCTCCATTCGGAATCTCCACAACCGGACCTTCGGATACGAGGATCGTCACACTGGCACCCTGGGGCACGTAATCTTGCTTTGCGACATTAAGGACATGCGCTCCAATGATATCTGCCACATGGGTGAGTATTTTGGTAAGCCGTTCTGCACTATACTGTTCATCTATATATTCAATATACGCTTCCCGCTCTTCCTTCGTTTTCGTATAACAGATATCAAACATATTAAAACTTAATGATTTCGTAAGATTATTGAATCCATGTAATTCGATATGCTGTTCAGGTGTGAATTTCATTTTTATTCCCCCCTGTTCGGTTTTCCAAATAAGAAAAGTCCTGACAAGCTTTCTTATACGGAAACAAAAGCAGTCCTGTTTTTTTAAATATTTTTATGATACCCATTCCTGTCAAGAAAAAACAAAGCAAGCGATTGCTGATCTAGAAAAAGAACCTGCAGCTTTACTGCTGCAGGTTCATAGTCAGATTTGTCCGCATTGTCGTTCAATTTCTGCTTTGAAAAGAGCTTGGAGCTGCCTCGTAACCGAACCTGGCCGCCCGTTTCCGACTGGTCTTCCAGCGACCTCGACAACTGGCATGACTTCGACGGTTGTACCAGATGAGAAAACTTCATCGGCTGAGGATAATTCATCCAGCGAAAATGCTCGCTCCTCAAATGGAATGCTCTCATTTCGACAGATTTCCAACATCTTTTGTCTTGTGATTCCATTCAGAATATGGTTGTCTGCCTGGTGGGTAATGATCACCCCATCTTTGACAATTGATATATTGGAATGGCTGCCTTCCGTAACCGTTTCTCCGCGATGGAGAATGGCCTCGAAGCAGTTTGCTTCTGCCGCTCTTTGTTTGGAGAGCAGGTTTCCTAATAAGTTCAGGCTTTTAATGTCACAGCGGAGCCAGCGAATATCCTCATCAAGGATGGCACATACCCCTTTTTCCATCGGTTCCACAGAGCGAGGTACTTTGCGCGTATAAGCAACAAAAGTAGTCGCGACATTTTCTCCCGGAAAAACATGATTTCGGGGAGAAATTCCCCTTGTAAACTGCATATATACCGTTCCGGTATCCACTTCGTTTTTCAAAATGAGTTCTTCCATTCTGGCTAAAAGTTCTTCAGGACTGTACGGTAGCTTCATCTGGATCTTTTCGGCACTCTCCTTGAGCCGCTTTAGGTGCTCCATCCCGGTGAACATTTTCCCGTTGTACACGCGGATGACCTCGTATACGCCATCACCAAACTGGTAACCCCTATCCTCTATGTCCACCTTCGCTGCTGACCTGTCCAGCGTCCTACCATCAACCATTACATATTCCATTTTCTTCCCCTCCTTGGTTTACGAAAATCTCTATTTTGCCAATTCATAAATAGCCTGAGCGTAGATCGCCGTTGCTCGCAAAAGATCTTCGATGATTATATATTCATCCTTCTGGTGTGCGATATCGGGTCTGCCAGGGAACAGCGGGCCAAATGCCACCCCAGATTCGAGTGACCTTGCATAAGTACCGCCGCCAATGGAGAGCAGTTCTGCCTTTTCGCCAACCTGTTCTTCATAAACTTTTTTCAACGTTTGGACAAGGAAATTATTTTCATCAACATGATGCGGGTGAGAATTCGAGAAATTCTCGATCGTCAACCCTTCCGTTTCTATAAGCTGATACAGAATTTTTTTGGTCTTTTCCAGATCCGTCGTAACCGGATAACGCATATTCAATCCTGCACGGCCGCCAGTCTCGCGGGAATACGATAGTTTCCCGACATTGATGGTCAAGTCTCCAGTGATATCATCGGAAAAAGCAATGCCCAGCTCCTTGCCCCGAGAATCCTTTCCCAAGTTGTTGGCGGTAAATCGGAAGAATTTTTCACTATTTCCATCAAGATTTAATTCAGAAAGGAAGTCGGCCATTAAAAGTCCTGCATTTTTTCCATTGTCCGGTTCCATGCCATGGGCAGAAACTCCTTCCAGTTCAAGGACAAGCTTGCCACTCTCGACGGTCACCTTTCCTGCTAGTTCCTTTTTCCGTTTGAATTCGTCAAAGCGCTGAACAATATCTGTCTGGCCCTGCAAAACGGCAAGCTCCGCTTTTGCGTAATCCGGCACCATATTATATCGGCGACCGGATGAAAATTCGATTACTTCGGAATCAAAGCCTTCTTTTTCGATAACAGCTGGTTTGTATACTAAATCATAATCAGCAATTCCTTTTTCGGCAAAAATGATTGGAAAATCAGCGTCCGGCGCAAAACCGATCGCAGGCATTTCTTCCTGTTCAAAATAATGGTCGACACAGCGCCATTCACTTTCCTCATCCGTGCCAATGATCATCCTGACACGTTTATTAACGGGCAAGCCTGATTCTTTGACAATTTTCATCGCATAATATGCGGCCATGGTTGGACCTTTGTCATCAATTGCTCCTCGAGCATAGAGTTTTCCGTCGCGAATGTCAGCGCCATACGGGTCGCTTGACCAGCCATCCCCTTCTGGCACGACATCGACATGGCAGAGAACACCGACGATTTCTTCTCCCTGGCCGAATTCCAGGTGTCCGGCAAGATTTCCAACGTTTTTCGCAGTGAAGCCATCCTGTTCTCCTAATTGAAGCATAAATTCTAATGCTTTCTTTACCCCTTCCCCTAGCGGCGCGTCCAAGGTGCTGTTTTCATCATCGAGAACACTCTTGATTCTCAAGAGCTGCTGAGCATCTTTGATCAAGTCCGATTCTCTTTTTTTTACTTCTTCCATCCAGTTGATCGAAGTCAAGGTGAATACCTCCAATTAAGCGTTATATGTAGCTTTATAGGATCGGGAACATCAAGATGTATTTAGTACCGCAAATCCCATTTGAAAACTTGAATATTATTTTACTCCTTTTTAGCTCGATCCGTAAACAGTGGACAGCCTATTGCTATTTAAATTTTCTAATAACAATCATATTTACGGTGTTTCACAACATATCGTAAAGTATCTATATTGTAAAGAAAGGGGACGGAAGCAAGCGAATTGTTAAATTTTCATAAAAAACCGTGAATAATCTGGAATTTTGAGTTGGTAAAGTGTAAAATAGTCAAAAAAGGTAGGACATCATATAACTTCCTTTTTAAAATGGACGCAAAAGGAGCTGTCTGTATAGAAGAAACTACATACTTGAGGATTCGTCATCAATCAATGTCGGTTGCAGGAATATGACAAAGGGTTTAAAAAAGGATAGGGAGTGGTTGTTTGAAACCTTCGACTAACCGGATGATAAACCGCATCAAATCCATCTACATGTATATATGTCAGAATGGAACTGTCACAACTCAAGATCTTGTAGAGGAATTCGGAATTACTCCTCGAACCATCCAGAGGGATTTGAATGTCCTGGCTTATAACGACTTAGTAAAAAGTCCGAGCAGAGGTAAATGGACAACGACCCAAAAAAAAGTGAAAATGTCGTCTTAGGAACATAACGAAACGTATACCAAACAATTGAATACACAAAAATCGCCGAGGGAGTTCCAAGGCGATTTTTTATCTTTCATAAGTTTTGCAGCAGGTCGATTTCTTCGTCTGTCAGCTCTCTGTACTCTCCTAGCTCAAGCGTTTCATCCAGCTGCAGTGGGCCCATCGAGATTCTCTTCAAGTAAACGACCCTCTTCCCTACCGCAAGGAACATTCGCTTCACCTGATGAAACTTCCCTTCAGTGATCGTCAGTTCGATGTCCGAAGTCAAGCCTGATTTTACGATGACAAGCTCTCCAGGTTTCGTCTTATACCCGTCATCAAGAGTGACTCCCTGCTTGAAGGACACTATATCCTGTTCCGTCACTTCTCCCTCAATCACCGCAAAATACGTTTTTGGCACATGCTGTTTCGGTGATAACAGCCGATGGGACAGTTGTCCATCATTCGTGAGTAATAAAAGTCCTTCCGTATCCTTGTCAAGCCTACCGACCGGAAAAGGCTCAAACACCAAATCCTCCGCTTCAAGCAGGTCGATGACCGTCTCCTCATGGCTGTCTTCCGTAGCGGAAATGACGCCAGGCGGCTTATTCATCATCAAATAGATAAACTCGCGATATTGAATCTCCTCTCCATTGAAAGTAATCAAGTCCTTTTTAGGATTCACATGCTGTTTGGCATCCTTAATGAATTCACCATTCACTATAACAGCACCATCTTTTAAAAGCTTCTTCACCTCTTTCCGGCTCCCGTATCCAAGGTTGGAAAGCACCTTATCTATTCTCATCGTATCCCTCCCGTTTTCACATGGGCATAGGCCCATTCCAATTTTTTGTTAGCTTTCCTATAAGGATGCAGCGAAGCCCATTTCAATTAAATGGGAAGCCTTAATTTTCGCTTGATTTGCGCAATGCGCTCCCCGAACAGCCTGTCCAGCAGTTTTGTCCGGAATCCCAGATAAAAGTACACAGCAGCACCTACAATAGCAGAAATAAGAATGAGCAAAATCGAATGGAACTTGCTGGCCGGTGACATAAACTGAACAAGCACACGATAAAAAGCGGCTGTTGCCCCTGCCATCAATCCCGAAAACACAAGGATTAGGACAATTCTCCTCGTTACAAAACCCATTGGATATTTTGCGAATTTTTTAATAACTAGCATATTGATGATGATTGCGACCAAATAGCCTAGTGCAGTCGAAATCACAGCCCCCTGCGTTTCAAATAGCTTGATCAACGGAATGTTCAGACTCAGCTTCACCAACAATCCCGTCAGCAGGCTTAAAATCGTAAAGCGCTGCTCATTGATCCCTTGCAGGATTGCTGCAGTTACGGAAAATAGGGCAAACAGGATCGCAACTGGCGCGTACGTTGCCAATACTTCTGTTCCTAAATCATTATGCGCATAGAAAACAGTGTACATTGGTTCCGCTAGCAGGGCAATGCCAACAGCAGCCGGGACTGTCAGATACATCAGTACCTGGAAGGTTTGATCAAGCTGCCTCCTCATCCCCTTACGGTCGTTTGCTGTAAAAGCTGTCGTGATGCTTGGAACAAGTGTCAATGAAAAGGCCGTGGCCAATGAGACAGGAATAATCACCAATTTATGGGATTGGAAATTCAGCACAGAAAACGCGATATTCGCTTCATTCTGGCTGTTGCCAATTGCAATCATTGCTCGGTTGAATGTCATCATATCAACAAATTGGAAAAGCGGATTAGCAATGCCCACAAAGACGAACGGCGCTGCATAAACAAGTATTTCCTTATAGATTTTCTTTAAAGGTACATCCAATGTTTTTTTGTCTTCTGCCAGTAATTGATCCAAATGCGGTTTCCTTTTGACCCAATACCAGCCTAGCACTCCTAGACTGCCAAGTGCACCAATGAACGCTGCAAACGTAGCTACACTGACAGCGGTCACCATATCCCCATCCATTACGTTCAGCACAAAAAAAGCACCTGCAAGCATGAAGGCAATCCTGACAATTTGCTCCGCCACTTGAGAGACAGCTGAAGGACCCATCGATTGATGACCCTGAAAGAATCCGCGGATCAAACTCATAAATGGAACAACGATCAGCGCAAAACTGACTGCCCGGATAACGGTTGTCACATCCTCAGCCGTTATTTTCGCCTGATCTTCCCCACTCGTGTTCATGACAATCTCCGCCAGACCCGGGGCCGTTACATACATGAGCAAGAACGAGAAAACACCTGTCGCCAGCATGACAGCGACTCCTGATTTAAACAACTTCCTGCCGACAGCATACTCTTCAAGTGCATTATATTTTGCTATGAACTTTGAAACAGCCAACGGCACACCAGCCGTTGCAATACTTATAAAAATGGTATACGGAATATAAGAGAAAGAATATAAGGCGGTCCCATAATCTCCGACGATGGCAAAAAAGGGAATAACATAAAACAACCCAATCACCTTGGATAAAATGGTGCCAACCGTCAGTATGAACGTCCCACGCAATAGCTTAGATGACATATAATCCCTACTTTTCAATCTATAAAATAAAATCGGTTTACAAACTTTTATATTACCATAAACATGAGCCGATACAGTGATAATTATCAATTTCTTGCCTTCCTAGTTTACTCTTTCTTCAGCCTGACTGCCAGTTTTCAGGGTGAAGAACAGAAAGGGAAATGTTTTTAAAGAAGATGTATTATAATAAGAAAAGCGCAAACAGAAATTTTATAAGTTGGTGAAGCGATGAAATACGATGTAATTGTCCTAGGCGGAGGTCCGTCTGGGTTGATGGCTGCAATTGCTGCTGGCGAGCAGAATGCAAAAGTGATGCTCATCGATAAAGGGGACAAGCTCGGCCGCAAGCTGGCGATTTCCGGGGGCGGACGCTGCAATGTGACCAACCGCCTTCCAGTCGACGAAATCATTAAACATATACCCGGAAATGGGCGGTTCTTATACAGTGCGTTCTCCATTTTCAGCAATGAAGACATCATTTCCTTTTTCGAAGGCCTAGGAATTAAGCTTAAGGAAGAAGATCATGGCAGGATGTTCCCTGTCTCCAATAAAGCTCAATCCGTTGTTGATGCGCTTTTATCTAAGCTTAAAGATTTAAAAGTGGAAATTAAGACGAACACCCCCGTGGCAGACGTACATTACAGAGAAGGAAGCGTACAATCAGTTGAACTAAAAAATGGAGAAAGGATTTTTGCAGACAGCATCATTATTGCCGTCGGCGGAAAATCTGTCCCCCATACCGGTTCGACTGGCGATGGATATGCATGGGCCGAGAAAGCCGGTCATACCATTACTACCCTATTCCCAACAGAAGTCCCTATAACGTCTTCTGAACCTTTTATAAAGGAGAAAGTTTTGCAAGGACTTTCGCTAAGGGGAATCGCACTTAGCGTCCTTAATCCAAAAGGGAAACCACTGATTACTCACAAAATGGATATGATTTTCACCCACTTCGGCGTCAGCGGTCCAGCGGTCCTCCGCTGCAGCCAGTTTGTCGTCAAAGCGATGCAAAAATGGAATCTAAAAGAGGTTGTCCTGTCTCTGGATGCCCTGCCCGAGATGAAAGAAGAAGAAGTTTTCCAAGAAATTACTAAATTGATACAAGCCGAGCCAAAAAAAGCGATGAAAAATTTACTTAAAGGACTATTGCCTGAACGTTATCTATTGTTCCTGCTGGAGCGCAATGTAATCGATCCTGCAGTCCAGGGCGGTCAACTTGGCCATGAAAAAATCAGGAGTTTTGCGAAAACAATCAAGCAATTCGAATTCAAAGTCAACGGTACCTTGCCGCTTGATAAAGCCTTCGTCACCGGAGGCGGCGTCTCCATCAAAGAAATCGAACCGCAAACCATGGCATCTAAGAAAGCAGCTGGTCTGTACTTCTGCGGTGAAATCCTCGATATCCACGGATATACGGGCGGTTACAATATTACCTCAGCACTGGTCACCGGAAGACTTGCCGGGACAAATGCAGTCCAGTTCGCACTGCAAAAATAGAGTTGGAAAACTTAGTGTCCGTCATGGCCTTACTTTTTCACATAAAAAACAGAGCCTGAGTAATTTTCAGGCTCTGTACACAACCATGGCGGAAAAGCAGTAGATCTGCTCTTCTTCCTCTTCTTCCGGGATGACGGCGACATTGTATTTAATGTCCACTAGTTTTTTTTCATCTAGCTTTTCAAGAAATACGTTCATGTCCTGTTCTAAATCTTTTTCATGCTCATGATCAAACACTCTGACCTGGATCAAGGGAATCTTCCTTCCTTTTTACCATCATCTTTGCCAGAATGTCAGAATTTTATAATTAAGGACGTTTTGTTTCTCCGCTCCAGCTCATCATGCCGCCAATCATATTGCGGACTTTGAAACCTTGCTGGTTCATGAAGTGGCAGACATTGCCGCTGCGTGCGCTTGATCGGCAAATGAAAATGTATTCTTTGTCCTTATCGAATTCGTTCAATCTTTCTGGTATTTCGCCCATCGGGATATGCTTTGCTCCCGGTATCATACCGAATGCTACCTCGTCATGTTCCCGTACGTCTACCATTTCAAGCTTTTCGCCTGTTTCCAATTTCTTTTGAAGTTCTTGAGGTGAAATTGTTTCGATTTTATTCATAAATTCTTTCCTCCATTTTTTAAAAAATTGATGTTAAAGTATTTTCCCCTATTTATTATATAAAAACTCTTTTTATATTACAAAGGAAAAAACCTCATGGGGTATTTATTTTTCTGTAACAAAGGATCGCGCAATGCGATCCTTTGTAAACGAATTAGTTAGCAACAATGTTGACAAGCTTCCCTGGGACTGCAATTACCTTGCGGACTGTCTTGCCATCGATTTGTTCTTTAACGGTATTATCGCCCATCGCGATTTGCTCAAGCGTTTCTCTGTTGGCATCGGCGGGTACCATCATTTTTGCTTTGATCTTGCCGTTCACCTGGACTACGATTTCGACTTCGTCTTCGACTAGCTTGGCTTCATCATATGCAGGCCATGCTGCATAAGTGATTGACTCGCTATGTCCTAGCTTTTCCCAAAGTTCTTCCGTGATATGCGGTGCGATTGGCGCAAGCATTTTCACGAATCCTTCGACATAATGCTTAGGAAGCTCCTCAGCCTTATACGCTTCGTTTATAAAAATCATCATTTGGGAGATTGCAGTATTGAACCGAAGTCCTTCATAAGCTTCCGTTACCTTTTTAACCGTCTGGTGGTAGACTCTTTCAAGATTCGGGTTTTCCGCGTCCTTGATTTTCAAGCTCAGGTTGCCATTGTCTTCAACGAATAGGCGCCAGATGCGGTCAAGGAACCGACGCGAACCGTCAAGCCCATTGGCTGACCATGCAATTGAAGCATCAAGCGGTCCCATGAACATTTCATAAAGGCGTAGTGTATCGGCACCATGGCTTCCGACGATTTCATCCGGGTTGACTACATTGCCTTTTGATTTGCTCATTTTTTCATTGTTTTCGCCAAGGATCATCCCTTGGTTGAAAAGCTTCTGAAATGGCTCTTTTGTATGAACAACGCCTAAATCGTACAGGACCTTGTGCCAGAAACGAGCGTAAAGCAAGTGCAGAACTGCATGTTCTGCTCCTCCAATATAAATATCAACAGGCAGCCATTGCTTTAATTTTTCTTCATCTGCAAGTGCCTGATCATTTTTCGGATCAATGTAGCGCAGGTAGTACCAACAGCTGCCAGCCCATTGCGGCATCGTATTCGTTTCCCTGCGGCCTTTTTTGCCCGTTTTAGAATCGATGACATTCACCCAGCCATCAATATTGGCAAGCGGGGACTCACCTGTACCGGATGGCTTTATTTCCGTTGTTTTTGGAAGGACAAGCGGCAGCTGATCTTCTGGAACAGCTGTCATGGTGCCATCTTCCCAGTGGATGATTGGAATCGGCTCGCCCCAATAACGCTGGCGGCTGAACAACCAGTCGCGAAGGCGGTAAGTAACCTTCTTGTTGCCAATGCCTTTTTCTTCAAGCCAGGCAATCATCTTGCTGATGGTATCTTCCTTGTTCATGCCGTTAAGGAATTCAGAGTTTACGTGATCACCGTCGCCAGTATACGCTTCTTCCTGGACGTTTCCGCCGGCCACGACTTCCTTGATTTCTAAATTGAATTTTTTAGCAAACTCGTAGTCACGCTCATCATGCGCAGGAACTGCCATGATCGCGCCTGTTCCGTATGATACAAGAACATAGTCTGCGATCCAGACTGGCATTTTTTCGCCATTGGCTGGATTGATCGCGAACGCACCGGTGAACACACCAGTTTTGTCTTTGGCTAGATCGGTGCGCTCTAAGTCACTCTTGCTCTTGATTTCATCGATATATTTTTCGACAGCAGCCTTTTGCTCAGCTGTTGTAATTTTATCCACCAGCTGGTGTTCGGGTGCAAGCACTGCATAAGTTGCACCGAATAGTGTATCCGGACGAGTTGTGAACACCGTAAATGTATCCTGATTGCCTTCGATATGGAAGGTGATTTCTGCCCCTTCTGAACGGCCAATCCAGTTGCGTTGCATATCCTTTAGGCTTTCCGGCCAATCAAGTAAATCTAGATCCTCCAGCAGCCGATCTGCGTAGGCAGTGATTTTAAGCATCCACTGTCTCATCGGACGGCGCTCGACCGGATGTCCGCCGCGCTCACTTTTTCCGTCGATTACTTCTTCGTTCGCTAAAACGGTTCCAAGTGCTGGACACCAGTTAACAGCGACTTCGTCAATATAAGCAAGCCCCTTTTCATAAAGCTTCAGGAAAATCCACTGAGTCCACTTATAGTATTCAGGGTCCGTTGTGTTGACTTCGCGGTCCCAGTCGTATGAAAAACCTAATGCCTTGATTTGGCGGCGAAAAGTGTTGATGTTTTTCTCTGTGAACTCGGCCGGGTCATTCCCAGTGTCCAGTGCATATTGCTCTGCCGGCAGTCCAAACGCATCCCAGCCCATTGGATGGAGAACGTTGAATCCTTGCATCCTTTTCATCCGGGAAAGGATATCCGTCGCTGTGTACCCTTCCGGATGGCCTACGTGCAGGCCGGCTCCAGATGGATACGGGAACATATCCAGCGCATAGAACTTCTCTTTGCCTTTATCTTCCGTTGTTTTAAACGTTTTGTTCTGTTCCCAATGCGATTGCCATTTTTTTTCGATTTCCTGGTGGTTAAAACTCATCGTAACTGTCCTCCTGTTTGGTTTCGATTTATTTTAGCGAATGAATTTTCTTCAAAAAAAATAAAAAACTCCCGCCCCTGTAAAGGGACGAGAGATAATGTATGATCTCCCGCGGTACCACCCAAATTAGTGTGCAACACTCGCTTCATTCACCCTTAACGCGGAAAAACGGCAAACGCTACTTGTTGGTTCACGTCTGCAACTCAAAGGCGAGTTCATGATGGATCCTGTCTGGCTTGCACCGACCGCCAGCTCTCTACATCAGGCTTTGCACCATTACTACTCCTTGTCGAAGTCTTTCATTATGAATATAGAGTTATTGTAATAAAATTTCCCTGCGGATGCAAGCAGGGGTGGAAATAAATGATTACGAAAGATAGTTTATGAATGGTGGATAGGATTTGTGTAGGAATGGTATCTTGTTTTGGAAAAAATCGCACGGAATTTCCAGTTCGCGGAATCATGGGGGATTTTCGCGGAATCCACTGACACTTTCGCGGAATTATGAGTAGTTTTCGCGGAAGAAAAACTAACTAAGAAGTATGTAAAAAAAGTCACCAGGTTGCTGTTAAAACATCATGAACCATTCATCCCAGACCCCCCATCATTCCATATCCCCCTGGATCTTATCACTGGTGTCCAGTGCCCTCATTGCCAAACTTTCAGAATGGAGCGCATCCACGGGACCTGGTTATGCCAAAAATGTGGGAAGACAGCACGGGAAGCACATAAGACTGCTGTGAAAGATTATTTTCTTTTATATAGTCCTATTTTATCCAATATCCACTTGAGGAAATTCCTCCATATTAATTCAGAGGATACTGCCACACGAATCCTCCATTCAATGAATCTTCTTATAAATGGCAACACCAAAAACAGAACCTATTCTCCTCCAAAAGATTTTTTTAGCTGATCATCGCCCATCTGCTCGGAGATTTGCGCCATTTTTACCGAATTAATAGAATCATATAACAAGCAGCCGCTTAATGGGCTGCTCGTTATAAAGGCGATATGGAAATTCCATTTCGGTTACTGATGGATTTTTCTATGACGCGCTCTTCCTACTGGATTTTTTCATTGAATCGTATATCCGCCATCAATGACCGCAGCCTGGCCGGTGATTCCTTTCGCAGAATCACTAGCAAGGAACAGCACATAATTGGCGATTTCTTCTACAGCCAGCAGGCGTTTCTGCGGAACTAGCGGGAAAATTACTTCTTCAAGAACTTTTTCCAGTGGGACGTTCCTTGTTTCCGCAAGACTGGATAGCTGATTGCGGACTAACGGAGTATCGACATACCCCGGGCAGACTGCGTTTACTGTTATCCCGTGCTGTGCTGTTTCAAGTGCGGCCACCTTTGTCAGCCCGATTACCCCATGCTTTGCACTGTTGTAAGCTGCTTTACCTGCAAAACCGACAAGCCCATTAATGGATGCGATGTTGATCACCCGGCCAAAACCTTGCTTTTTCATGACTGGCAGGACATGCTTTAATGTCACAAAAGGTGCGGTCAGCATGACCTTGATCAACAGCTCGAATTTTTCGGTCGGAAAGTCTTCAATCATCGATACATATTGCAGGCCTGCGTTATTAATGAGAACATCGACACTTCCAAAGTGCTCAACACATTTCACCACTGCGATTTCGATGTCTTTTTCATTGGTAACATCACATTTTAGACCATAAGCTTCGTACCCTGATTCCCGCAGGCTCTTTGCTGCTTTTTTTACAGCGTCTGCTTGTAAATCTGTCAAAAAAACTTTCCCGCCATGTTCAGCAAAACTCTTTCCAATCTCAAACCCAATCCCCTGGGCGGCCCCGGTGATCAGAACTACTTTGTTTTTTACCATTGAGGAACCCCTTTCTTATATGCCTAACCCAAGTGAGAAAAGAACGATCGCAATTGCCACACCAATTACCGGCACAATGACGGTTACTGCAGCCACCGGATTATACGCGTCCTGATGGGACTCGCCACAGATGGCCCGGACAGTTGTAACAACATAGCCATTATGCGGGAGTGAATCGAGTGCCCCGGAGGATATTGCAGCTACCCGATGCAACGCTTCCGGGTTGACTCCCATATCCAAATAATGCGGAGCAAGCAGAGGCAGGGCAATTGCCTGGCCGCCTGACGCAGATCCTGTCATCCCGGCAATGGCGCTGACTGCAATCGCCGCACCAATCAGCGGGCTTCCAGGAATATTGGTCATCGTATCAACAGCTACCTGGAAGGCAGGAACGGCTTTCGCGACACCGCCGAACCCTACAACAGCAGCCGTGTTGCCAATTGCGATCAAAGCACCCATTGTTCCTTCCGATAGGGCCTCCCAAAAGTTCTTGAAATACTTGCGGTTTAGCAAATAGGCTGATACCACTCCTCCAAGCAGAGCAATAATAAGCGCAGATTGCTTCAATGAATCATGGAACACGAATGAGATGACTAATACCACAACTAAAGGAATAAGCCCCATAAGAGGATGTGGCAGCTCCCGTTTTTCCATTGTGGGATCTGTCTTCCTTGCTTCAAACTTTTCTCCTCTTGCGATAGCTTTTGTGATCATTCGTTTTAGCCACCAGTAACCAAAAATCATCATAAAGACGGCAACAATCGCACTGACCTCCCAGCCTGCAAACGGAGAAGTATGGAGGAACTCAATTGGAATCCAGTTTTGAATTTCCGGAGAACCAGCGGAAGTCATCGTAAAGGTCACCGAACCGAAGGCAAGTGCTGCCGGAATGAATCGTCTTGGCAAATTCGCCTGTCTGAACAAGCTCAAGGCCATAGGATAAACAGAAAATGCTACAACGAACAAGCTGACACCGCCATAAGTCAACACTGCACAGGCAATGACGATCGCAAGCACTGCATACTTCATCCCCAGCTTTTCGACGATGTATTCAGAGACGCTGTCAGCGGCACCGCTATCCTCCATCACCTTGCCAAAAATTGCTCCAAGCAAAAACATCATGTACCAGGCAGTAACAAATCCCGAAAACCCAGCCATATAATTGCCGACAAAGTTGGCCGCCCCCTCCTCGACCAGCTGCGGAAACAATGGCATTCCGCTAAACACAGCTACAAATAACGCAGAAATTGGTCCGACAATTAGCAGATTCATTCCCCTCATCGTCAAATAAATCAATAAAGCCAGACCGCCAATTAATCCAATCATGCTCAGCATACTTTTTCCCCCTTGTTTTTTAAAATGAAAATCACCTGCACTGCACTGCCCTCCTTTTTGATAACGCTTACATATATGGTGAATAAAATTGCTGTCTATCTATAATGCAACTTTTGCGCCAATTTTTTACGGCATATTTATTCTGAATTTTCAGTCGTTATAGTCCGGATTTCTGGACTCCCGTTTATTTTTGCATTTTATATTAATAGATTCGAAATGTCCTTCCCTATCCATAACTTGTTTGTTTTTTACCTTTTACACAGTAAATAACTTCTCTTTATATACTAGAAAAAAAGAAAGTCCGGAAATTCGGACGGAATTCCGAATTTCCGGACTACAGGAGTCCATATTTATGAAGCTTTTCATAGAGTGTTGATCTGCTGATCCCCAGTTCCCTGCAAACTTGGACTTTATCGTCATTATTTTTCTCTAGACTTTGCCTCAGTACCCATTTTTCTGTTTCTTCCATAATGTCCTTGAGCTTCTTATTATTGAATCGATACATGGCAGTCTGTGTTTGCAGGTAATCCGGCAAAGAGTCCAGCGTAATCTGCTCCCCTTTTGTCAAATGGACCGCAGCTTCAATGACGTTTTCCAATTCGCGGATATTTCCTGGCCAACTATAAGACATCAAAATTCCCATGACCGTTTTTTCTATTCCGGCAATCCGCTTGCCTAACCGGTTGGTAACTTTATCAATAAAATAGGCAATCAGCAACTTTAAGTCCTCCGCTCGTTCTCTTAAAGGAGGAATATTGAATGGAACGACATTGATCCGGTAAAAAAGATCCTCTCTGAATCGCTTCTCTTCAATCATGTTTTCAAGTGGCCTGTTCGTCGCAGCGATAATTCGGACATCGACAGAAATTGATTTGGTCGACCCGATCGGTTCTATTTCCCCATCCTGCAAGGCACGCAAAAGCTTCACCTGCATACTTAGTGGCATGTCCCCAATCTCATCCAGGAAGAGGGTGCCGCCATTTGCCAGCTGGAATTTCCCCTTCTTTCCCCCTTTTTTCGCTCCTGTAAAAGCACCTTCTTCATAGCTGAACAATTCGGATTCAAGCAGGTTTTCTGGTATTGCTCCACAGTTCACCTTGATGAAAGGCTTCTGACTTCGATTGCTTAGCTGGTGGATGCTATGAGCAAATAATTCCTTTCCTGTTCCGCTCTCTCCTCTGATCAAAATCGAAACATCACTGTTGGAAACCATTTTCACTTTTTCTTTTAAACTGACCACCAGCTGCGACTCGCCAAGGATGTCATCCAGCGTATATTTCACCCCAGAATCAATTTTTTGGATATATGGCTGCATTCTTGTAAGCAGGCTTTTTACATGACTATCCATTTTCATCCATTCCTGTGTGTCCCTGAAAAAGACCGTACCGAAAGCTGCAACTACCTCGCCATTTTTCATGATGGGTACGCGATTGGCAATCATGTAACTACCTTTGATATATTGCAAATCTGCCAGTTCTTCCTTGCCTGTCTTTGCAACAATGTGCATCCTAGTATTCTCGATCACTTGTGTCACATGCCGGCCAATCGTTTCTTCCCGATTGACCTCAAGGAATTCACAATAATTATGGTTGATGTAGATGATCCTTCCTTCCTGATCCACCACTACAAGCCACTCAAATGCATTCTCGACAATGATTTCCATAATATCAGCCGGGATAAGAAATTGCTTTGTTTTCATCATCCGTCCCCTAGTTTTTCTTTTGATTTTATCACATTTTTCTGAAAATATAAAAAAGCACCTTGAAATTAGGTGCCTTCGTCTACATTAATTGCATGTTCGTGATGCAGGTCGGATCATTTTCAAAAGTGGATATTTCCGATTCAACACTTTTCCTGTCGGATTCTATCTTTATTTTGTACTTGTGATCACGCGGAAGCCATAAATCGATGAACCCATTTTGCTGGGTCATTCTCTTTTCGTCTACGACTACGTTCCCGGCTTCATCCTCGATGTACACATCAAACTCTTTTTCAACCAATTCTCCTTGACAACCTGTCAAGCTGTGGTTGCTTCAAGGATGGGTTTGATTTTCATAAGGTGCGATGGAGACGAAGAAGTCTCCTGCGGAAATATCATAAACTTGCTTGTTTCCTGCCTTGTCGGCAATCACCAGCTCCTTAGCAGTAATGGAAGCAGTATTGCCCTCTATTTTGCCCGTGCTGTAGTCACTTACCAATTCCTTGATGTTTTGCATTTGTTTTTCAGGTTCGGCAGTATTATCGCCACTATTGCACCCAGCCAGAAAACCGGCAGCCAAAAAAACCATTCCGAGGATTTTAAATTTCAACCCATTCACCTCCTCATTCTTATTTTAAATGGAAAATATGCATTTTTCATCGAGAAAAAAGCGGAACATTGTAGCCAGCATTTACGCGCTTGCAGTGATCTTATGTGCTTCTTTCAATTTCCGATCGTATATTACGGTTGTAAAAATACCGATAAACATAATTGCGATCAGTACCGAAAATAACATGGACATTCCGTACAAATCGACTAGAATTCCGCCCATGAGCGGGCCGATCATCTTGCCGCCAGTCGCGGTACTGTTGACAATTCCTTGATAAAAGCCTTCCCTGCCTTTGGGCGCCAGGTCATTTGCGATCGTCGGTACAGCTGGCCAAATCAGCATTTCTCCAATTGTCAGGATCATCATGCCTGCAATGAAACCCAAAAACACATGGGCGCCAGCAGCTACCGCATAAGAAACCATGAAAATGACCATCCCGATGATGATCTGCAGCTTTAGCTTATTCTGGAACGGCTTGATCAGCCTGTTGACAATCGGCTGGCCTAGAACAATCAATGCCCCATTGATGCTCCAGAGAATACTATATTGATTCAGCGAAATGTTCATTTCCCGTGTATAAGCAGCAATTGTTGTTTGCCATTGAACGTATCCAACCCAGGCAAGCAAATAACCAATAGCCAGTATCAAAAGAGCATAAAGCTTGGTATGATTTTTGACAGCGCCGTTTTCCTGAAGGACATTCGTTTGCTTCGCTGCCTTGCTGTCGATCGAGCGATAGCCAAAAAGAGCGATCATCATAAAAAGTAAATACATGGCTCCGTTTGCGATGAAAATCAGCTGAAAGGAATAAGATGCGACAACCCCACCAAGCGCAGCTCCAATTGCGACTCCAAGGTTCTGGGCGACATAGATCGCGTTGAATGCTCTGCGGCCGCCTTCCTTCCAGACCGAACCCGCCATTGCATACATTGCCGGAAAGACGATTCCGGAACCAAACCCAACCAATGTCATAAAGAAGATATACTGCGGCCAGCCAGGCCAGAATGTCAAGCCAAGCAGGGCTATAATGGTAATGCTGATTCCAAGAATGATAGACTTATAACCGCCAATTTTATCAAAAAGACTGCCACCAAAAAGATTGCCAATGACGCTGGCAGCAGCATTCAACATTAATACGATTCCGGCAACAGATAATGATTTGCCGAGGTGCTCATGTATATAGATGGTATTCAAAGGCCACAAAAAAGAGGAACCAGTCACATTGACTGTCATCCCGATAATCAACAGCCACAAGGCTCTAGGCATTATAAAACGCCTTCTTTCACTAAATTAATTTGAAAAACGGGAACAATACCAATGTAATTGTAGTGGTTTTAACAGAGGGATGCAATAAGAATAAATCGAGTCATGTAAAGTTGAAATTTTCTATTTTTATTTACATAGGCTGTTGTTCCTCGCTTCCACTATGGAAGCGAGGGTGTAACCACTTTATGAAGATTGCTCTTGTTCGGGATGGAATTTTGATTTTACAGGTTGCCCGCCGCTTTGTTCATACTTCTTCTTTGATTCTTTGATTGGATCATATTCCATTCCAGCTTCAAGATCTTGGTTGTTTATTCCATTTCGGGTCTTTTGTTCCGGGTTATTTTGCTTTGAGCGTTTTTTCAAAGTTTCTCCCTCCTCGTTTTTAATGATCAAGCAATATCATATTGTTCTGAACCTGCTGTAATTGCAACCTCATCCGATGAAGCTGGTCACGCTGCTGTGCGTTTGCACTGTAGGCAAGCTTGACAAGGTCATTATAGGCAGCTTCTATCGCTTGAAGAGCTTGTGTGAAATCACTGTCCTGATCATGCTGTTGAGACGCCGCACTCTTGTATTGCTCCTGGGCAAGATTGATTGCATCCTCGCATTCCTGAAGTAGCTGGTCAACTGAGTTTCGTGTTGCCAATTTTAGCCCTCCTTTTTCTAGTGCTGAAGCAAGTCTGCTTCTTCTTTATTTTGTTCACAATCGTTTTTCCTATCACGTTTTCCTATTGTATAATATTGGGAATCACTAAGTGAAACTTTTTGTGAAGCGGTCCGTTCATTTTCTTTTGTAATCTTTTTGCAATTGGATTCACCTATTCTAAGTGGTACAATGCTTATTATTACTGACAGTTTATAAGGAGGTTGCTGGCATGAAACAAGCCAACCCTTTTCCATACGCAACTGATGATAAACGATACCATACATGGAATTACCATTTGCGGAACCAATTTGGTCATAAGGTTTTCAAGGTCGCGCTTGATGGCGGCTTTGACTGCCCGAACCGTGACGGTACGGTAGCTTACGGCGGATGCAGCTTTTGCAGCGCTGCTGGCTCAGGCGATTTTGCCGGGGACCGTGTGGAAGATCTCGGCACACAATTCAAGAAGATAAAAGAAAAAATGCATACAAAATGGAAAGATGGCAAGTATATGGCTTATTTTCAAGCTTTCACCAATACCCACGCACCTGTTGAGATTTTGCGTGAAAAATACGAAACCATTTTGAAGGAGGAAGGGGTCGTTGGCCTTTCGATTGCGACCAGGCCTGATTGCCTGCCAGACGATGTGGTGGAATACCTTGCTGAACTGAATGAACGTACATATTTATGGGTGGAGCTTGGTCTTCAGACTGTTCATGAAAAAACAGCCAATTTAATCAACCGGGCTCATGATTATCAGACATACAAAGAAGGAGTGGCCAAGCTCCGCAAGCACGATATCAACGTCTGTTCTCATATCATTAACGGATTGCCTCTGGAAACACCGGAAATGATGATGGAAACTGCCCAAGAAGTCGCCAAGCTTGATGTCCAAGGCATCAAAATCCATCTTCTCCATTTGCTGAAGGGTACCCCAATGGTCAAGCAGTATGAAAAAGGGATGCTTGAATTCCTTAGCTTTGAGAATTATGTAAAATTAGTCTGTGACCAGCTAGAAATCCTCCCTCCGGAAATGATCATCCACAGAATCACAGGAGACGGCCCAATTGAATTGATGGTCGGCCCAATGTGGAGCGTCAACAAATGGGAAGTGCTAAATGCGATAGACAAGGAAATGAAACGCCGCAACAGTTGGCAAGGAAAATTCTATACTGGAAACAAAGTGGTGGTCGAAAAATGAAGCTTGAGAAGGTTCTTCCTTTTGCACGAAAGCTCCTTGAACTTGCGGTTAAACCAGGGGATATCGCTGTGGATGCAACTGTCGGAAATGGAAATGATACAATATTTTTAGCAAATCTCGCAGGTCCTTCCGGTCGTATTTACGGCTTTGACATTCAGGACCAAGCACTTATGACCAGCAAAACAAAGCTCCGGGAGCACAAACTGCAGGATCAGGTTACCCTGTTCCACACTGGACATGAGAATATCTCAGAATACATTCCTCCCCTTCATTTTGGCAAAATAACCGCTGCAGTTTTCAATCTTGGTTATTTGCCAGGAGGAGACAAAAACATTGTCACCGTACACGAAAAAACCATAATGGCCATTGATCAGCTGCTTGAAATCATGGCACCAGAGGGCATCATCGTGATCGTGGTTTACCATGGACACCCGGAAGGCAAAGTAGAACGGGAATATTTATTGCGTTATGTAAAATCACTGGATCAAAACACCGCCCACGTTTTAGAGTATAAATTCCTGAACCAAAAGAACAATCCGCCATTTATTATTGCGATAGAGAAGATATAAGCGAAGTTCCCTGAAATGGGAGCTTTTTTTATTCGGTTGACAGTGCACGGGCACATAATTGCCTTTTATGTGACCATGAATTGGGCTTTCTCCTGTTCACGGGCACATGATTGCCTTTTATGTGACCATTAATTAGACTTTCTCTAGTTCACGGGCACATGATTGCCTTTTATGTGACCATTAATCGAGCATTCTCTAGTTCACGGGCACATAATTGCCTTTTATGTGACCGTTAATCGGGCTTTCTCCTGTTCACGGGCACATCCTTTTATGTGACCGTTAATCGGGCTTTCTCTAGTTCACGGGCACATGATTGCCTCTTATGTGACCATTAATTGGGCTTTCTCCTGTTCACGGGCACATGATTGCTTTTTATGTGACCATGAATTGGGCTTTCTCTTGTTCACGGGCATATGATTGCCTTTTATGTGACCGTTAATCGGGCTTTCTCTAGTTCACGGGCACATGATTGCCTTTTATGTGACCATTAATTGGGCTTTCTCTTGTTCACGGGCACATAATTGCCTTTTATGTGACCGTTAATCGGGCTTTCTCTTGTTCACGGGCACATAATTGCCTTTTATGTGACCATGAATTGGGCTTTCTCCTGTTCACGGGCACATAATTGCCTCTTATGTGACCATGAATTGGGCATTCTCTTGTTCACGGGCACATAATTGCCTTTTATGTGACCATGAATTGGGCTTTCTCCTGTTCACGGGCACATAATTGCCTTTTATGTGACCATGAATTGGGCTTTCTCCTGTTCACGGGCACATAATTGCCTTTTATGTGACCGTTAATCGGGCTTTCTCCTGTTCACGGGCACATGATTGCCTTTTATGTGACCGTTAATCGGGCTTTCTCCTGTTCAGTGGCACATGATTGCCTTTTATGTGACCGTAAATTAGACTTTCTCCTGTTCACGGGCACATGCATGATTCAGCTCTCCCTATTTTGAGTACAAACATTATAAAAGCCAGGTTTCCCCTGGCTTCCTAACTATTTTATAAACGCCTTTACGACTCCTGCAGGCACCCATTTCTGCAATGACCGATAAGCTCGTCCATTGATATAAAAGAAGTAGCTGACAGGTCCGGCCGACTTGATCATTTCCCAGGCAAGCTTTCTAATTTTTTCCTGCCTTCTTACTTTTTCGTCGGACAAGTAAACGCCGAGCAGCCCACGGTTAATCAGTTTGTGAAATTTACGGTGTGGCAATCGAGCTGTGTGCCGATCGGCATTTTTCACAAAATGCCGCAACCTATCAAACAATGCTTCTTCATTTTCATAATAAAAACAGAAGTTCAAGTCGCCGCCTTCGCGGTCTTCCTCCTGGTCGATGAAATAATCCAGGAGGATGTGCAGCCCTTGTATGTATGGAAAATAACCGTTGCGGATACTATCCGCATATTCCGGTTTGAAATCATCGCGAAGGGCGTAGGATACGAGACAAAAGATGCCGAGCGTCGATCCAGTACAGGCTGAGAATTCGTACCATTCCATGTCGGGATTTTTTTCACGATGGCCATCGAACCATGTTTGCAGCCTGGGTACACGATCCTTTACCTCCACATGCTTATGAACCTGCAAATCACAATAATATTCGCATAGTTCACCCATATGCTTTTTTACATCCTGATAATGTTCAACCCTAGCAAGGACTTCTCGGCAAGCGGTCACAAGTTCCCTCAAATACCCGCCATCATTCTGGTCTTCTCGTTCGCGGTAATAGTCTTTCAATTGGTGGTCCAGGCTGACAGCATCCGCCATTGACTCATGCAGCGCCGCAAAATCCACCGGATCAAGCGAGGTGCTGCGATCACAAAGATTATCGAGATAATCACTAATTGTCTGGTATGCCACAATGAACCGGATGGCCTCTTTATGATTCTTTTTCGCGGCCAGACTTAAAATCGAACCGCCTTCACAATGGAAAGTCTTGTTTTCAATGCTGGCAAGCGCCTGTTTCCTTAGTTCTGGATTCGGAATTTCCTCCGCCTTGCTTTTCCAATAGGCCAGCTCCCGGTGAACTTGTGGCAGGACTTTTCTGTACACACGATACATCAAACTGATGGGCCTTGATGGAATCATCTCGCTGCTCTCCTCCTCCGCTTACTAATAAACATATCCAATCGCCTTAAGCTGGCTGATGACAAAATCATGCGCATACTCAAAAACCTCTTCGCGTTCTGGTTCATTGAAAACTTCATGGTAGCATTTCGGCCATTCTTTATATCTTTTTTCGGAGAGCGGTGCATTATTGAACCATTCTTTAACAGCACGCTTATCGACAATCTTGTCGTCTCCAGCCTGCAAAAGCAGCGTCGGTACGTCGTGGACTTTATTCATATGCTCAAACGCGAGTTCCATTGCTGCTGCCAGCTCACGGTACCAGCGCACCGATACTTTGGTAATGTATAAGGAATCATTTGCATCAACTGCCCTGACGTCTTCGTTTCTAGTTGCCAGCTCAACAGACAAACCAGAAGAAATTCGAAATGTTGGAACGATTACATTCAAGCCATGCGAGAGCATATCCAGCATTCGTGATGGATATTTCACTAAACCAAGGCATGGGGAGGACAAGATCAATCCGGCAATTTCGATATGTTCTTCTTGGAGCAAGCGGATGGCAATGAGTCCGCCCATGCTATGGCCAAACAGAAACACTGGGAGGTCAAAGTCATATGCTGCATTTATCCACTCTTTCACTTCTAAAATATATTCATCAAAGGAATCAATATGGCCACGGTTCGCTCTTGTCGTCATCCCATGTCCAGGCAAATCCCCCATTATGACATGAAATCCCGCTGAGCGCCACGCTTCAATCAGCCATCCATAACGGCGATGATGCTCCATCGCACCATGTATCATGACTATTACAGCCTTAGCATTCCCATCAGCTTCCCATTTCCACATGACCATTCCCCCTTAAATCCTTTTTCTTTCTTTAAAAGAACTATAATATATAATTAATGAATAAGAAAAGCGCAAACGCCTGGGTCAGCCCAGATACCAAATGAAAGCGAAAGCATGTTAAAGTATAGGAGTGTGCATAATGATTTATTCTTACAAAGGCAAAACACCGAAAATAGCAGATTCTGCTTTTATCGCGGATTATGTAACCATCTCCGGAGATGTTGAAATCGGAGAGCAGTCGAGTGTCTGGTTCAATACCTCGATACGTGGCGATGTTGCCCCAACGATTATTGGCAATAAAGTGAACATTCAAGATAACTCGGTGCTGCATCAAAGTCCAAATAATCCTTTGATCCTCGAAGACGAGGTGACGGTCGGACATCAAGTCGTCCTACACAGCTGCATTGTTAGGAAAAAGGCTTTGATTGGGATGGGGTCGATCGTCCTTGATAAAGCTGAAATCGGCGAAGGAGCGTTCATCGGTGCCGGAAGCCTTGTTCCTCAAGGAAAAAAGATTCCGCCCAATACACTTGCTTTTGGACGCCCCGCAAAAGTAATTCGAGAATTGAATGAATCTGACATTCGAGATATGGAACGTATTTCCAGAGAATACGCTGAAAAAGGACAATATTATAAAGATTTACAGAACGATACGTAAACTTCATCTAGAGCCATGACCTTCTCTCAAAAAAGAAAAGCACCCTAAAAGCCTGGGTGCAAATGGGAGGATACGCTGGTCGCCAACCTCCCTAATTTTTAAGACTGGAAAACTTTTTGTGCCATATACTCCTTCTCAAAGGAGTATTTTTTTTCAATATACACATCATGCCACATCATAAACATCAATACAGTCCAGATTTTACGGCTGTAATCCGCTTTGTTCTGACAGTGCTCATCCAGTAGCCTCAACACGTAAGCCTTATTAATCAGATGTTCTGTGTTGCTTTCCATAATGATTTTCTTGGCCCATTCGTTCATTTCATTCCTAAGCCAATGTCTAATTGGCACCGGGAAACCAAGTTTCTTGCGGGTAAGCACATGGTCAGGGACCACCCCTTCCGCCGCTTTTCGCAAAATATACTTCGTTGTATGGTTAGCAGTCTTCAGGCTTGTCGGAATTTTAGAAGCTGTTTCAAAAACAACCTTATCAAGGAATGGTACGCGAAGCTCCAAAGAATGTGCCATTGTCATTCTATCAGCTTTTAATAAAATATCGCCGCGCATCCATGTGTGGATATCAATGTACTGCATAGTATCAACCGGATCGTATCCTCGGCTTTCGCGGTATAGAGGCTTCGTTATATCCCTAAAATCGTACTTGCCGTTATATACGCGGAGCAGTTCGCTCTTTTCTTTTTCAGTGAACATTTTTGCATTTCCGATATAGCGCTCTTCCATTGGAGTGACGCCGCGCTCGATGAAACTTTTCCCTTTCAAGCCTTCAGGCATCATTTTGGAGATGCCTTTTAGCAACGCCTTCCCCACTCCAGGAATCTTATTAAAAACCTCAAGGTCTTGCGGTTCGCGGTAAATATTATATCCGCCGAATAATTCATCGGCACCTTCACCGGAAAGGACAACCGTTACATGCTTCCTAGCTTCACGCGCTACGAAATACAATGGGATAGCGGCCGGGTCAGCAAGCGGATCATCCATATGCCACATAATTTTAGGGAGTTCATCCATGTATTCCTGTGGACTGATTACATAGCTGATATTTTCCACACCGAGTCGATCAGCCGTTTCTTTGGCGACATCAATCTCGCTGAAGCCATCCTGTTCAAATCCGACCGAGAATGTCTTGATTCCAGGATGGTATTGCTTTGCGATCGACGCGATGATCGACGAATCAATCCCGCCAGAAAGGAATGAACCAACTGGCACATCACTGCGCATATGAATTTTCACCGATTCGAACAGGACATCCCTGATCTCCTTCGTAAATTCATCCTCTGATTTATGGATAGGCGAGAAGCTCGCTTTCCAGTAACGCTTTATTTCCATCGGCGAACCAATTTTTTTTGTAAAATAATGCCCTGGTTCCAGCTTGTAAATGCCCTCAGACATGGTGTCCGGTTCGGGAACAAACTGGTATGTTAAAAAATGCTGCAGAGCCTTATAATCAATTACATCATTCTGCAAGCCAAGCAAAATGCTCTTCTTTTCAGAACCGAAGAATGTACGATTTTCATCTTCAAAATAAAAGAATGGTTTAATGCCGAAATGGTCCCGTGCCCCGTAAAGAACCATTTCTTGCTTATCCCAAATGACAAATGCGAACATTCCGCGCAGCTTGTCGACAGCCTGCTCCTTGACCTGGCTGTATAGAGCAATGATCACTTCTGTATCAGAGTGGGTTTCGAACGTCAGTCCTTCTTCGATCAACTCTTCACGAAGCTCTAGGTAGTTGTATATTTCTCCGTTGAAAATGATCCAATAACGTTCATTTTCATACGTCAATGGCTGATGGCCAGCCTCCAGGTCGATGATGCTCAAACGACGGAAGCCGAGCTGGATATGCTCATCGTAGAAATATCCATCATCATCTGGACCACGGTGGGTGATGATGTCATTCATATTCTTGAACAGCTGCTTATCTTCGCTGCTGTATTCCTGCGCTTTCTCATGTACACATCCGATAAAGCCACACATTATGTACTTCACCTTCTCCATTTCAGTAAAAAAATTTATTAATGTTTTTTGCTTTCAATCCAAACATACCATCTTATCCTATCATTAAACACAAAATTTTTGCAGTAAAATCCATGGGGAATTTAAGGGAATACTTTATTTTTCACCTTTTGCTCCATTCGCAAACCATCTAATCACTGATTTGACGTTTGATATGAAAAAGGAGTTACATAATTTCTATGTAACTCCTTTTTCTTATTTGCCGAGAGCTTGAGTACGGAGCGTTTCAGCTTTGTCTGTACGCTCCCATGGAAGGTCAACGTCCGAACGGCCAAAGTGTCCGTAAGCAGCTGTCTGTTTGTAAATTGGCTTGCGCAAGTCCAGCATTTTGATAATACCAGCAGGTCGAAGGTCGAAGTTGCTTTCCACAACGTCGATCAGTACGTCCTCACTCACTTTTCCTGTTCCAAACGTATCAATGGAGATGGATACCGGACGGGCAACGCCGATTGCGTATGCAAGCTGAACTTCGACTTTTTCGGCAAGACCAGCAGCAACGAGGTTCTTGGCAACATAACGCGCCGCGTATGCAGCTGAACGGTCCACTTTTGTAGGATCCTTCCCAGAGAATGCGCCTCCTCCGTGACGCGCATATCCACCGTAAGTATCTACGATGATCTTGCGGCCAGTAAGACCTGCATCACCTTGTGGTCCGCCGATTACGAAACGGCCAGTTGGGTTGATGAAGTATTTTGTGTTTTCATCAATCAATTCTGCCGGTACGACAGGCTTGATGACATGTTCCTTAAGGTTGCGCTGGATTTGCTCAAGCGAAACTTCAGGATGGTGCTGTGTTGAGATAACGATTGTATCGATACGGACTGGCTTGTCATTCTCGTCGTATTCAACTGTTACCTGAGTTTTTCCGTCTGGACGCAGGTAAGGAAGGATTTCTTCCTTGCGAACTTCCGTCAGACGTCGGGAAATTTTATGTGCCAAGGAAATTGGAAGTGGCATAAGCTCTTTCGTTTCGTTGCACGCAAAACCGAACATTAAACCTTGGTCTCCAGCACCAATTGCTTCGATTTCTGCGTCTGACATCTGACCTTCACGTGCTTCAAGCGCCTGGTCAACTCCCATCGCTATATCAGCTGACTGCTCGTCGATGGCAGTTAACACTGCGCAAGTTTCCGCGTCGAATCCGTACTTTGCGCGAGTATAGCCGATTTCCTTGATGGTTTCACGGACGATTTTTGGAATATCTACGTATGTAGAAGTGGTGATTTCGCCTGCAACTAGGACCAAGCCTGTCGTAACGGATGTTTCGGCTGCAACACGTGCGTTCGCATCTTTAGCCAGGATCGCATCCAAAATCGCATCAGAAATCTGGTCGCAAATTTTATCCGGATGGCCCTCTGTTACTGATTCAGAAGTAAACAAACGGCGTTTGTGTGACATCTGAGTTCCTCCCTCATGTATAAAAATAGACCCGAGGCTGTCCCAATACAAACCTCGTTTGATACGGTACTCATTCCCTACGTAGTATGAAATAAACGCTGAGTTTTTATTAGGAAAATTCATGGTGAACTTCTTTTTTAAAATTTAACCCAGCAGTAGTCCCATGCATTGGCCAGGAAAAAACAATATAAAAAACCTCTCCAAATATGAGGAAAGGTTTTTGCTAAATTCCGCGCCTTTCGCTCTTATCGTTCAAGGGCAAATCCCTTGCATCAGGTTAGCACCTTTGCCCGAAAAAGGGACAGCAAATTCAAAAGCTGTCATTCTCGTTTGCAGGTTGCTGGGTTTCATTGGGCCTGTCCCTCCACCAGCTCGGGATAAGAGAGTATCCGTTCAAGTCCAAATCATAACGAAGATATAATGGCCTGTCAATGGTTTTTTTTCAAAATACATTCTCAATTTCCTAACGTATGGACAAATGGAATTTTTCCGTATATTAGTATAGATTAATTCGTTAAATGTGCTATACTAATATCAAGAAATTACATAATCTGAATCTTTTAAAAAGGAAGGTATTCTCCGATGAACGTTGTAGGGATATCAAATGAACTTTCAGGATTAATTAATGGAAGCAATATACGGGTACAGCTTTCTGTCCCCCAGCTAGTTGAAAAGGTGCTAAACCGAAAAGAAGGAATCTTGACGTCAACAGGTGCGATAAGAGCGACGACTGGTAAATATACTGGCCGTTCCCCTAAAGATAAATTTATTGTCGAAGAAGAATCCGTAAAAGATAAAATCGACTGGGGGCCAGTCAACCAGCCGATCTCCAAGGAATCTTTTACGAAGCTATATAATAAGGTATTGAAGTACCTCCAAGATAAAGACGAAGTTTTCGTTTTCAACGGATTTGCTGGGGCAGATAAGAAGTACCGCCTACCCATTCAAGTCATCAATGAATATGCATGGCATAATCTTTTTGCCCATCAATTATTCATTCGGCCAACAGAAGCAGATCTTGCTGAGCATGAATCCGAGTTTACAATCCTTTCAGCCCCTACCTTCAAAGCCGACCCTGAAATAGATGGGACAAACTCTGAAACCTTCATCATCATTTCCTTCGAGCAGCGCGTCGTCTTGATCGGCGGGACTGAGTACGCCGGTGAAATGAAGAAATCGATCTTCTCGATAATGAATTATTTGCTTCCGGAAAACGGGATTTTGTCGATGCACTGCTCGGCGAATGTTGGACGCGAAGGCGATGTCGCCTTGTTCTTTGGACTATCCGGTACAGGCAAAACAACTTTATCTGCTGACAATAACCGCCGGTTGATTGGGGATGATGAACACGGCTGGTCTGCTAATGGTGTGTTCAACATCGAAGGCGGCTGCTATGCCAAATGCATCAATTTGTCCAAGGAAAGAGAACCGCAAATCTTTGAGGCAATCCGATTTGGCTCGGTTCTCGAGAACGTCGTAGTCGATGATGATACACGTGTGGCCAATTATGATGACGGCAGCCTGACCGAAAACACTCGGGCAGCCTATCCAATTCAAGCGATTGAAAATATCGTGGATCCAAGCATCGCTGGCCATCCAAACGCCATTGTATTCCTGACAGCCGACGCTTTCGGGGTACTGCCTCCAATTGCCAGGTTAACAAAGGAACAAGCAATGTATCACTTCCTGAGCGGATACACGTCCAAGCTCGCTGGTACAGAACGCGGCATTACATCACCGCAGGCAACATTCTCCACATGCTTTGGTTCTCCCTTCCTGCCGCTTGCAGCAACAAAGTACGCCGAAATGCTTGGTGAAAAAATTGCCGAGCACAACGCAAAGGTATTCCTCGTGAATACGGGATGGACTGGCGGAGAATATGGCATCGGAAGCCGCATGAAGTTGGCGTACACTAGAGCGATGGTCCAGGCTGCACTAGAAGGCGAACTGACGAACGTCGAAACCGCAAAAGACGAAATCTTTGGCCTTGAGATCCCACTGCATGTACCAGGTGTACCTGACGATGTCCTCCAGCCAGTTAAAGCGTGGACTGACAAGGAAGCCTACTATACAAAAGCAAACGAGCTCGCAGCCCAGTTCCGCGACAACTTTAAAAAGTTCACAAACATACCATCTGAAATCGAAGAAAAAGGCGGACCAACCGTTAAATAAGAATTTAAGTGAGGCCATCTCTGGTGAAGAGATGGCCTTTAGTTTTGATGGCTCGTTATTCATCAATGTTTGGTGACCTGAATTCCCGGTTTCTCTGGAAAAAAAGGGCACCAATCAGGCCCATCGGTGACCTGAATGCCCGATTTCTCTGAAAACAGGGCACCAATCTAGCCTATTGGTGACCAAAAATCCGGTTTCCTCGCAAAAAAAATAAAAACAGGGCACAAAATGTGCCCTGTTCAGTTCGTTGACTTCAAAGAAACTAATTGATACGTTAAGATTGTTTCATTTTCTGTCCACTCGAGTTTTGAGATGACGCCTGTTCCGGCCAGATCCCCTTCAATCGTCTTTCTTACTTCCAGTGGAATGTCGATTGGATAAAGCCTATAACCTTTCTTTTTCAAAGAGAAGAAATTGTCTTTGAGCCTTTTTTCGCGGCCTTTTGTTACGATCATTGTATTTAATTCTAATGGCATTCCCATTATTTTTCCGCTCCTCTTCACAAATAGCTTCCCCTATATTTTATCATTATTGAGGCTGTGATTTCATCCAATTCATTAAATCACTGACGACTTTCCGATTCACTACTGGAGGAAAATAGTGTGTATATTCATCAAAATACCAGCTTTCTACAGGTTTCTTTAAGTCTTTTAACCGTTTCTCGATCCGATAAGAATGTTCTACTGACACATTTCGGTCATTGCGACCATGGATCAGCAGCACGGGTGCTTTTAGGTTCTCGAGTTCATATAATGGCGTTCTGAATTTATAGCGGTTCGGTACTTTTTTCGGTGATCCGCCGATTACTCTTTTCATCATTCTGCGCAGATCTTTTCTTTCTACATAGGTTAAAAATAAATCGGTCACGCCTCCCCATGTAACAACGGAAGCTGTCTCCGGAAATTGAATGCCGGTCAGCAAGGCCATCAATCCGCCTCTAGAAAATCCAAAAACGTGAACTCTTTCCACTCCTGGAAGAGACTGGAGCAGCCTAAAGCCGGCAAACGCATCGTCACGGTCCTTCCCGCCAAAGTCTTCATTCCCTTCCCCACCTTGGTTTCCTCGATAAAAAGGAGCAAAAACCGTAAAGCCTTCGGAAGCAAATTGGGCGATACGAGCTGGCCTCACCTTTCCCACATTTTTGATGCCGCCACGAAGATAAAGAAAGCCTTCTGTCCCGCTTCCGTCAGTTGGTCTTGCCAACAGCCCCTTAACGCGCAACCCGCCTGCAAAATATCTCACCATGTCAAGTTTGACTTTTGGATTTGGAGAAGGATAGGGATCTGCTGAAATGATTAGACCGTCATTGGCCACCGTTATCACTCCTCTAATAGGAATTTTTTCTATTTTGCTACTAGGCATTCACACATTTTTTTCTCGCCTCATACATTATCGTAAGCCCAATTTAAGACAGATTTTTTAGGAGGCATCAATATGAAAAAATGGTTCAAAGCCGGTCTTGCTATTATTTTGGTTGCTTTTCTCATTATTCCTCTTTCAGCCTGCAGCCAAAACAATAAAGTACAGACCGTGAAAGTAGCAGAGGTAACCCGTTCGATCTTCTATGCCCCTCAATATGTTGCCCTTGCCAAAGGATTTTTTGAGGAAGAAGGGCTAAATATCGAACTCACTACAGCCTGGGGCGGCGACAAGACAATGACAGCCGTGCTGTCGAATGCGGCGGATATCGCCCTCGTTGGCTCGGAAACTTCTATTTACGTGTATGCCCAAGATTCCAACGACCCAGTCATCAATTTCGCCCAGCTGACCCAGACGGATGGCACCTTCCTTGTTTCCAGACAGAAAATCGACCATTTTTCATGGGACCAGTTGAAAGGGTCTACCTACCTCGGACAGCGTACAGGCGGAATGCCACAAATGGTCGGTGAATTCGTGCTCAAGAAACACAATATTGATCCAAAGCAAGATTTAAAGATGATCCAAAATATTGATTACGCCAATATTCCAAATGCCTTTGCTTCTGGAACAGGTGACTTTGTACAGCTATTCGAGCCTCAGGCAAGCTTGTTTGAAAAAGAAGGAAAGGGCCATATCGTCGCTTCATTTGGAACGGAATCCGGTCATGTACCTTATACCACATTCATGGCAAAACAAAGCTTCATGAAGGAGAATGCGGAGACGATAGAAAAGTTTACCCGTGCCGTTTACAAAGCACAACAATGGGTCGATTCTCACAGTGCGAAAGAGACAGCTGAAGCCATCCAGGAATATTTTAAAGATACAGATTTATCACTGATCGAGACCGTAGTGGACCGTTATAAAAGCCAGGGCACGTACGCAACAGACCCAATTCTCGATGAAGAGGAGTGGAACAATCTCCAGGCCATCATGGAGGAAGCCGGGGAGCTTCCTAAGCAAATCAGCCATGACACTTTGGTCGATACAGACGTGGCTGGAAAAGTCATGAAATAACAGGAGGTTGCCGCATAATGGACTTTTTGACGTTAACAGGAATCCATCACACTTATTTTACGAAAACATCTGCCGTCACTGCGCTAAATGATATTTCACTCGATGTCCGGGAAGGGGAATTCGTTTCCTTCCTGGGACCGAGCGGCTGCGGCAAAACAACATTGCTTTCCATTATCGCTGGGCTGATCGATCCTTCAGACGGCCAGGTAAAACTTGAAGGAAAAACAGTCAAACAGGCTTCGAATCAGACTGGATATATGCTACAGCAGGATTATCTATTCCCATGGAAAACGATTGAGGAAAATATTTTACTAGGACTGAAGATCAGTGGAACTTTAAATGCGCAAAAAAAAGAAGAAGTTTTGGCACTCCTCGAGCAGATGGGACTGGAGAATGTAGGAAAACTTTATCCTAAACAGCTATCTGGAGGAATGCGCCAGCGGGTGGCACTGGTGCGGACACTGGCAACAGAACCTAAACTGCTCATGCTCGATGAGCCATTTTCCGCCCTCGATTATCTCACAAAATTGAAGCTCGAGAATCTCGTTTCCAACACACTCAAGACATTTGAAAAAACAGCAATTTTGGTTACACACGATATCGGAGAAGCTATCGCGATGAGCGATCGCATCTTTCTGCTCTCACCAAGGCCAGGACGATTGCACCAAGTCTTCTTGATCCCGGAAGAACTTAGAAACATCAGTCCTTTTGAGGTGAGGAACCATCCCTTATATAATGAGCTGTTCCAATCAATATGGAAGGAGTTGGAATATCTTGAACCAGAAGAATACTGAACTCCTTCACCAGCAGTACCTGAAAAGGCTAAGGAGCGAGCGAAAAAAAGTCCGCGTCTATCAATTGTTGATTTTCTTCACCTTTTTCGCAGGCTGGGAACTATCAAGCCGACAAAGATGGATTGATCCTCTTCTCTTCAGTTCCCCCTCCAAAGTTTGGAACCTGCTGATAGAGAAGACGCTCGACGGTTCGCTTGCAGTCAACCTCGGGGTCACACTGGTAGAAACCGTACTTGGATTCATCCTAGGAACTCTAGCCGGAACCATGCTAGCCGCTGTTCTTTGGTGGTCACCGCTACTTTCCCGAATATTAGACCCGTACCTAGTCATTTTAAATTCTATGCCAAAGGTCGCGCTCGGCCCGATACTGATTGTAGCCCTTGGTACGAATATGACCTCGATCATTGCAATGGGAGCGATCATCTCTGTGATCATCACGACCATCGTGGTCTACACTTCTTTTAAAGAAGTCGACCAAAACTATTTAAAAGTGCTGCAGACATTCGGTGCGACAAGGACGCAATGTTTTAAGGAAGCCATCCTGCCCGCCTCATTCCCGACCATTATTTCAAGTTTGAAAGTCAATGTCGGCCTGAGCTGGGTAGGTGTCATCGTCGGAGAATTCCTCGTTTCGTCACGAGGTCTCGGCTATATGATCATCTATGGATTCCAGGTATTCAACTTTACGCTCGTGTTCCTGTCGCTCTTTGTGATTGCTGTTTTTGCCACCATGATGTACCAGCTGGTAGAGCTACTTGAAAAGAAGCTAATCAAAAGTAACCAGTAAAGAAGCCGGAATAAGAGTCGGCTTCTTCAGTTTTTTTTGATAAATGAATTAGAACAGTAACTTCTCCGTTAAAAATTCAAGGGAATATCTTATCACGTCATCCTTCATGATAAAACTGTATTCAGCCTTCCTTCTATCTTCCAGCAAATCCCCTTTTTTGAAAACCGGTCCCTTAGTTTCGAAGTAATGATCCTGCGGGATGATTTTCTCTGCTTCACCGTAAAAGATTCTTTTTACAAATATACCTTCTCCACTGCTGACCCGGTACTCTCCAATGCTTTTGATTCGTTTCAATAACGCACCGGTTTCCTCCATGACTTCTCGACGTGCTGCCTGTTCAAGTGTCTCCCCTATTTCTGCTTTGCCTCCGGGAAATTCCAGGCCCCTTTTCTTATGATCAGTGAGTAGCCACTCCCCGTTATAGGTACAAATGATCAGCACATGGCTTGCCTCCTGTTCAAAGGCATTTTCTTTAAATGCTAAAACAACCTCTCCCCCATTTTCAGCACTGAATGTATGCATAACCCTCTCTCCTTTCCCTCATTATAACGAAAGCGGAATAAGGAAGAAACTGCAGTTCATTGAATTATTTTTCGGGGAGGATTCCCATGCTCTCAATATGGTGCCGCGCTTCTTCATCGCCTAGTTTATAGATTATTTCATACGTCTTTAGCAGTTGGCTGTCAAGGGCATCGTTTTCCCGATCATAATGATACTGGACATATGGTACATGCGCCCTCATAAAGTTTTGCCAGCCCGTTGAATGACCCTGATCGAAAATTTCCCTTAATCCACTGATTTCCTCATCAGATGCTTCAATTTTAAAATTCCATGGAGATGCTGTTGATACACTTTGAATTTCGCCATCACTAATGTTGATATAGTATGTTTTTTTGCTTACTGTCATATGTCTCACCTCATAAATATCGTTCCCTGCGTCTATATTCCTTTATGCTGAATATCATTAAAATAAATAATTTTAGGCACTGTAAAAGGAAGGATTATGTTAAAATTAGACACAAATAAACAGCTGGTGCATGAAAAACCGAAAGCATATTTTTTCTTGTTAAGGGTATTAAATAAGTATAGGATTGAGAATAGAGTATCGGCAGAAGGAGAGGTGAAATGTCTTGAAACTAATTGATGAGTTATATGAATTATATCGCAATAAATTGACCGGCGACGAAGAGGATATCGATATGCTCGCTTTTGCCTTCCTTGAAGAAATGAGCCGCGAGGACTTGCTGAAGATCATCCATGACCTTGATAAGCAGGAACTATTTGATTTGATGGGTCTTTATTTGATTGAAAGTCTGAAGGGGAAATTTGCCCAGGATGACTTTGGTGCTCGCACTGTCACATATCCTTCTCGTAACATCCATTAACAAAATAGTCCATACATATGAACCGGCTGATGACGCCGGTTTTTTTACTTAACAAAAAAACCGGCCGCTTCAGCCAGTTTTTTCGTAACATGTATTCCAGTTTGCTTATCCGAGGTAAGCCTTAAACATCCACATATGTTTACGAAGGCTCATTTTTAATGTGGTCATCATATCTGCAGTAGCGGTATCTTCTGCTTTCTCTGCGAGTTCGATCGCTTCCTGGAGCTCTTCGACGACCATTGCAAAGTCATCATACAATTGTTTCACCATTTCTTCCTCTTTTTCAGAACCTGTCGCTTCCTTAACGGAAGACAGCTCTAAATACTCTTTAAGTGTAGCAACTGGCTTTCCGTCTAACGCCAGAATTCTTTCTGCAAATTCATCGATGATTGTCGCTGCCTCATTGTAAAGTTCTTCAAATTTGACATGAAGCGTGAAGAAGTGCCGGCCTTTTACATACCAGTGATAGTTGTGAATCTTAGTATAAAGGACCGTCCAGTTTGCCACTTGTTTGTTTACTGCTTGAATTAATTCAGATTGAGCCATGTTCATTTCATCCTCCTCTTAATCACTAGTACTATTCCCTTCTCTTGGTGGGAAAAAACATGCTTTCGCAACTTTTTTACATGCTGAGTGAAAACATGCTACAATAATTTTAACGAAGGAGGATGTATTATGTATACTATTTTGATTATCTCCGTCTTGATCGTTATCCTTGTCCTTGTTTTAAGCGTGTTCTCGACCTCCAAAGCCTATCAGTTCAAACACACCGTCGACCCGATTGAAAGCAACAGCGAAGAAGGGAAGCCGGAAAACGAAACGAAGAACCTGGAGACAAATAAAAAGGAGCTGTAAATCAGCCTCCTTTTTGTGATTCTGTGTACAAGAAGGGATTCTTATGTTAAAAAATATATTTATTGGCATCATTCGATTTTATCAAAAGGTCATTTCGCCATTAAAACCGCCAACCTGCCGTTTTTATCCAACATGCTCCCATTACGGTCTTGAGGCGATCCAAAAATTTGGACCTTTTAAAGGCGGATGGCTGACCGTTGTTCGAATCCTAAAATGCCAGCCATTCCATCCCGGAGGCTTTGACCCTGTACCGGAAGAGTGGCCACCTAAGAAAAAAACAAAAGCTCATGATCACTGAGTTGGGTACACGTATATCATGCTAGCTAATTTCATATCCATCGACTATACGATCCAGCCTGCCCGTTGCCGGATCAATTACGAGACCATGTACAGGAACATCCTTTGGCATCAAAGGATGGTTTTTTACGATTTCAACACTGTGGGCGACACTCTCCTTGACATCTTCAAAACCGTGAAGCCACTCTTTCACATCGATTCCGGAGTAATTCAAAGTGTTTAGCATATCATCGCTTACACCGCGCCGTTTCATTTCTTCTAACATCCCATCAGGCTTCATCCCGCTCATGCCGCAGTCATAATGCCCAATGATGGCCACTTCCTCGGCCTGCAGCTGATAAACCGCTACCAGAATGCTCCTCATGATACTTCCAAACGGATGCATAATGAGCGCACCGGCATTTTTGACAATCTTCACATCACCGTTGCGAAAATTCAATGCTCTTGGCAAAAGTTCAACAAGCCTAGTATCCATACATGTTAAAATCACCATTTTTTTGTTAGGAAATTTGGTCGTCGTGTATTCTTCATACTTTTTATCAGCGACAAATTGTTTATTATACTGAAGAATTTCCTCAAGTATTCTCACATGCTCCACTCCTTTTGCTTGTTCTCATAATAGAATACCGCAAATCTTAACCAAACCAAAATGTTTTACTTGCATTTGTGCCGATCCTTTTGTATGATACAAGAAGTAAATCGTAATCATTACGAATTAATATTTTTTTACTCTGATTAGAAAACTATAACAAAAGGGAAGAACATCTCTTGTAAATCGTAATGACTACGCTTTGAAACCAAGGAGGTCTTTAGTTTGAAAAAATTATCTTTCATCCTAGTATTATTTATTATTGTTTCTAGCTTCCTTAGCGGCTGCGGGCAAAAAGAAGCATCTAATGCAAAAAAGGATGACAACCAATTAAAAGTATATACCACTGTCTACCCGCTTCAGTATTTCACTCAGCAAATTGGCGCCGAGTTTGTTGATGTAAAAACTATCTATCCGCCTGGAGCAGATGAACATACTTTTGAACCATCTCAAAAGGATATGATATCGCTTGCCGATGCAGACTTATTTTTCTATATTGGTCTCGGGCTAGAGGGATTTGTCGATAAAGCCGAACAAACCTTGAAAAATGAGGGTGTAAAAATGCTCCCAGTCGGAGATTCGCTCCATCTGGACGGGGGAAACAATGATCAGGCCGAAGAAACACATTCAAGTGACGACGGCCACGGACACGGGGATATTAACCCACACGTCTGGCTAGATCCCATCTATGCAAACGAAATTGCTCTGACAATCAAAAACCAATTAGTGGAACAAATGCCTGAGCATAAAGATGTATTGGAAAAAAATTATGCCGAGCTTTCTGCCCAATTAACGGATCTGGACAAGGAGTTTACAGAGGTGATTCGTTCTGCTGACCGCAAGGAAATCATCGTTTCTCATGCCGCTTACAGCTATTGGGAAACACGATATGGCCTGAAACAAATCAACATTTCCGGCCTGTCAACTACAAATGAGCCGACGCAACAAGAACTTCAAAACCTCATTTCGCATGCTAAGGACGCAAAAATAAAGTATGTTCTGACCGAACAAAATTTTAACTCAAAGCTAGCAAAAATGGTTCAGGATGAAATTGGCGGTAAAACACTTACCCTCCACAATCTTTCCGTTTTGACAGATGAAGACATCAAAAACAACGAAACATATTTCACGTTGATGAAAAAAAATATTTCCACTCTGGAAAAAGCACTCAATGAATAAATGTGTATTAACACACTCTTTTTCCTAAAATTAGCGGGAATGAGTTACCGGGTTTCACAGCATGCTAATGATGTATCAATCACAAAGGAGTGGTACACCAATGGCAAAAGACGTCTTATGCGAAGTTAACAACTGTCAGTATTGGGAACATGGAAATCTGTGCAATGCAGATAAAATTTATGTAGTCAGCCATTCAGGCGAGACAGCCGACAACAGCCGGGAAACTGACTGTAAAACTTTTGAAGCATTAAGTTAATCACCAGGACCGGAACAAACCCGGTCCTGCTAATTTAGCTAATACTGGCGGTATAACGGATCGGAATTAAGAAAAACCGGGCAAACTGCGCCCGGTCCTTTTTTGGTTTTGCTGATTATCAGGCTGTTGATTGGAACGGATGACACTATTCTTTAAACAAAAGAAAAAAACTGCAACTAGAGTATCTAAACTGCATCCAAATGCCGAAAGATACCCTTGGAAGCAATTTCACAGTTACTTCTCTTATTAATATAATTTTTGTCATTTGGATCATCGAAATAAGTAAATCTGTTTCCATTTTTTTATCCTAATACATCTTTGACTTCATCGGGCGGTCCAAAACGTCTCAAGGGGCTAGACGCTGGAGCTGGACAATTCTCGAGGTAAATTCCAAAAAAAGAGGCGGACTCAAATGGCCGCCTCTCTTCTTGTTTTATGCTTCTAGGCTTGCCATTGGTCCAAAAAATTCAAAGTGAATTCGGTCTTCTGTTACACCTAATGCTTTTAAGGAAGAATTGACTGCTTTCATAAATGGTACCGGGCCGCAAAAATAGAAGTCTGCTTGGTCAAGATCAATATTTTCCTTGAGCCATTTTTTGGTAATATATCCTTCCACATCAAAGCTGTTACTCTGGCGGTCTTCTTCGGTTGGCTGGTCGTAGAATACGACAGAATTCACCTTTGCTTTTGCTGCTGTTGCTGCTACTTCTTCCTTCAGGGCATGCACTTTTCCGTTCAGGGCTGCATGAATAAAGGTAACTTCTTTTTCTGGATTCAACTCCGCTACGGTGTTCAGCATGCTGACCATTGGAGTCAGGCCAACACCGCCGCTTAGCAAGACAACGGGTGTATCCCTTTCTGTATCAAGGAAAAAGTCGCCTGCTGGTGCACTAATTTGCAAAACTTCGCCTTCCTCTACACTGTTGTGCAAGTAATTCGAGACTTTGCCATCCGGAGTTTCGATGCCAGCTTCTTTTTTTACGCTGATACGATAATAGTCTTTTCCCGGTGCATCAGACAAACTGTACTGGCGAATATGGGTAAACTCTTCGCCTTCGATCTCTAACTTGATGCTAATATACTGTCCTGGCTTGAATGAAGCAAGTGCCTTACCGTCAACCGGCTTCAAATAGAAAGAAGTGATGACTTCACTTTCCTCAACCCTGTTCGCAACAATAAATGGACGGAATCCCTTCCAGCCGCCGTTTTGACTTGCAGCTTCATCGTACATTTCCGCCTCGACAGAGATGAATGCGTCTGCGATCACGCCATATGCTTCGGTCCATGCATGGATAATTTCATCTGTAGCCGCATCTCCAAGAACTTCCTTTATTCCTAGCAGCAAATACTTTCCAACGATTGGGTAATGCTCTGGCAGGATGCCTAGACTGCGATGCTTATGAGCGATCTGGTTCACAACCGGCAGAATCATTTCAAGGTTATCGATGTATTTTGCAGCAGCATAGACAGTACCTGCAAGTGCTCTTTGCTGTCTGCCCTGCTTTTGGTTTGCATGGTTAAAAATGTTCAGTAACTCTGGATGGTTTTCAAACATTCTTTTATAAAAAACGGTCGTAATTTGTTCTCCGTGCTCTTCAAGGACTGGTACTGTCGATTTAATGATGTCAATTGTTTTTTGATCTAGCATGTCAAACACTCCCTTATGATGTATGTCCATATTTTGTAGTTTACCTTATTCCCATAGTGATTATAATAAATTATTTCCGCAAACTAAGTGATGCAAATCACACTATAGTAAAATAGTTCTTTAGAACGATAACACAGGAATTAACCTAAATTGTTGACGAGTAGATAAGAAAAACCGGGCAAAAATCGCATGGTTCTTTTTTGGGTTTGGCTGATAACCGATTTTCACCCCAAATACTCACAGGATCGGTTTTTTTGGTAAGAACTTAGAACCTGTCAAAATAACGGGGCTTTCTTGACAACTTCCCGCTCTACACCTCCAAACCTGTCAAAATAACAGGGCTTTCTTGACAACTTTTTGCTCTACATCCTCAAACCTGTCAAAATAAATTTGTCCAGCACCAGCACTTAGCCCAATGCTTAGGCAAGCCGTTTGCCGCTAACTCCTTGAGACGTTTTTCGCCTTCGTGTCTATCAACAAAAAAGATTCGTTTAAGATTATTTGGCTCCATGCCTCGATTTTCCTGCAATTGCAAAAAAAGGGTAAACATATAATCTCTGATATTAAAAAAATAAAAGCACTGCCTAAGCAGTGCTCTCTCCACCATTTCTAAAGCTGAAACCGTTCTTCAAGAACAGTAACTTCCTTGATTCGTTGTCTATTCAATTCAAAGCAGATGCCAGGCCTGTCTGGCACTTGGATCATTCCGTTTTCCACCTCAATCTCAGGCTGAATGATATCTGTTCTCAATAGCGGTCTGATCCAGAGATATCGCCTGGGATTGTAAATCCAGGAAGTGAAGCAAGCGCAATATTATGTGCTCTTGAAATGCCGAATTCCATCATGCCCCCCGCCCAGACAGGAATGCCTTTTGAGTGGCAGTAATCATGGATTTTTTTTGCTTCGCCAATCCCACCGACCCGGCCAACTTTTATATTGATGACGCCGCAGCTGGCAAGTTCGATTGCATTCTTGGCGTCTTCAAAAGTAACGATACTTTCATCCAGGCAAATGTGGGTTTTGAGTTGGTACTGAAGCTTGGCATGATCAAGAATATCATCATCAAAAAGTCTTTCAGCATATGGTAAGCGGTTTGCACCGTTTCCTCCGTATACCATGGAGATGAAAATGCTACCCCTTCCCCATATCCAATAATGCCATTACGATCCCACTTCTATAATGATCGCTTCCCTGTCGGTCACCGACTCTAAATGAGTCATGAAGGGCTGCTTCAATTGCATGTTAATCACCTTTAAATGGACGGATTTAATGTTCACTTTCGTCACGCTCCGCTTCCAGCCATTCACGCAGAGTGCGTCTTAGTAATTTCTTTGCAGCATTGCGCGGCAGGCGGTCAACAAAGTAAACCTTTTTCGGAACCTTATATTTGGCTAATTTCCGTTCACAAAACGCAAACAAATCTTCCCCTCGTAGTCCCGATTCTTTTTTCACAATAAAAGCGACAGGCATCTGTCCCCATTGCTCATCAGACATTCCAATCACGCCGGCATCAGCAACCCCGGGATGGGACTGCAGGACGCCTTCAATCTCAGCGGGATAAACATTTTCTCCGCCAGAAATAATCAAATCGGAACGGCGGTCCAGAACATATAGGAATCCTTGATCATCTATATAGCCTATATCGCCTGTATAGAGCCAGCTATCACGGATTTTATCAGCTGTTTCTTCAGGGCGATTCAAGTACCCGGCCGTCACGTTTGGACCTTTTACAATAATTTCCCCCTCTGCACCAGGCGGGACTATTTCGCCAGCATCGTTGACGATTTGAATTTGATTAGGGAACAATGCCTTCCCAGCAGATCCCAGCCGTTCCATGTTGTATTCAGGTGACAATGTTACCACTTGTGACGAGGTTTCTGTCATCCCATACGTTTGAAATACAGGGATCTCTTTTTCCAAACAGGCTTGAAGTAACGGCAATGTAGCTGGCCCTCCACCCAACAGCATGCAGCGGAAGGAATCCGGCAATTTGTTTTCGCCCATTCGGTCGATGATCCGCCTTAACATCGTACTGACAACCGACAGAATCGTTATGTCGTATCGCCCAATGTCTTCGAGTACCTTTTTCTCATCAAAGGAAGAATGTAAGACAATCGGCATTCCATATATTTGTCCTCTCATTAAAATCGAATAACCGCTGATATGGAAAATCGGCACAGTACAAAGCCATTTATCATGAACATGTAATCCTAGGTTAAGCGCAGAAGCATTCGTGCTCCACCAATGATTTCCATAAGTTTGCATGACGCCTTTCGGATTGCCGGTCGTGCCCGATGTATACATGATAGAAGTAACTTCATTCAGCTCGTACTCGTCAAGAATGAAGGGAGTTATTCCGTTTGTTTCTAACAAGTCTTTGGTGCTAATCTTTCTTGCATTTGCAGGAACTTCTGACACCTTCCCATTGAACCGTGTTTCGTACACAAGTACCGTCGCTTGGCTATCATCCAGCTGCCAAACCAGCTCTTCTGCTGTTAGGCGATGGTTCAAAATAACCACCCTGATTCCTGCCATTTGTAAAGCGTATAAAATAAAGACAGCTTCCGCTTGATTGGAAAACAGCACAGCAGCTGTTCCACCCTTTTTCAGACCCAACGCTTCCAGTTTTCCCGCGTACCATTTTGCCTTTTCAAACACTTGTTGATAGGTATAGGCATGTTCTTCAAAGATTAGCGCTACCCGGTCCGGAGATAGCTCAGCCCGCTTTTTCAGCCAATTCGGCATCGTTTCAGCCATGGTTGTCATCCTTTCTCTCTATACTAAAACAGCTTGATGGAAGGCCATCAAGCTGTGTCAAACTTCATAATCAAGGGAACCTAGGAAACTGGCCAAAGTTTGGCTTGCGTTTTTCCTTGAACGCATCGCGGCCTTCCTTCGCTTCATCTGTTGTGTAGTAAAGCAAGGTTGCATCTCCTGCCATTTGCTGAAGTCCGGCAAGCCCATCCGTATCAGCGTTCATTGCAGCCTTCAGGAAACGAAGTGCAGTTGGGCTCTTTTCGAGCATTTCTTCACACCATTTGATCGTTTCCTCTTCAATTTGAGCAAGAGGCACAACTGTGTTAACTAGGCCCATCTCCAAAGCTTCCTGTGCATTGTACTGACGGCAAAGGTACCAGATTTCACGAGCCTTTTTATGACCTACAATTCTTGCGAGGTAGCCTGAACCATACCCTGCATCAAAGCTTCCTACTTTAGGACCTGTCTGGCCGAAAATAGCATTATCCGCCGCAATAGTCAGGTCACATACGACATGGAGCACATGGCCGCCGCCGATTGCATAGCCTTTTACCTGTGCGATGACTGGTTTAGGGATAACCCGAATCAGGCGCTGCAGGTCCAGGACATTCAAGCGGGGAATTTCGTCTTCGCCAACGTACCCACCATGTCCGCGCACCTTCTGGTCTCCGCCAGAGCAGAATGCATCGTCTCCAGCCCCAGTAAGGACAATTACGCCAACACTCGAATCATCACGAGCAAAAGAAAATGCATCGATCATTTCCATAACTGTTTTAGGACGGAAAGCATTGCGCACTTCTGGACGGTTAATAGTGATTCTTGCAATGCCATTATATGTTTCATACAGAATATCTTCGTAATTGCGTTCTGACACCCACTCAACTGTCATTTTGATACCCCCTATTATGTATTCAACAAAAACTCACTTACTATTGTACCAAATTTTTGTTGCTCTTCCACATGAATTGCATGTCCACATCCATTTATCGTCAAATTTGTCGATTTCGGCAGTTTTGCCGCCATGTCGGCGGCTATTTCGCAAAATTTATCATCAAGCTCTCCTGTAATCAGCAGGGTGTCAAAATCAAAGTTCACGAGCGCATCCCACCAGGACGGCTGTTTACCAGTTCCCATACCCCGCAGGCTGTTTGCCAGCCCGACTGGATCATTCTTCAGCCTTTGACTTCTTATTTGTTCCCTTACTTTTTCCGGCAGATTCTGTTGTGATTGAAAAAGCGGGATCGATTGCCAAAAATCGATGAATTTTTCTATGCCTTCCTCTTCCATTTTGACTGCCAATTTTTCGTCCTGTATGATTCGTGCTTGACGCTCTTCAGGCGTTTTCAGTCCAGGTGTCGTGCTCTCAAGAACGAGTTTCCTTACTCTTCCAGGATACAGACTAGCAAAAGCAATCGCTATCCGACCGCCCATTGAGTAGCCAAGCAAGTCTACTTTTTCAATACCGAACTGATCTAAAAGAACCTTAAGGTCATTTGTTGCCTGCTTGATATCATATCGCTTCATATCGCCTGGCGATTCAGTCTCTCCATGCCCAATGAGATCCAACAACACCAATTCTGAATGCTGTCCCCATACCGGACAAAACGGCTTCCATGTAGAAGCCGCTCCGGTAAAACCATGAAGCAATACGAGCGGAAATCCGCTGCCGTATCGCTCGACATGATACTGGATTCCATTAATCATCGTTTTCAAGTTTCATCACCTTTTACCATTGCGCTTATTTCCCGGGAAACAGATTTCCACAAATTTCGATGTTCGGTCATGTTCGACTCCCTTGTTGTGCGAATTTCCATTACCTTCAAGCCTTCAACGTGCTGGTTTTCGGTAAATGTCTTGGAAAAATGCGTCCAGTCTTTTATCAGGTCGTATTTTCCTTTGTACATTGCAACTACATGACGGAAATCAAGATCGAGCGGAGTGCCAAAAAGCATCTCGAAATGCTTTGGTTCATTTGCCTGGGGCAGGAAGGAGAAGATTCCTCCGCCATTATTATTAATTAGTAAAATGTTAATATTGATAGCATATAATTTTGACGCCAATAGCCCATTCAAGTCATGATAGAAAGTTAAATCCCCGAGCACGAGGTAACATGGCTGCGATACACTCGCTACCCCAATGGCAGTAGACACAATTCCGTCGATGCCATTGGCTCCTCTGTTGGCCATGACTCTAATTTTCTTTTTATTGAACAGAAAAAAGGAATCGAGGTCGCGGATCGGCATGCTGTTGCCGACGAATAGAGTCGCACCTTCAGGAAGCATTTCATTTAGCAGATGGAACAGCTTGCCTTCACTCAATTCCTCCGTATCGGCAATTCCGATTAGCTGGTGCCTTGCCGTATCGTTTAACGCAAGCCACTTATCCAAGTAAGCAGTTTCAGGAACATAGTCGACCAAACTGCTGATCTTCTCACAAAAAAGTGCTTCATCACAATAATACATATCGTTAGCTGACATAGTAGGTTCACGCCAGCCGGCACCACTATCAATCACAATCTGCCGGGCATGGCGGTTCTCTTTGATAAAGATGGTCAGCGCCTTTGACACAGGCATCGCACCAAAGCGGATGATCACATCGGGTTTTAATGCTTCCTTTGCGTCTTCGTTACGCAAAAACGCATCATATGTATCGACAATATGCCTTCCGTCATGTTCACCGCTGCGCAGCTGTGATAGCGGGTCGGCGATTATTGGGAATTTCAGGATGTCTGCAAGTGCCAATACGCGTTCAGTAAAATCATCGCTGTCAATTTGCCCGCAGACGATCATCCCGTTTTTATAGACTGCAAGCTCTTCCGCAATCCTTGCAAACATGGCATCTGATAAACTGATACGTCCGGTTTGGATTTCGACATATCTGCCAGTACGATCAGTCAGTTCGAACAATTTTTCATCCAACTTCGGAATCAATGGTTCCCTGAACGGAAAGTTCAAATGGACTGGTCCCTGCGGATAACTAGATGCTGTTGCAACTGCTCTGCTACAAACAGTACGAGCATAGCGAATCATTTCCTCTGTTTTGTCAGGCAGCGACATCTCTACAAACCATTTAACATTCTTACCATACAAATGGATTTGGTCGATTGCCTGCGGCGCTCCGACATCGCGCAGTTCATGCGGCCGATCAGCTGTCAGAACGATCAGCGGAACCCTTGAAATACGTGCTTCTATGACTGCAGGGTAATAATTGGCCGCGGCCGTTCCAGATGTACAAAGGAGTGCGACGGGTTTTCGGGTTGCCTTGGCAATTCCGAGGGCGAAAAAGGACGCAGAACGCTCATCAACGAGAATATGGGTTCTCAGCTCAGGATGCTCTGCGATCACCAGTGCCATTGGCGTTGATCTCGAACCAGGACTGATAACAACATCCTTCACTCCAGTTATGGATAATTCTGCAACAAATGCAGCAATATACGCTGTTAAATCTTGCTGGTCACTCATGTTATCTTTCCTCCAAGCGCTGTAAGCATCGGCCGGAACTTGATGCTAGTTTCTTTGTATTCACTTTCGGCATTTGAATCTGCCACGACTCCACATCCGGCAAATAAGGAAGCCTCTTTCCCCTGAATCAGTCCAGACCTAATCGCTACCGCAAATTCGCCGTTTCCCTGATAGTCCATCCAGCCAACCGGTGCCGCGTACAGTCCTCTGTCCAACTGCTCCATTTCCCTAATTTTCTCGATAGCTGCCTGTTTTGGCAAACCTCCAAGAGCTGGAGTCGGATGGAGCCTGTTTACAAGGTGAAGAATCGATGTGCCTGCCCGATTTTTACCGATGACTGGGGTATACAGATGCTGGATGTATTTCATCTTCATTAACACAGGCTGTTCTGGAAGAAGGACCTCATTACAGGTTTCCTCCATCGCCTCTTTGATCATTTCCACAACATATTGGTGTTCCATCAAATTTTTCTGATCAGATAAAAGTTCACTGCCAAGCCTGTCATCTTCTTCAGGCGTATTCCCCCTTGCAATTGAACCTGCAAGGCATGCTGAATACAGGCTGTGCCCTTCTTTTTTGACCAGCCTTTCGGGTGAGGCACCGATAAAACAATCGTTATTGGATTCTAAAACAAATGTAAAGCTGTCGTTCTGATGATCTAAAAGATTCACCAGAACCCTTTCTGCCTGAACTTCTTCATCGAAATGCAGTCGTAGTTCCCTGGCGAGGACAACCTTTTTCAGTTCGCTTTGTTTCAAATCTTTCACGACATGTGTGATCGCCTGCTTCCATGCTTCCGGCTCGATTTCCACCATTTTCTTGAGTTTTGGCTGAGCGAATGACTGTTTCATGGCTGCCTTCGAGAGTACTTCTTGGCGTTCCCTAGACACCTTCTCAAATAAAGTAAGATCATCATGATGGGTACAAATGACGTTTGTCGTTAGAAACATCTCACCATTGCTCAAAGTCAGCATATATTTTGGAATTTGAAACAATGCTTCAGGAAACTTCGACCATAAAGCAGTTCCCTGTTTCTGCGGGTCAAAGGAGAAGCCTCCGAACAAAGTCGGGCCCATTCCATTGCGCTGGTATTTATTAATGATTAGTGCGGAATCCATGAAGCGCTTCCACTCTTTTTCAACATGAAAAAAGCGGTCAGCTGCCTGATCCGACTGAATTTGACCGCAAATCCCCAATCCCGCAAGGACTAGTTTTCCCTCAGGATCCTTCCAGAAAAAACGTTCTCCTAAGTACTTTTCCCGTCCTGCAGCAAAAAAATCAACTGGATCGAGATGCTCTATTTTATGAACCTCGCTCACCAAAATCGACTGTGATCGTCCCTTGGCACGCGCTATTCCATTAAAAATTCCCTGTTTTAGTTCCGTTTCCTGAATGGCAACCAAAAAAATCCCCCCAATAACAGCCTCTCCACTGTTATCAAACGTTTAAAAGCTTATTTTAAGATACACCTCATACCTCATGATGTCAATTATAGCAGGCTTTTTAGCGGAAAAGCTTTGCATAAAACTGGGGAAATCCCCTGCTTATACGTGAAAATACTAATTGACAGTGGATATGTGAATATCTACACTTATAATTGTAAGGGAATTTAGCTGATATGGGCATGGTGTTTTTGACAATTTTCGTTCTTTTAGATAAAATAGTAAGGTTTGATAGATTGATACTAAGGGAGAGAATTAGATATGCAATCACAGCTACAGCATAATTCTTCGCCAACAGTGGAGAAAGCAAGCTGGAAAGTCTGGTGGCAATTAACCCGTCCTCATACTTTGACTGCCGCATTTGCTCCTGTGCTTCTCGGCACTGCTTTAGCGATAGAAAACAGCGGCCGCATCCATTGGGGTATGTTTCTGTCCATGCTCGTCGCTAGCCTGTTTATCCAAGCAGCAACAAATATGTTCAATGAATATTATGATTTTAAACGCGGACTAGATAACGAGAATTCTGTTGGAATTGGCGGTGCAATTGTCCGCCATGGGATTCAGCCCAAAACAGTCTTGAATCTAGCGTTCAGCCTTTATGGAATTTCCGTATTACTCGGTGCCTATATCTCCATTAGCACAAGCTGGTGGGTCGCAGCTGTCGGAGTTGTCTCCCTGGCTGCCGGTTATCTATACACAGGCGGTCCGCTGCCAATTGCTTATACTCCATTTGGCGAGCTTGTGTCTGGATTTTTTATGGGTATTTTAATCATATTGATCTCGTTCTATATTCAGACTGGAACCGTTACGTCGACCAGTGTACTCGTATCGTTCCCGAGCTTTTTGCTAGTTGGGGCAATCCTGCTTGCCAATAATATTCGCGACCTTGACGGCGACAAAGAGTTTGGCCGAAAAACGCTCGCCATCCTGCTTGGAAGGACTGGCGCCATCCGCTTGCTTGCGGGCATGTTCGCTTTATCTTATATATGGGTAATTGGCCTAATCTTTGCGGGTGCCGTATCACCATGGCTGGCGATTGTCGCACTTAGCATTCCGTCAGCAATCAAAGCAACTAAAGGGTTTATTGGAAATTCCAATCCTTTGCAAATGATGCCAGCAATGGCTGCAACGGCAAAGACCAACACGATCTTTGGTCTGCTTTTATCCGTCGGCATTTTCCTCAGCTTGTTGTAAATTATTCGAAAAGCTTCTGTCCTTGGACCGAAGCTTTTTCTATGTTTCCCTTAATGATGAGTGGGTATTAAATACATACAACTCGAATGAAGAAGGATGTGTAATCGTGCTAATAAAGGACCAGCTCCATAACTTGAAGCAAGCACTTCTATCTGAAAAAGAAACACTTCAATCTCAAATAAATCAGAATGAAGAGGAAGGATATCTTAATGACAGCCAACAAGAACTTTCTTCCTATGATAACCATCCTGCCGACAGCGGCACAGAGCTGTTTGAGCGCAGCAAAAGCTTGGCGATCGATGAACACCATGGTGACCAGATATCCAAAGTGGAGAACGCCCTGCAGGCGATTGAGGATGGAACATACGGAAAATGTGCCGAATGCGGGAAAGATATTCCATACGAACGACTCGAAGCAATTCCCTACACGTTATATTGCGTCGAACACTCACCGGAACAGAAAATATCAAATGAACGTCCAGCCGAAGAAGACGTATTGGAATACAGCCACGAAGCGGATTTTGACAGAAGGCAGAATGAGGAGACGACAGATAATAGGAATAGCTTCCATGATGTAGCTGAATTTGGAACCTCGGAAACACCTTCCGACTTTACAGGAGACCACGGAGACTACAGCAAGCTTTACATTGATAATGAATCTGAGCGTGGATTCACTGAAGACTATGAAACCTTCAGCGCCACAGATATCGAAGGCGAGGACCGGAAAGTATTCGAAAGCGACAGCGAAAAGGATTATGAAGAAAAGCTCGACGAAACGGGAATGGAGTCCGAACTAGGCGACATCCCTTACAAACAAGAAGATAGTTATGTAGAGGAACGAAAAAAGAATAAGAAATAAGACAAATCAGGCCAAACCGTCTCCGGTTGGCCTGATTTCTATACTTTCAAAGCAGAGTGAACTTTCCAGATGTCATCTGCATATTCTCTGACCGTTCTGTCGCTAGAGAAATATCCGGATTGAGCAATATTAACTAAACTCATCCGCAGCCATTTGCCCCGGTCTAAATACTTTCGGCTGACTTCCAAATGTGCCTCTGCATAGGAAGCAAAGTCCTTCAGCACAAAATATTGATCATTATGCCCGAGCAATGTGTCATATACTTCATTGAAGTGATTGTCCGTATCAGGGAAAAATCCATTCACTAGCTGATCAACGATTTCCCGGATCCTTGCGTCGTGGTGATAGTACTCAAGTGAATGATAGCCGCCGTTATTTTGGTAATCGAGCACTTCCTCTGCACTCAATCCGAACAGGAAGATGTTCTCCCTGCCAACCCTCTCCGTAATCTCTACATTGGCCCCATCCAGCGTTCCCAATGTTAAAGCTCCGTTCATCATGAATTTCATATTACCTGTTCCGGAAGCTTCCTTGCTCGCCGTTGAAATCTGCTCACTGATATCCGCAGCCGGAAAAATTTCTTCGGCCAGGGAGACACGATAATTTTCAAGAAAAACGACCTTCAGCTTATCTTTCGTCGCCGGGTCCTTGTTCACCTTATCCGCAACACTGTTTATGAGTTTTATTACTTTTTTAGCAAAATAATACCCAGGGGAAGCCTTAGCGCCAAAAATGAATGTCCGCGGAGATAACAGAGCATCCGGGTCTTTTTTCAATTCATTATACAAATGCATGATGTGCAGCACATTCAACAGCTGCCGCTTATAAGCATGAAGCCTTTTTACCTGTACATCAAAAATCGACTCTGTATCAATCTCTATCCCTGTTTTGTCCAAAATCGTCTTTGCTAGCCGTTCCTTATTCCTCTGCTTTATTTCATGCAATTTACCCAAAAAGACTGAATCAGTGTTGTAGCGCATCAACTCCGCCAGCTTATGCGGTTCCCCAATCCAATCTGGTCCAATTGCATCGGTAATCAATCCTGACAACCCTGGGTTTGCCTTCAGCAGCCAGCGGCGATGAGTAATGCCGTTCGTCTTGTTATTGAATCGCTCAGGATAAAATTGATAAAACAAGTTCATTTCCCGATTTTTCAAGATTTCCGTATGCAGTTTTGCCACTCCATTAATGCTGTGACTGCCGACAATTGCAAGCGGAGCCATTCTGACCTCGCCATGAGCGATGACTGCCATCCTTTCCACCCTGTCCCAATCTCCCGGATATTGCTTCCATACCTCCTTACAGAAACGCTCGTTGATCTCCTCAATAATCATGAAGATTCGCGGGAGCAATGGCTGAAAAATCCGCAATGGCCACCTTTCCAATGCCTCAGCAAGCGTTGTATGGTTCGTATAAGAAAGCGTTTGTACAGTAATACGCCACGCTTCATCCCAGCCAAGCCCCTCATCATCCATGAGAATCCTCATTAACTCAGGGACTGCAATCGCGGGGTGAGTATCATTAATGTGGATGCTCACATAATCTTGGAACGCTAGCAAGCTCTTATTCTTCTTTTTAAACGATTTAACAATCGCCTTCAGGCTAGCGGCAACAAGGAAATATTGCTGCTTCAGCCGAAGGATTTTTCCTTCATCATGAGTATCATCCGGATATAAAAACTCCGAGACCGATTCCGTCTCTTTCTTATATTTAAAAATATCTGCATGAGCCGGAAATCTCGCCGGCTCGGCATTCCAGAGGCGAAGGGTGTTTACCGTCTGAGTATGATAGCCGATGACCGGGAGATCGTATGGAATCGCCATTATCGGCTCGGCATTCAGGTGTCTGAAAACGAGTCGGCCATTTTCCATTCTCGTCTCAATTTCTCCCCAAAAAGGAATCTCCACTGCATCATCCGTCTTGCGCACCTCCCAAACATGGCCGTGTCTGAGCCATTGTTCCGGAAGTTCCACCTGATAGCCATCAACGATTTTTTGCTCAAACAAGCCATGCTTGTACCGAATTCCCAAGCCATGTCCAGGCAAATCAAGCGATGCAAGCGAATCAAGGAAACAGGCGGCAAGACGGCCAAGACCGCCATTGCCAAGACCAGCGTCTGCCTCGATTTCCTCCAATTGATCGAGTTCAATCCCAAGTTCCCTTAGCCCCTTGCACACGACCTCTTCCACACCTAAATTAAGCAGATTATGTCTTAACAGCCGTCCAAGCAGAAATTCGATCGACAAGTAATACACCTGTTTTTTCGCTCCAGCACGATATAGTTCATTTGTTTGAATCCAATCAGCACTCACATATTCCCTGATCATATGCCCAAGAGTTTGAAATTGCTCCTGGCTCGTACTTTCTTCAAAGCTTGTTCCAAACATCATCTCGAGTTTTTTCAAGAATGCGGTTTTGAATTTGGGAACACTAGAAAACATGCGTTTCACTCCTTGAGATGAGATCAGAATACAAGTCATTGTATTGTCTTGCTGACTGAGCCCAGCTATAGTCTGTTTCCATCGCTTTAGCCATCAGCTGTTGCCATTTTTCACGCTGCTGGTAAATCGACAAGGCTCTTTCAATCGTAAAAAGCATATCATGGGCATTAAAGTTTGCAAAAGGAAAACCATTGCCCTGTCCGTTCTCCTCATTATACGGCTGGACCGTATCGTTCAGCCCGCCCGTCTCTCTGACAATTGGAATCGATCCATAGCGCATCGCAATCATCTGACTCAAACCGCAAGGCTCGAACTTTGATGGCATCAAAAATAAATCCGATCCTGCGTACACCTGATGCGCTAAATTTTCATCAAAACCAATATAGATCCCACACTGGTCTGGATACTGTGCAGCCATGTCCCTGAAGAACTGCTCAAACTCATGGTCACCGGTGCCAAGAACAACTAACTGCAAACCCGTTGTCATGATTTCATGGAAAACTTCCTTGACCAATTCAAGGCCCTTTTGCTTCGTAAGCCTTGTGATCATCGCCATGACCGGTGTATCCTCCTTTAACGGCAAGCCAAAACTGGTCTGTACCTGAAGCTTGTTGATCACTCTCCGTTCAAGCACCCCTGCTCCAAAATTGGCGGCCAGACCTGGATCACTTTCGGGGTCATAAGCATCATGATCAATCCCATTCAAAATCCCCGTTAGATTCTCCTGTCTTTTTCTCAACAGTCCATCCAATTTTTCACCAAAGTACTCGGTCTGAATTTCCTCCTTGTAAGTAGGGCTGACAGTCGTAATACGATCCGCTGCGATCAATGCAGCTTTCATGTAGTTAGCCATCCCGTAAAACTCCAGCTGTTCCTTATTGAAATAGGAGCTGTCAATTTGTAGCAAGTCGTCAAGCACTTCCCGCGGGAAGATCCCTTGAAATTGAAGATTATGAATCGTGAACACCGAGCGGATCGATCCATACCCGGAACGCTTATGGTACTCTGTCCGTAGCAAGAAAGGGATCATACCGGTATGCCAGTCATGGCAATGGATCACATCTGGATAAAATTCACTTTCGCCGATGAACTCAAGAACAGCTTTGCTGAAAAAAGAAAATCGCTCCCCATCATCATAATGGCCATAAAGACTATCCCGATTAAAGTAATATTCATTGTCCACAAAGTAAAATGTGACGCCATCCTGTTCAAGCGTTTCAATGCCGCAATATTGCGCGCGCCAGCCTAACTGCACAGTAAACTCTTTCCCTTTTTTCATCTCAGTCCGGAACTTTTCAGGGATCAATCCATATTTCGGTAATATTACCCTCACATCTATTCCTAATTTTTTCAGTTCTTTTGGAAGAGATCCCGCCACATCTGCCAGACCTCCTGACTTGATGAAAGGAACACATTCTGAAACTGCAAATAACACCTTCACGACTTGCTTCCCACTCCCTGGACCGTCCCTTTTCGGATGACGGCTGGTGCATCGGCTGGCGCTGTGATAACCGTTCCTGCCTCGATTCTAGCATCTTTATCCACGATGACTGATTCCAATAGACAATTCTCCTTTATTTGCGTTTTTTGCATGATAATACAATTTCGAACCACTGTACCCTTCCCGATTTTCACTCCTCTTCCAATGATGCTATTTTCAACGGTCCCCTCAATTACCCCCCCATTGGCGACCATTGAATTTTTTACCGATGCATCGACCTCATACCGGGTTGGAGGCTCATCCTTCACCTTTGTCAAAATTGGGCGTTCTTTCGGGAATAACTCCTTCCAAACTTCAGGTTTAAGCAAATCCATGCTTACATTGAAATAATTTACGATTGAATCGACCATCACTGCGTAGCCTTGATAGTCGTAATAACAAAGCTGGAACTGACTGCTCGTATCCCTGGCAGCATCTCTCATATTGAAATAGCCGGTTTCATTCCTTGTCTTAATCAAATCCATTAGCAAAGCTTTTTCTACAAGATAAATGCCGAGTGATTTTCCGTTTTTCTGAACCTCAGTAATATCGCATCCCGACTGGATATGCCAGTCAAGCAGCGGCTGGAAATCCATATTAAAAACCGTATAGGAATTCGCAATAATCGCATAGTCCTGTGTACTCCGTTCAAAATAGTCAATGTTATCGGCAAAGTGATCCAATGTTCCAATTCCTGTATAATGATTTCCTGTATTTGACGCAGGAAAAAAAAACAAGCCATCCCTTTTTCGGTTTAAATCCCAATTCCTTCCTGAACCTAAATGATCCATCAGCGACCGGTACTGGTATTTTGGAAAAATTGCCACGCTCTCGATTCCTGAATTCACCAAATTGGAAAGAATAAAATCAATCAGCCTGTAACGTCCGCCAAAGGGAATTGCTGCTACCGATCGATGCAGAGACAAATCCTCAAGATCTTCGTGAACGGTTGTCGCATCTATTACTCCCAATAATCGTTTGTTCATTTCTATATCCTCCCGAAGTCATCTCAATTGGATTGCAATTCACCAATTGTTTCTTCCGATACTAATGTAATTTCATTGCTATCCGCATCCGGCCTAATGATTGTTCCATCCGGGACATACACGCCTGGCGACACAATTGCCTTCTCAATCACACAATTAAGGCCAATGACAGCTTCAGGCATAATAACTGTTTCCTTGACAACAGCCCCTTTTTTCACCGTCACGCCTTGGAACACAACTGTCCTAGAAACTGCCCCCTCTATTTTGCAGCCTTCATTGACCAGCGATTCTGAAACAGTTCCTTCTGGGCAAATATATTGGGGTGGCTGATTCGGGTTCACGGAATAGATTCGCCATGACTGATCAAACAAGTTTAAATCACAATCCTTATCCAATAAATCCATGTTCGCTTCCCACAAGCTCTGAATCGTACCAACATCTTTCCAATATCCTTTGAATGGATAGGCAAATAATTTCATTTTCTTTTCTAGTAAAAGTGGAATAATATCTTTGCCAAAATCATGGCTTGATTCTGGATTCAGGTCATCTCTTATCAGATATTCCCTTAAAACACTCCAGTTAAATATATAAATCCCCATCGAAGCAAGATTATTTTTCGCGTTGTCAGGTTTTTCTTCAAATTCCGTTATTCTAAGCTCGGAATCTGTATTCATGATTCCAAACCGATTGGTCTCATCCCAAGGTACTTCGATAACAGAAATCGTCACATCCGCGCCTTTTTCCTCATGATGTTGGAGCATTAATTCATAGTTCATTTTATAAATATGGTCACCTGAAAGAATCAAAACGTATTCAGGATTATATTGATCGAGATAATTCAAATTCTGAAAAATAGCGCTTGCCGTGCCAGAGTACCATTTAACTTCGGAACTTTCCGCATAAGGCGGTAGCACAGTCACTCCGCCATCCTTCCTGTCAAGGTCCCATGCACTACCAATCCCAATATAGGAGTTGAGCAGAAGCGGCTGGTATTGTGTCAACACACCCACTGTATGGATTCCTGAGTTCGTGCAATTGCTTAACGGGAAATCGATAATCCGGTACTTGCCGCCAAAAGGGACGGCGGGTTTAGCTAGGCTCTTCGTCAGTGAATGAAGACGGCTTCCTCTTCCTCCTGCCAACAGCATTGCCACGCACTTCTTCTTTTGCATGAATAGTTCTCCCCTTTCTTTTGATAACAGGGCGTAACACGGAGACACCGAATGGAGAAATACTCATCTCTATAGAAAACGGCCTTCCATGGAAAGCTATTTCTTTAGCTTTGAGAACCTTTTTATTGATCACACCCGAACCTCCAAATGCTGCCGCATCACTGTTCAAAATTTCTCGATATTCACCGGACTTTGGCACTCCAATTCTGTAATCGCTGTAAACTCTCTCTGTAAAATTACATACGACAAGCAGAACCTCATCTGGATTCTGCCCTTTCCTTATAAAAGAAAAAACAGATTGGTCGCGGTTATCCGCATCAATCCATTCAAAGCCATCATGGCTCTGGTCGATTTCATAAAATGGTTTCGAACGCTTATACAATTTGATCAATTCTTTTGTATACACGTTCACTTTTTCATGCAGGTCATACTCAAACAGATTCCAATCAAGTTGCTCCTTGTCCTTCCATTCCGCGAACTGGCCAAATTCCGTTCCCATAAAAGTCAGCTTCTTGCCGGGATGGGCAACCATGAACCCAAGCAACAGCCGGAGCTGCGCAAACTTTTGCCAGTAATCACCCGGCATTTTATCCAGCAAGGATCTCTTTCCATGGACGACTTCATCATGGGAGAAGGGAAGAATAAAGTTCTCCGAAAAAGCATAATGCAGGGAGAAGGTAATCCTATCATGGATATACTTCCTATTATGGCTTTCCTCCTCCATATACTTTAATGTGTCGTTCATCCACCCCATATTCCACTTGTATGTAAATCCAAGACCGCCATATTCCACTGGGGCTGTCACCTGCGGCCAGTCGGTCGAATCCTCTGCAATCATCAACGCTCCTGGCTCAAAGTCCCTTACCGCTTTATTCAGCTTCTTTAAAAATTCCACTCCAAATTGGTTTGCTGTCTGATGGGAATTTGGCCAATAAATGATATTTGCCACTGCATCCACTCTGAAGCCGTCAATATGGTATTTCTCCAACCAGAAAAGTGCGCTTGAGATTAGGAAGCTTTGTACCTCCGTTTTTCCGAGGTCGAAATTAGCTGTTCCCCAAACCATATTCTCTCGGTCATTTTCACGCTCGTACTCAAAAGCATAACCACCATCAAATTTGTACAGCCCATGTGCATCCTTGCAAAAATGGCCGGGAATCCAATCAAGAATTACACCAATGCCATTTTGATGGCATAAATCCACGAAATACATAAAATCATGCGGAGTACCATAACGGCTGGTAACAGAAAAATAACCGGTAGATTGATAGCCCCACGACATATCGAGCGGATGCTCAGTTAAAGGCAATAGCTCAATATGTGTATATCCATGTGAAAGAATATAAGGAATCAGCTCATCTGCAAGCTCACGATAGGTAAGATACGATCCATCAGTCTGTTTTTTCCAGGAACCTGCGTGAAGCTCATAAATGAACATAGGCATTTCAAGCGTGCTCTGCCGCTCCCGCTTTTGCAGCCATTTCTGGTCCCCCCATTGGTATCCATCAAGGGAATAAACGACTGAAGCGGTATTTGGCCTCACTTCTGAAAAGAAAGCAAACGGATCAGCCTTCAGCTTCTTCTCCCCGTCCGCAGTCAAAATCTCATATTTATATATAGCCCCAGTCAGATCACCCTCAACGGCAAGTTGCCAGACACCTTCCAGATTCACCTTGTTTAATTGATCGTTCTCCCCATTCCAATGGTTAAAATCACCCACAAGCCTCACTTCAGACGCATTCGGAGCCCACACACAAAATCGAGTATATGTTTCCGTCCCTCTTTTCATGACATGCGCACCAAACAATTTATAACTTTGATACAGGTTGCCTTCATGAAACAGATGCAATTCAAACTCTGTAGGATAAATCACCATTGCTATCGCCTGCCTTTTTTAAAACGATTAAAATTCCTTATTTCAGTACTATTCTAGTTACAAGAAAAAAACCCTTGTAAATTTTTTCAAAATTTTTCGACAATAATACTTATTATATCAGAAAATTCGACAAAATACACCGGCATAGCAACAATTAACGTACTAATTCTTCCAATTTCGCCGAAATATGTGGAACGAAAGTTAGCTATATACCCGGATAAAAACAGTTCGCAAAAAAAATTGTGTGAGATGTCATAAATTGTACCTGTAGGACCAGATTTGCAGGGATAGACGGAAAGTTGTCCGAACTTGGGGCTACTTCGGACTGCTTTCGTGGAAAAAGGCGGAAAGTAGTCCGAACTTGGGACTACTTCGGACTGCTTTTGCTGGAAAAGACGGAAAGTAGTCCGAACTTAAGCCTTCTTCGGACTGCTTTTGCTGAAAAAGCCGGAAAGTAGTCCGAACTTGGGCCTACTTCGGACTGCTTTTGCGTAAAAAGGCGGAAAGTAGTCTGAACTTGGGGCTACTTCGGACTGCTTTTGCAGGAAAAGACGAAAAGTAGTCCGAACTTGGAGCTACTTCGGACCGCTTTTGCTGAAAAAGACGGAAAGTGGTCCGAACTTGGGGCTACTTCGGACTGCTTTTGCTGAAAAAGACGGAAAGTAGTCCGAACTTGGGACTACTTCGGACTGCTTTTGCAGGAAAAAAAGAAAAGTAGTCCGAACTTAGGGCTACTTCGGACTGCTTTTGCTGAAAAAGACGGAAAGTAGTCCGAACTTGGGGCTACTTCGGACTGCTTTTGCTGAAAATGCCGGAAAGTAGTCCGAACTTAGGGCTACTTCGGATTGCTTTTGCGGAAAAAGACAAAAAGTTGTCCGAACTTGGGGCTACTTCAGACTGCTTTTGCGAGAAAAAAAGAAAAGTTGTCCGAACTTGAGCCTTCTTCGGACTGCTTTCGTCTATTTTTATTTTATCCTCTTATAGGTATACTAATTCCTTCTGTTTCTTCAAAATTAATCTAACAGAGGAAAATTAAACACTACATCACAATTTTTTGAGAATAATTTTTAACTTAGGATATAGTAAGATTCCAAAAAATATGCATAAAAAAAAACCGTTAGCATAATTGCTAACAGCTTTTCTTATGACCCCTACGGGATTCGAACCCGTGTTACCGCCGTGAAAGGGCGGTGTCTTAACCGCTTGACCAAGGGGCCTTGTGGCGGAGAAGGAGGGATTTGAACCCTCGCGCCGGTTACCCGACCTACACCCTTAGCAGGGGCGCCTCTTCAGCCTCTTGAGTACTTCCCCATAAAAATGGCTCCGCAGGTAGGATTCGAACCTACGACCGCTCGGTTAACAGCCGAGTGCTCTACCACTGAGCTACTGCGGAATAATATAAAAAATGGGCCTAAGTGGACTCGAACCACCGACCTCACGCTTATCAGGCGTGCGCTCTAACCAGCTGAGCTATAGGCCCTTATGGAGCGGGTGAAGAGAATCGAACTCTCATCATCAGCTTGGAAGGCTGAGGTTTTACCACTAAACTACACCCGCAAAAAATGGGGCGACTGATGGGAATCGAACCCACGAATGCCTGAACCACAATCAGGTGCGTTAACCACTTCGCCACAACCGCCATATTATTATTAAATATTCATTTAAATAAGGTGGCTCAGGACGGAATCGAACCGCCGACACAAGGATTTTCAGTCCTTTGCTCTACCGACTGAGCTACTGAGCCGCTATCATTTTTCCTAAACATGGTTAGCAATAAGTCCTATACTCAAAAGTTCTTATACTTTTTCGCAAGTTGCAGCAGAAGCACAATTTCCTCTACCGACTTAACTAAACCAAATTAAAATGGCGGTCCCGACCGGGATCGAACCGGCGATCTCCTGCGTGACAGGCAGGCATGTTAACCGCTACACCACGGGACCAAAGTTACTTCAAGTACAAGACTTGAAATAACTTTCATGATTGCGGGGGCAGGATTTGAACCTGCGACCTTCGGGTTATGAGCCCGACGAGCTACCGGACTGCTCCACCCCGCGATAATATTAATCAGATAATTTACACTTAGAGAAACAACTCAACTGGTATAACTTGAGCGTATTCCGATAAAGAAAACTCCTTGCTACACGCTAGACAATACCAATTATGGAGGAGGTAGAGGGATTCGAACCCCCGCGCGGTGTTACCCGCCTGTCGGTTTTCAAGACCGATCCCTTCAGCCAGACTTGGGTATACCTCCATTATTTCATTCAGATAAAATGGTGGACCTTGTAGGACTCGAACCTACGACCGGACGGTTATGAGCCGTCTGCTCTAACCAGCTGAGCTAAAGGTCCAGGATATCCTAGATTGAATAGGTTCAACCAGATTAAATTTGGTAGCGGCGGAGGGGATCGAACCCCCGACCTTACGGGTATGAACCGTACGCTCTAGCCAGCTGAGCTACACCGCCAAATATTTTTATAAGAATTTTATGGTGGAGCCTAGCGGGATCGAACCGCTGACCTCCTGCGTGCAAGGCAGGCGCTCTCCCAGCTGAGCTAAGGCCCCTAAAATATAAGACTGATCGGGAAGACAGGATTCGAACCTGCGACCCCTTGGTCCCAAACCAAGTGCTCTACCAAGCTGAGCTACTCCCCGATTAAGAGAAAATATCATGGCGCGCCCGAAAGGAGTCGAACCCATAACCTTCTGATCCGAAGTCAGACGCTCTATCCAATTGAGCTACGGGCGCATAAATAGCACATTCGCTTACTTGGTAGTGCCGAGGACCGGAATCGAACCGGTACGGTAGTCACCTACCGCAGGATTTTAAGTCCTGTGCGTCTGCCAGTTCCGCCACCCCGGCTTAAGAAATATGGAGCGGAAGACGGGATTCGAACCCGCGACCCCAACCTTGGCAAGGTTGTATTCTACCACTGAACTACTTCCGCATTATATAAAGTTACTTTGACGTAAAAAACTTTGGTGCGGGTGAAGGGAGTCGAACCCCCACGCCTTGCGGCGCCAGATCCTAAGTCTGGTGCGTCTGCCAATTCCGCCACACCCGCATATTAAAATTGTTCCGATAAAGCAAAATATTAGAAAGTTATTTTCGCTATCACGAATTAAGGAAGTTTATTTTCGCTGTCGCGAATTAAGGAAGTTTATTTTCGCTGTCGCGAATTAAGGAAGTTTATTTTCGCTGTCGCGAAAAAAACTTAGTGAGCCATGAAGGACTTGAACCTTCGACCCTCTGATTAAAAGTCAGATGCTCTACCGACTGAGCTAATGGCTCGTACAAATGGTGCCGGCAAGAGGACTTGAACCCCCAACCTACTGATTACAAGTCAGTTGCTCTACCAATTGAGCTACACCGGCGTAATAAAGGAAGTTTTTTCGCTAGCGCTAAAACGCTAAGGAATTTTTTTCGGTGACGCGAAAAACGTTAAGAAAATTATTTTCGCTATCGCGAAAAATTAAGGAAGATTATTTTCGCTTACGCGAAAAATTAAGGAAGATTATTTTCGCTTACGCGAAAAAATCTTGGTGGAGGATGACGGGATCGAACCGCCGACCCTCTGCTTGTAAGGCAGATGCTCTCCCAGCTGAGCTAATCCTCCATATGTATGCCCGGCGGCGTCCTACTCTCACAGGGGGAGACCCCCAACTACCATCGGCGCTGAGAAGCTTAACTTCCGTGTTCGGTATGGGAACGGGTGTGACCTTCTCGCCATCGCCACCAGACAATTTTCAAAGACAATAATTATTATACTGTCTTTCCTTCATTTTGCAAGAGAATTTTAAAGATAATTTACTTTGTAAACATCTTTATTCCCTCAAAACTAGATAATGTGTAAGAAGAATTCAAGAAGAACGAGTGATTGTTGTCTAGCTCCGGTTCTTAGCCTTCGCTTTTCTTTTTGGTTAAGTCCTCGAACGATTAGTATCAGTCAGCTCCACACGTCACCGTGCTTCCACCTCTGACCTATCAACCTGATCATCTTTCAGGGTTCTTACTAGCTTGCGCTAAGGGAAATCTCATCTTGAGGGGGGCTTCATGCTTAGATGCTTTCAGCACTTATCCCGTCCGCACATAGCTACCCAGCGATGCCTTTGGCAAGACAA